>NZ_JBXWNE010000010.1:0-132325 GCF_059610225.1 Ruegeria sp. YTSA105
ACGGTGAGGTCGAGGCCAAAGTCAAAGCCGAAGTCGCAAACCTCTGCGCCAGATTCCCTATCTATCCAAACTTGTAAGAATTCAGTCATCCAAGAAACAAAACGGCGCCAATCCGGCGCCGTTTTTTTTGTGGTCAGATAAGCCCCTGCCACAACATGAAGATCAGCAACAAAGCAGAAAAGGCCAACAGGTTAAAAGTCAGCCCGCCCAGCATTCCCAGAAACCACCCCATCCGCCGATCCGCCAAATTGATGCCCCCCAGATGTTTTTGAACCTCTTCCGAGGCCTGGATCAGTTTTGGATTGTCCAGCACAAGTCGCAGTTTTGGATGGGCCGCCATCTGCTCTGCTTGAGCCAGGACCATTGCCTGTTTGTATATCCGGCGCGGCAGTTGCCTTTTGGCCTTTTTGACCGAGGCGGTCAGCGTTTTGTCGCGCACACCCAACTTGTCACGCAACAGCTGTATGGTCTGCGCAATTTGGATTTGTATATCTGTGTCTTGCGGCATGCTGCGGCCTCCTGAGCTGACAGTTTACCCATGTGGAATAGGAGCCACAATGGGGCTGGCCGTTTCAGATTGCGGCGGGTATCACGGCTATATGCTGAACACGATCATACATGGTGAACCAACCGACAAGCCCCCTTTGCTGATCGCCCATGGCCTATATGGCTCGGCCCGGAACTGGGGGGTCATCGCCCGCCGGCTATCTGACGAGCGGCAAGTTGTGGCGGTTGATATGCGCAACCACGCAAACAGCATGTGGACGCATGACCATGGGTATTCCGATCTGGCGAATGATCTGGCCGAAGTTATCGACCAGTTCGGCGGACAGGCAGATGTCGTCGGACATTCGATGGGCGGCAAGGCATCCATGACTTTAGCCCTGCTGCACAGCGCGAAGCTGCGCAAACTGGTGGTGGCAGACATCGCCCCGGTGGCCTATAGCCACAGTCAGATTCAGTTTATTGAAGCGATGCGCGCGGTGGACCTTTCCCGGGTCGAGCGTCGCTCGGACGCTGAACAACAACTGGCCGACAACGGAGTCGAAAAAGCCCTTCAGAGCTTTTTCACGCAGTCACTCGACATCAACGGACAGCGTTGGCTTTTGAACCTGGATACTTTGGCCTCTGAAATGCCCAAGATCATGGGCTTTCCTGAAATAGACGCATCCTGGGGTGGTCAAACACTGTTTTTGTCCGGGGGGGAGTCCGACTATGTGCTGCCTGAACATCGCTCTGTGATCCGCGGAATGTTCCCTTCGGCACGTTTTGCAAAAATACCTGGTGCAGGACATTGGTTGCATGCGGAAAAACCGCGTGAGTTCGAGGCCGCCGTCAGGACGTTCCTCAACGCCTGACCTGACCTTTCGAACGATCACAGCTCGGGTTCTGGCGTTTCCTATTGGCTAGGCGACTTCGCCCCCGCCATTCACCCAATCGACCAAGCCACCCAGGTTATAGACCTGCTCATACCCCATGTCCTGCAACAGTTTTCCCGCAAGGGCAGCGCGGCCACCCGAGGCACAATACAAGACAATTGGGCGATCTTTGCGAAGCTCTGGATCATGTGATTGCAGAGTGTCATCGGCCCGAAATTCCAACATACCGCGCGGGATATGATGTGACCCCGAAGCACGCCCTGTCTGCTGCAATTCCGCTGCATCGCGGATGTCCAGAAGCAGGCCACCTCGCTCCAGGATCTCGACCGCTTTGGCTCTCTGGATTCGCTCGACGGTGGAGTTCGCAGCTTCCATCATTTGTTTTACGGTCAACGGCATATGGTGTCTCCTGAAGAAATTTACGGGATGCTAACATGCAGGAACTGGAAGGTGTAGCCTGACAGGCCCTCACCTTAGACTGGATAGATATTGGACATTTAATGCAGGACACCGATTTTTGCGCTGGACCAATCCCGGTATTCAATTCCCGCCGAACCCGAACCAAAGCAAATCGGGAGAGGTTCTGCTGCATCGAGACTTGAAAATCAATCAGGCTGGCAGAGGTGGTGCGGGCGGTGGGACTCGAACCCACACGGGCATACGCCCTTCAGATTTTAAGTCTGATATGTCTACCATTCCATCACGCCCGCACAGCGCGTTGGGCCAGTTTTTAGGCTGAAAGCACCAGTAAGGCCATAAGGCTATGAACACAATGCGTTTCGCCGATGCAACTTGCGGAAATTCAATCGCCGCCTTTGACCACCACCCCATTTACGCAGGTCATCAGAAAAAGTCCTCGGAAAAACTCTTCGTTACGCAATTCGCCTGCGCTGTCCCAATCATTCTGACTTTTGGAAAATCAAGAAATAGAAAGAATCTTAGAGTGAAATGGTGCCCCCACACGGACTCGAACCGCGGACCTACTGATTACAAATCAAGTAGCAAGGGTGTTGCAAAGGCGTGCGAACCATTGCGATGCGTTGCATCTAAGAGATTGATTTCATTATATTAACGGTGCCATCCGCATTGCGAGGCGTTATCATTCGTTACATGCGAATGCGACGCGTGATTTGTGAAATTGTCTGCCATATGTCTGACAGCAGCACAGGAAAAGTGATCTTATTTCTTGTTGATGCGCAGATCCCCGTCGCCCTACGGATGAAGAGGCCAGACCAGAAATAGGTCGGCCAGTTTGAAAGGGTTTGGATATGGTTGAACGTGTCAGATTGACGGATCGCTCGGTTGCTGCGCTCAAGGCGCGGGACAAGCGCTATGATGTATCGGACAGCCTGCGGGTCGGTCTTCGCGTTCGAGTAACCCCAACCGGGATTAAAACTTGGGTGTTTGAAAAGCGCATTCGTGGCGGTCCCCTGCGTAGCCACACTCTTGGTCGTTTTCCTGCCATCAGCCTGTCTGAGGCACGGGAGAAAGCAATCGCGCTTGAGAAAGAGGCCATGGAAGGCGTCGACCGCAAGGCCGAGCAAATCCGCAACACAACGGTCGCCACAGTTTTGGACGCTTACAAGACGCTTCATCTCGACAACCTAAAATCTGGCGCTGAGCGTTACCGCCAGTTACAGGCCGCATTGGCTGACCATCTGACCAAACCGATTTCCAAGCTGACCCGACGCGATATGCAGGCTTTCATTGACGCGACCGCAGCAAGTGCTCCGATCCATGCAAACCGGTACAAGGCGGCTTTGAGTGCATTCGGCAAGTTCGCATGGCAACGGTCATATACGGATGAAAACATTGGCGCAGGTTTGTCCAACGCAGTGCGGGAAAAACCACGCGACCGGGTTTTGACGCTGGACGAAATCCGCGCCATCTATGACGCCGCCGAGTTCCTTAGCCCCCTGTGGACACCGATAGTTCGCCTGCTCATCCTGACCGCGCAACGCCGCTCGGATATTGCCCACCTACGCTGGTCTGAGGTCGAACTGGAGAAGCAGCGCTTTACCCTGCCTGCTGCTCGCACCAAATCAGGGCGCGCCCATATCGTTCACTTATCAGAGACTGCACTGGCGGAACTGCCAGAGCAAGGCGATTGGGATTTGCTTTTCACGACCACAGGAAACAGCCCGGTTTCGGGGTTCAGCAAGATGAAGCGGGAACTGGACAAACTTCTGCCTGATCTTGAGCCTTGGCGGTTTCATGATTTCCGCACATCCTTTGCAACAGTAATGGCGGAATCCGGGGCCAATGAAGGTGTGGTGGATCGCATCCTCAATCACGCCGCCACAGGGTCGGCGGCGTCAGCGGTCGCGCGGGTTTACAACATGTCCAGCCAATTGCCCCAGCGCGCCAAGGTACTGGATGATTGGGCCGCATTGATCACGCAGCGGGAAACCAATGTTGTGAGGTTGGCAGTATGAACCGCGAAAAACATTTGTCCGCAGCCGAATGGGTGCGGGGCGAGCTGAACCGGATGTTCCCAACGATAGTTTTGGATAGGCCGACGGACTATTCGGTTGAAAACCTGTCAGATAGCCCCAGAGAAACAAAGGTTATTGAACCCAGCATCGGCGCAATTCGTTCCGACGACGTTTTATTGCTCCGTGAACTTGGCTATCCGGCAATTCCAGATCGGCTAAGGGCTTTCAACGATTACTGCGAACTCGACCATGATGCACAAGGAAACATCGTCCGCAGCTTGTTAGCCGCAGGCAAGACAAACAAAGTTATTTGGGAAGAAGCCACAATCTTGGTCGAGCATATGGAAGCGATGTTCGAACGGGGGTTTGAACATCCCCACTATCGGGATGTCTTCTTCGAGTTTCATCACCTTAAACCGAAACGGTTTCCCAAACTCTGTCATCCCCAAAAGGATCAGCGAACTCGGATGATTATAAACCTAGTTGGGGGCGTTCATTCGATATTCGGCATTCCTGTTTGGCACGATGGCTGCAACGATAAAACGGTTTGCAGTTCTTCCATCGTCGCTGATGTTTGGTCGGCATATTTTCCGAAAGAAAACATCAGCCCCCGGACCGTCAAAGACATGTATTACCCAACTACGCGAAAGCGGGCTGCGTGACGTGCGACACGACGCGCAGTTCGCGTTGTTGCTAGGTTCACAAGGCGACTACGTCCACAAACGTCCCGACATACACGACTCCCCCAGAACCGCCTTACAACGCTGAATCTGAAGGCATTGAGCGGGGCGCGGAAGACATTACGCCTCGCCCTGTCGTGACCAACTGCTACTGAAAATTCTGTACGAACATAGCGTCGCGTTATTCGCGTCAAGGCCATCGCGGGTCGCCCTTGTTACGTTGATTGCAGAACAGCAATTGAGGGCGACACAATGGACGAGATCAGACTTCTCCGGCGTCAGCAGGTTGTCGATTTGACGGGTCTGTCCGTCTCGACCCTGTACGCGAAAATCCGAAACAACGAATTTCCCAAACCGCTCAAGACGAGCGCAAACACCGTGGCGTGGCGATATTCAGACGTCGCGGCGTGGGTAAAATCACTCCAAGAAGTGGAACGCTGAAATGACCGAGGCAATTACGAAAGAACTGAACTTGAGCGGCGAGATTAAGCGGGCTTTGAAAACCCATGGTAAGTCCTTCACGCCAGACGCGGTTCAACACCTCACCGACGAAACCAAGTCCCTCATTGGCGATCTGGAAGGCGAAATTAACGAAAAACAGAAGGTTGTCCGGGACATCACCACCGAAGACGACGACCGCGAAAGTGCAAAACGTGATCTGTTAGCGTTGCAAGGGCAACTGGACATGTTCAGCGATGCCTTGCCACGATTGGAGGAATTGCATCGGCTGGTCACTGTCCGGGTGCGCGATGAACAGCAAAAGCGCGACTACACGGCGCTGCAAAAGGAGGGTGCTGAACTGCACACCTTGATGCGTGAGTTTATGCAAGCTTGTCCCGGTTTCGCGCGACTGTTGGCTCGCACGGCGCGGTATCACGATGCCATCCGCCGTTTCAATCAGCCACCACAGGCAGGCCACCAGTTCATCAACCCGAAAGATCGACTGGAAAGCAAATATGAGCCGCTGCCTCATATCGCCCCTGACGCCTTTGTCCGCCAATCCGTTATATGCGACATGACCGGGGCTGTTCTGTATTCTGGCGCTACACCCAAGGCCAGCCACCCAGCCCCGATGGCGGCAAACCCTGTGGACACCGTTAAACACGCCTCCGAAATTGAGCAGGTAAAGCAGGCTCGGGAAATGCAATCCCATGCCCAGAATCGTCTCAAGGCGTTCGCTGTGACGGCTCAGGCGCAAGGCGTTACAATTGAGACTGTAGCGTCATGGCAAAACATGAACGACGTGGACCTGAAACGAGTCCAAGAACAGGCTAACGGCAAGTTCTTGGCAGAGGCACAGCGCGAACTTGAAAAAGCCATTGGCGCGGAACAGCCCCCTGCGAAGAAGGACGGGCCGAGCGGTGGGCATTGAGCCTGTATCGCCCTCAAAAATAGGCTCGCTGACAAACGATCAGCGGGCCTAGTTCAAAATTCTTAACCTTTCCAAAGATCTATCGCCTGACCTGTGGATCAAGCAGACACATGTCAGACAATAGGCCCAATTTCGCATCTCAAGAGGTCAAAATGGCCAAGCTCACCCCCGTCTTTGACGCGTCCAATGTCACGCCCTTCCCGCATGACACTACAACCCGGTTTGCGAAAATTCCGGAAAAGATGCGCGACGGTAAATGGTGGATGGTCGCGCGTGCCGGGACCAAGAAGCCGTGCCGTATCGTTGACGGCAAGGTGCTTCCGGGCAGTTGGAACAACCCGGATCATCACTGCACGTTCGATACCGCAGTTGAAATGATCAGATGTGAACCCTCGTTGAATCTGGCGCTAATACTTGGCTTTGAAAATGACTTCGTTTGTTTTGATGTCGATCCGCTTGAGAAGGTGGCCAAAGAACACTTGGAAGAAGCAATCACAGTTCGAACAAAGATTAAACTTGCCCTGTCCGATGTCACCTATTGCGAAACCTCTATGTCCGGGGCCGGTTTACATTACATCGGCAGAGCGCCTGACCTAACCGAAGAAGAAAGAGCAACCCACAAAGCCCGGCATTCGAAATACAATATTGACCTCCTGATGCGGCACACACTGATTTTGACCGGGAATTGCCTCAGTACTAATTCACTCGCAGACATAGGCAAGGAAACCGCACAGGCGCTGCAGGCGTTCCGAAAGACTAACGTTCCTGCGCTTTCTTCATCTCTGGCCAAAGTTACTCCGGCGCACTGCACTGAAGCCCGGTTGCAGGCCATCATAGGCGGCAGCGTTCACGGTGATGCATTCCGCACAGGCTCCAACCTGCGAAACGGATGGTCAGACGTTATGACAGCGGTCACCAACACCGCCGCGCAATTCTGCACAGATGAGCAGACTGTCTATCGCGTCCTCTCACGTAGCGGCCTTGTCCAGCTCGCCGAATCATCGGCCAGTGGCGAAAGCCGAGTGGACAAGTTCAGCCGACTGTGGCCTAGCGAATGGCCCAAAGCCCTCGCGACCACAGAGCAGTCACGGTGCGAACGATCTCAGGAAGTGACATTAGCACCAAGGGTTTCACTCGCAAACTTCTGGGATCAAACTCTTTTCGTCAAACGCATGGTGGAAAATCGCGCGGCTATGTTGGTTTCGCAGGCGCTGATGAACAAATCCGAGCCAGCCACTTTCGCTCCTTATTTCCTCTATATGCGTCCAGAACGTGCCAACGCGCTGCAAGACGATTTGAAAGATGCAGATGACGACTTCGGGGCCAAGCTGATGGAGGCCAGAATGCAATCGTCTCGATTGGACAAATCCGCCGTCACTATCTTGGACGACTGTATCAACGATATGATTGCCAAAGAGGCAAAGATCTGCAGACAAACACGTATCAAATGGTACAACGAAAACTACTATCTGATTGAGAACCACGGCGGCACACCAATGGTGTTCGAAGACAGGTTCGATCCCTTCAATGGTTCACAAATCAGCTGGCGGATGCCGCAGTTCTGCCAAGCAAAATCTTACGATGACATGTTCTGTGGCTGGGATATCGACAAGAATGTGCCGATCATCAAACCAGCCGCTGGCGAATGGTGCAAATCCGACAAGGCGCGTCGCTACGTCAAACAAGAAATGCGATATGACACTCTGAACCGCACCATTTCGACCGACACTGGCAGCATCCTCAACACCTTTAGAGGATGGGCGACGATGCCGGTCATGGGCGAGTGGCCCGCGATATCCTATCTGATCCGAGAGGTGATTTGCGCCAGCAACAAACAAGCCTCCGAGTATTTGTTGAATTACCTCGCCCACTTGATTCAGAAGCCCATGCATCTGCCGGGAACGGCAATCATCCTACAAAGCGAAGAACAGGGTACAGGAAAGTCCACATTCATGGACCTACTGCGAGAGCTTCTTGGTGAGCGGTACTGTGCCACAACCGCAGATGCCAATACGCTGGTTGGTCAGTTCAACAGCAGCGCCAAAGAGAAGATCCTGCTGCATTTTGAAGAGGCCGTTGCTCCGAATGATAGGGCTGTGGAAAGCAAGGTTAAGGCGCTCATCACCAACAAAACTATGACCTACAATGCAAAGGGGATTGCCGCGGTTGAGGCGCGGAATTGCGCGAGGGTGTTCATGACATCTAACGCATCGCAGGTCGCTCATATCGCCCGTCACGACCGCCGTATGCTCGTGTTGGTCGTTTCCCCACGCCATGCGAAAGACTGGGATTATTGGGGGCAATTCAGACGGCAGTATCCAGATGAGCTGGAAGCACTCATGCATGCTCTGCAAACCCGTGATATTTCTGCATTCAACCCGGGTGCTATCCCCCACACTCAAGGCCGTGATGATCAGAAGCTTGAATCCGCGGTTGGGCCAGAGCGGGTTCTGCGTGACTTGTTGGAAACTGGCGTTCTGCCGCCATGTTCACGCAATGTCGGCGGAGCATGGGAAGTGCGAACTAAGGCGCTCGCTGAGCATTTTCGAAGTTTTAGCATTCGTGTTGGATCAAATGCCCCGCAGCCTGCAAGGGTGTTGAAACCGATTACCCTGATACCGGGCCGCAATCGCACCATGTCTGTGAGCGGCGATACGGCACAGACACACAGAGTAATTACCATCCCGGCCCTACAAGCTGCACGCTCGGCCTTCCTCCAGCACATGAATGTCGCTGCGCATGATTGGGGCGACGCCGACCACGCGGATTGGTCCTTGTCATGACCCCCATATGGGTGGGGGTGGGGGCCGCAAGAAGCGTAAGGTCTCGAATTACACTTGAACGGGTTTTACGGTGGTAGTCACACATCGTATAGCAAACCGGTGACCTGCCATTCATCGCCGTTGGTGCCACTTTCCAAAGATAAAGCAGTTCTTTGCGGAAGCGCAAAAAACCTCCACCCAGAATACACAGCGACTAGATGCTTTTATAGAGAACGTAAAACTGAGCTTGACCTAATGAGCGCATTTTGAGCAACAAATTGCATCAAGTCTATATAGGCCCAAAGTTCGTCCTCTGCTGTTGAGAATGGCAGAAGCATCTCTGATCGAGTACTGTCCGAGTCATTTTTTGTATGAACGATGCGGCAACGGATATCATATAACAGATCAGCGATGTCCGGGCGATGATCGTGGTCTTTTCTGTTTAGGTTTACCGTCTTGTCAGTTATACCTCTTTGTTTCTTTCCTACGATTGCAGCGATATCTTCATTATCTTCAAAAAATTGCGAAACATCGTCCAAGGACAAGACTTCCGAGACGGTTGCCTTCATTTGCTCGCGCTCGCTACTTCCAACACGACCGTTTCCAGAAATTGAGGCAATGAGTTTTGTGAGGTCGGACTCTCGGTCCACTCTAAAAGTGGGGTGTTTTAGAATCTTCCTTGCGCTTCTTACGGCCTCTAGTTTTGCGAAATTGGGGAAATAATACTCGGCAACTTGATAATATGCCAAAAACTGCAGTAGCGGCATCCCCCGTGCACTCTTCCCATACCAGTATAGTGAGATTGGTGCGTTGTCGTACTCGAAATCAGGAAATTGTAGTTTTGCAACTTCGCCGGCACTCGAGATTTTGCGTCTGATTGGTCGACGCCTACGAAGTGATTTTCTTAACGAAAGAGTGACCCCTCGCTCCAAATCCAGTTGAAAGAATAACGAATTCGAAACAGTCTCAAGTGCATTGAGCGCAGAGCCGTACTTATGGGAGCCGTCAAGAAAAAGCTTAAGGCTCAATGGATTACGCCTACCGGGCCTCGAAGTCAAAACTTGTAATTCTCGGGTGCCCTGGGAAATTTCCAGTCTAACCCCGCCCGGACCTTCAGCGCGCAAAGCGAACTCTTCGATTTCATCTTCACCTTCTTCATCGTCACCTGTGGGTAGCGGAGAGAACCCAAGCCTTCTTTCAATCATTGACGGTCCCATTGGGTCGCGTGATGAAAGGGCTACTTCAATTTCTCCTTTTTCAAGATCCGCTATCGCATCATAGTCACCCAGAAAGGAAAAACGCTCGAATTCAACCGTTAGAAACTCTTCCGCTTTCTCGGCTGATGAAACTGGGATACGCCTTGGCTCCTTTCCTGCTGGCATCAAGAGGTAATTCCAAGTTCTCATTTCGTCTTCGTATTGAACTTCACGACATTCAGTTTTTAGACCTGCCTCTTTAGCCCGATGCAACAGTGTTTCGATTGGGTTTGTAGCAGTCATAAAATCTTCCTTGTGAACTAAACGGTCGTATTGTTCTGGGTATGTGGTGTTTCATACGTTCACCCATCACAGTATACAATCAGTCTTGTGATTGAGACGACTAAGTACACATTCACACGGGATCCGGTCAGCGTCAGCTTAGTGAAACACATTCAACTCAAATGACAGTTCCTACCGGTGTCATAAGCTCCGAGATGCTCAATCTTGGCATCAGATCCCCGTGGGTCATTGCCTCGCTCAAACATGACCATCGGATTCAAGTGCATAAGCCTTGTCAGGGTCTTCCTTAGCATCAAAAGGTGAATGTCTTTGCTATATCCCTCAACTGATGGATGCAAAGTTGAAATCCTGCTGCCGATGAAGTTGTATGCAGCGTTAGCAATTGTGGAGACTTTCGTAGGGCGATCCTGCTTAAGCAATGTTGCTAGAGCATTTCGCTCGTAGGGATTTGTGCCATCATGCATGCGTGAATAGTCGATCTTGGCAAGCTTGCGGCCCATGTCGGGTTTCCACAGATGAGCGTGAAACTTGGGTTTGCGCCCGCTTCCATCCATCACATAGACAAGCGCATGGCTGATCTGAATATTGAGGTCGATTTCGCTCCACTTCGGGCAACTGTCTTGCATATCTGCCAATGCCAACTCGAAATCGTTGAACGCGTAGTACTTGCGGCCATAGAGAGGGTTGGACAACAGTGAACCTCCCTCAGCAGGTCTTCCGTACAAGCGAAAAGCACCGAAAACGCGGTCATTTCTCATTGCGTGGTTCAGGTCAAACCGCATCTTCTTTTCATCAAATTCCAACCCCTCAGGCACCGCGCTGATCATGATCTCACCCTCATTGTTGAACTTCCACCAATGTATTTGGCTTTCACGCTCAACCCAATGAAAAATAAGATGCTTTTGCGTCTTCGATAATTTGCGTCAGGTCGTATTGCGGCCCAGTGCGCGGAGCTCACATCTGTTTTACAATGACCCTCAAAACGATGGAGGCAGCTGCAATGACCCCTGAAGAAGAAGCCAAAGTGTGCCATGCATTGACTCTGAGGGCGCAAGGCGGTGATGCTGACGCAGCACGTATTTTGTTCAGCGAGAAATCGAAGCGTATTCGTCCCGTCAAATTCAGCGATTGCGAAACCCTGGATCAGCTGAAACGGGCATTCGAGCAGTACATGGCCCAAGCCGACATTACCAAGGCTGAGTCTGAGCATGCAACTAAGGCCTTCGACCGTTTATTCAAACTGATGGTCGCGCAGGAAGAGGTCAGAGTTCTACACAGCAAGGAGTTAGGTCGAGTGTCCGGTCTGATGCTAGTCCCAGTCATATCAACGACCGACTGGGAAGCCGAAGCGCTGCGCTCGCAGACCGCGTTGAAACTTCACGCGCGACACTGAGTTTGTCCACACATCGCGGTTATCGGTGGACAACTAGGATCAATTTTCAAGCCCAGTATGACGAGCACAGCAGATATTGAAACCATCAAGCCGCACCGAACTCCCAAAAAATCAATCAACCACTTCAACTTGCAGCAGAAAACTTATACTTTTCTGCAAGCTAGTTGCCCTCAACCAATTGTTTGTTGGGAAGCGTCATCGAATATCGGAGTTTCAATTTAATGGTGTCAAACGTCGCTGTCGCACGCCGGTTCGCACGCGCCGACAAACAAGAACTTAGAGACCCCGATTATTTATCTTACTTCGGTTCAGAACCCGATGGTGTCTACAAGTGGCCTGACCTCTTGGAACAAACCCCCTTGGTTGTCTTGGGTGAGGGGCGTTCGGGCAAGACATACGAGTTTGAAAGGCAAGTGGATTTACTGCGCAAGTCCGGAAGTTTTGCGTTTTTCGTTCCACTGGAGCTATTGCATGACGAAAATTTCGAAGACGCGTTGACTGAGAAAGATGCCGTGGCATTCGAGGCTTGGAAGGGAAGTCCTACGGCTACCGCCTATTTCTTCTTAGATGCCTTAGATGAACTAAAACTCAGAGAGGGTTCGCTGCGCACGGCGGTCAAGAAGCTCCATTCAGCTTGTGAACCGCACTTTGCACGAATGAATTTGGTGCTTTCCTGTCGACCTGCCGATTGGCAGTCCCAAATCGACAGCCAGCAATTAGAGCCGTTTTGCGTGGCTCGGAATTCGTTTAGTCCCGCCTCAGAATTAAGAAACATCCCGGAGGCGGTGGGTCAGAGCGGTAGCAGCCACTCTGACCCATTTGGGTGCTTGAGACGCATTGCCGGTCGGTTGTTAATAGGGCTAAAACGCACCTTTTCTTCACGTGGATCAAATCCAATTGATGAAAAAGACCACGGTAGTGAAGCCTATTTTCTGCAGGTGGTTTCGAAATCGGGATCAGTGCAAGGGAAAGTCAGCTCCGAAACAGAGCCCGAAAACAAGAATGAGAACATCTCGCCGTTCATCGTCACGCTTTTACCTCTTAGCCAAGCCGAGGTAAGAGATTTCGCTCAAAACTATTCTCCGAATTTTGCCGATAATTTTTGCACCCATTTGGAAGCACATGATTTTTGGCATCTTTACCGACTGCCTGCTGAGATCATTGATGCTTTAGATCAGCTTGCTACCGGCGTTCCATTGGGTTCTTTAGAAGATCAGCTGAAGCTAGGCATTCAGCGAAAACTACGGGAAGAACAACCAAATAAACCTCGAGCACTGAGCGCTGAGAAAGCCCAGCATGGTGCCGAACGAATTGCACTAGCCATGTTTCTGCTAAAGAGGCGTACGCTAAATGTCGAGAAGAGCGACAGTCCTGACGCGCTGGATGTAGGGGACATCCTGACGGACTGGACGCCTGATCAACAAAAGGAGCTTATTGGGAAAACCCTATTCGACCCGAGTGGTGTTGGCTCAGTGCGGTTCCACCATCGGTCAACACAAGAATATCTGGCAGCAACGCGACTGCATCGTTTACGTGAAGATGGCATGCACGAACGCGACCTATTCGCTCTCTTGTTTGGCGAAGTCGGTGGCGAAGCGGTTGTCAAACCAAGCATTGCCCCGGTAGCTGCTTGGTTGGCCCTATGGCATGCCGACATTCGAAGGACCTTGTTGCAACGAGAGCCGGGGTTGCTGTTTCAGCAAGGGCTACCGAGTGCACTATCATTGGACATCCGAGCCGAAGTTTTGCGTGGATATACACTTCAATACTCCGGAAAAGGTTGGTGTCGTTCTGGCATTGGGCATCAAGAACTCAGGCGTGTCGCTCACGCAAGCCTTGGTGCCGTCGTTCGCGAACTTTGGGAGGATGCTTGTACCGGTCATGACAGCTTGGAACTCCTGCTTGAATTGATTTGGCTTGGACCGATGCCGGACTGTACAGATTTGGCACTGACAGCAGCATTGGATCAAAACTTAGACGCGTATCATCGAATCTACGCATCGCGAGGTGTCCTTGTTGCCGGAACATCGGATCAAAAACGCACTCTCGCAGAAGCGGTCCTAAACAGGGTCTTACCACAGCGGGTTATCAGGAACATTCTACCAGAAATGGTGCCAAACCTTATAAACTCAGAGGCGTTCTTGACACTTATCGATGGTTTAGATGTCGTTCCAAACTCTGTTCATGGTTTGAATTATACGATTTATCAGACCGTCAAAAACGACCAACTCAGCCAAGAAGAACAAGCCGTTTTGCGGGATCGATTAGCCGATGGAATTTGGGCATCGCGCGGAGACGATTGCCGAATGTATCAAGCGCACGCGGAAAAGGATCACTATCAGGATGGACTCATTGCGTGTTGTCAAACGACGGTCCCAACAGAGACAGAAGATCCCTCAGCTTGGGCACGGGCGCTTTCCATCGCCATCCACTTCGGAGAGCGATACGAAAGCATCATTGCGGAGAAGGAAACGAAAGCAATTTGGTCAGCACTTGGAGCGAACTCCAGACTTCGAGAGGCCTATTTTTGGGCGTGCCTGCATTTAGCGGATGAGATGGAGGGGAATGAAGATGATTGGCCACGTTTTATTAGGGCCACGTCGGATAGTAGACGGTCGCTCCGTTATGACACCAGTGACCAAGCTTGGCTGCTTGAGGCAGTTGCACCAGACGCTGACAGAAACCGTAGGGGCGTAGCGTTCCATGCAATCACACAGTTTTTCGACATTAAAGAAGATCAAGCTCTTTCCGAGACGTTGCAATACCGGGTGGAAGATAGGCAAGATTGGACTGAA
The DNA here is from genome assembly GCF_059610225.1 of Ruegeria sp. YTSA105. Classification (NCBI taxonomy): domain Bacteria; kingdom Pseudomonadati; phylum Pseudomonadota; class Alphaproteobacteria; order Rhodobacterales; family Roseobacteraceae; genus Ruegeria; species Ruegeria sp. YTSA105. Next base: position 14,316 of record NZ_JBXWNE010000010.1, read on the forward strand.
ACCATTTATCGCATATTGAACCCACAGCCTCGGGAACTCGACGAATTTGATCTTGAAATGCAGGCTCGTGACGCCGAACGCGAGACAGAGGAATCCGAACGTGTCGCCGGATGGCTTGAATGGCGGTCTGAAGTTCTGAATGATCCCGAATACCTCTTGAATGGTGAGCGTCGGCTCGGTGTTTTGTACGACGCACAGAAAGTCACAAGTCAGGCTGTCGACAGAGATAGCACTTGGGGGCATTGGGATAGTGCAACGATTGCCCGAACGCTCGGGAATGACTTTCTGGAATGCTATCGCCGCGAACTGTCAGTATTCTGGCGGTCAACCGACGTTCAGCTCCGGAGCGAGCGGGCGCAAGAGCAACGCAATAGCTACCCCCAGAGTTGGTTGCTTGCTCTGGTCGCAGTGAAATCTGAGGCAGAAACAATTGGTTGGGCAAAATCCCTTTCCTACGATGAAGCGACTAGAGCTGCGCGGATTGCATGCATCGAACTGAATGGCTTTGGCGGATACATGGCGACGTTGGACGAGGTGCATCCACAAGCTGTGGCTGACGTGGTTGCCGGTGAGGCTTTTGCTCAACTAGAACAGCTGGAAGAAGTGGGACAGGCCGAAATGTTCCATGATGTACTGTATAACGGAACTGGAAATATGAAGACCGCAGTGGCGGTTCGAGTAGCGCCACACATAGCGGACTTTGTTTCAGCGGAACAGGAAGGGGCAAAAAGTGCTCTGGAGTATGCCATTCGCATAATTGCTGAAGATGGGAACCCCGAGGCTTGCACCTTGGCAATCAGGTCTCTCGAGCAACAACTCGAACAGAGTGCAATTCTACCTACTGACTTTGTACTTTCGCTCATGGCAATGCTGGATCCCGAAACCGGGTGCCAACGCCTCTTACTTGAAACAGAGAATTTAGGAACAGCGGAAAGCATTGAGAATGCTATCAATGCATTTGCCAATGTGTTTGGCGATAGGCACACCCGACGGGTGCCAGACTTGGCCAAGATTCCCGAAGAACGTCGTGTGCCGCTTCTGAGAAATCTAGTGTTACGTGCTTACCAAACTGTTCGCCGAGAAGATGATGTCGAGCATGAAGGCACATATACGCCAGATTTGCGTGACAACGCACAAGACGCAAGATCGTTTCTGCTTGAGTCTCTCCTCAATACCAAATTGCCTGAAACTTTAGCTGTCATTCATGAATTGGCCGACCAGCCCGAATTTGGGCATATGCCAGATCGACTGCGTCAAATGGCTTATGAAATTGCAGCTCAGATGAGTGACGTGACACCGCATCCGCTAACCGCCTTTCAAGCAATGGATCGGGAGGGTGCTTTCATACCGTTCGACAATAGATCACTGCTGACAGCAATGATGACGAGACTAGACTCGTTTGAACACGATGTCCTGCATGCTGACGATACGCCTATCGAAGCTCTGCGTCGCTTGGATCAGGAAACCGATTTACGCAGATCCATCGCAAACTGGTTGCGCGGTCGAGATCGAGGTGTCTTCGATTTTACGCAAGAGGCTGTCGTGATTGACGAAAACCGTACGGACATCCGTTTCCACCCTCACGCTATGCAAGGCTATGCCACTGTGGAGTTGAAACGAGAAGTTTGGAGCGTACCACAGTTGGAAGACGCGCTTGTCAATCAATTGGTTGGCCAATATTTGCAACACGAAATGTGTCGAACCGGCTGCCTACTTATTTGCCAAGCGAATGGAAAGCGTTGGCAACATCCTGATACCAACGCATGGATGTCTCTTCCGGAGGTGGTCAGCCATTTGAATTCTATGGCGAGGCAGATAATGACGTCGCGCCCAGAACTACATATAGCTGTAAAGGGCATTGACTATTCTTGAGTAAAAGCCTTGCAATTTGGCAATGATTACAGAAAATCCACATAGGTGAGCGCCATATTTATGTTTAAAAGCAATAATTTGATATCAAAATACAAGAAACTCTGAGCTTCTTATACGACTTCATTCGTCACCTTTTGTGCCCGATTCCTGTGTTGAAATCTGATGTCTCATTAAACAACGTATTTTCATATCAAAGCATATCAAGATATTGAAAATAAAAACAAAAACTGGGTACGAGAACTGGCTCCCAATCTACTAGAACGTATCGAACATGTCAGACTGATGTGGCGCAGGGCACTCGGGGCCTGAATCGCAGAATGTCTGCTATATGTCTGACTGCGCAATGGGCAGTAAACTCGCGCGGCCAGACGCTGCGCAACGCATTGTTTTTTATTGGAAAAGTGGTGCCCCCACACGGACTCGAACCGCGGACCTACTGATTACAAATCAGTTGCTCTACCAGCTGAGCTATAGGGGCACTTGGTGTCGATTAATGCCTCTTGTTACGGACTTCAAGACAGAATTTTGCCGCCGCTTAACGATTTTCTGTATTCATGGCACTGGGTCTGGCCCAGAGATTTTACTCCGCCTGGTTTGACTGTGCGGAGTACAGCCTGTAACCCAACAGATAATGTGCACGAACGCGAGGGTAAAAACCGAATATGCAGGTTGCAATCCACGCAGGTGCTGCGTTCACCGATGAAGGTCTCGTATTGCGGTCCCTTCAACGCAACACCGGCGCGTTGCATCAAAATGGTGCATCCGTATTTGGCCCGCGCCGTTATCGGCAAATTTTCGAACCCGCCTTTGCTGCCATTGAAAACCAGGATGAAATCGGTGCCGCAAAGGAAATGCTTCGGGCTGGGTTGCGATCGGCTCCGAAGGTCGATCGTTTGATTTACTCATGCGCCAGCTTTGCAGGCGATGTTGGAAATGCACTGGACGACGGGCAGCTATACCCAAATGCGGGACGCCGAATGGAGTTGCTTGAAAAGTCCTTTCCTGACCACGAAATTGAGCTTTGTATGGGTTTTTTAAGCCCTGGCAGATTTATTCCCAAAGCTCTGATGTCGCTACCTGAACAGAGTCGCCTCGACAAAATGCGAAGTACCGATATCAGCTGCCTCAGCTGGATCAGCATGGTCGAGGACATCAGAGATCTTGCGCCCAATGTCAAAATCACACTCTGGAGCAATGAGGACGCACCTCTGATCTGGGGAGATATAATCCGTGCAATCGCGGCCCTCCCCCCGGACAACACGCTGGTTGACGAGTTTGATTTACTGCTGTCACTTCTAGACGATTCAGGCAAATCCAAAGGTCTGGCATTGATTGATCAAAGCCTGGAACAGGACGAACATTTGCGTGACGACCTTGCCACGGTTTTGGAGGAACACGCCAAAACCGAGCTCACAACAGAAGAGCTTGATCTGCCAGATTGGAGCATGGAAATCGTCGACGCGTTTGCAGAATTATATGCGCAGGACATGGACCGACTTGAGTCCATGCCCGGAGTGCAGGTTCTAAGACCTTGAGTCTATAGCGGGAAAGCAGCCGTTACATTCCCAGCGCTTCTTTGTACATTTCCAACACCGCCTCTTCCTCGGCAATGTCGTCTTTGTCACGTTTGCGCAATGCGATCACTTTCCGCATCACCTTGGTGTCGTAGCCCCGCGCTTTTGCCTCGGCCATCACTTCTTTTTGTTGCTCCGCCAAATCTTTCTTTTCCGCATCCAGACGCTCGATCCGTTCGATGAACTGGCGCAACTCACCCGCGGTTACACGGTAATTCGCGGCGGCCTGATCTTCGGTATTCTCTTCCATCTAAGTCTCTCCCGGAGGCTGGTTTGTCATGCTGAAAAGGTGGGCAACAAGCGGGATACATCGGTGCGAGCCAAGCCGCAAGCATGCAAAAAACCAGTCTCGCTTGTGCGGGCCAGCGCTATCAGTTAAGCGCTCATGTCAGACGCTGAAAAATGGAAAACGATGTTCGAATTCATCACCTGGGGCGGTGCCGCCCTGTCACTTATCGGCCTGGCTGGGCTGGTTTGGTGCATTCTGCATGTCATGAAAGCCCGCAAATCCGGCCTGTCTGACGATGAACTGCGCGCCGTTGTTCAACGGGTGCTGCCCTGGAACATGGGCGCGCTCTTTTTGTCGGTGATAGGTCTTATGCTGGTTATACTTGGAATCTCGTTCGGTTGACTGCGGCTATCATACCGGCAGATTGTCGAAACGCGCTTCGATAACGTCCTCGCACAGGGCCGCATCCAGACGGCGCAGGCGCGCAGGAACCTCAACACCCTGCAGACGCATCTTCTCGATGACCTTTGTGACACTGGGCTGAAGGGCAAGGCGGGTATCAACACTGGCGCCCTTCAGTTTTTTCTCAAGTTGTTCGGCTTCGGAATACAAATCGATTCTCGGCATATCCATCCTCCCAAATGTCATCAGTTACCTATAGTTTAGTAACGGTTTTAAGACTTACATCACTCGGTTATTCTATCGCGCGAAAATTCGCCCGACCGCCCCCTAACATCGGCGCGCTTTCGCAGGATGCCTGAATTTTAGCCCGACTTTGCCGCTTCTGCCTTGACCGGCATCAAATCACCAAATGTTGATTGCTTCACATTCCGTTATTAATATATGACTAAGACCTAACCGGCGGAGGAAACCATGACGCCCAAAGTGAAAGCATTTTTTGACGCCGAGACATTCACGGTGTCTTATCTGGTTCAGGATCCTGAAGGCGATGCCTGCGCGATCATAGATAGTGTTCTGGATTTCGATCACGCATCCGGCCGGACCAATACGCGATCTGCGGATGAGATCATCGGATATGTCCAATCCAATTCGTTGCGAACCGAATGGATTCTGGAAAGCCATGTCCATGCCGACCACCTTTCAGCAGCCCCCTATTTGCAGCAGAAACTCGGAGGCAAGATTGGCATCGGTGATCAAATCGTCGCCATCCAGGAAACTTTCGGGAAAATTTTCAACGAGGGTACCGAGTTTCAGCGCGATGGTAGCCAGTTCGACGCCTTGTTCCGCGACGGCGACGGATTTCATGTCGGTCAAATGAAAGGGGACGTCTTGCACACCCCCGGGCATACGCCCGCCTGCATGACCTATGTCATCGGCGACGCGGCATTTGTCGGAGACACGCTGTTCATGCCGGATTTTGGCACCGCGCGATGCGACTTTCCCGGCGGATCGTCCGGAGATTTGTACAACTCGATCCAAAGGATCCTTTCACTGCCGGATGCGACACGCATCTTTGTCGGGCATGACTACAAAGCTCCTGGGCGGGACGAGTTTGCGTGGGAAACAACTGTTGAAGAGCAAAAGGCCTTGAACGTGCATATCGGGCAAGGTCGACCTATCGAGGAATTCGTTGAAATGCGCGACGCCCGCGATGCCACTTTGGCCATGCCGCGGCTGATCCTGCCCTCTTTACAAGTCAATATGCGGGCGGGTCAGATGCCGCCTGAGGATGAGAATGGCGACGTGTTCCTGAAACTACCAGTGAACAAACTTTAGACGGCTAGAGCCGAACTTCTTGGGGGAACAAATCAGTGTATTCAGAATGGATATGGGGACTGGTAGGCGGCCTGTTGATTGGTCTTGGCGCAGCAGTTTACCTGCTTGGAAACGGTCGTGTAATGGGGGCGAGCGGTATCCTGGGAGGGCTTGTCGATCGCTCTGACCGCTCGGCCGAGCGGCTGTATTTCCTCGCTGGGATGATTGGGACGCCGTTGATGCTAAGCCTGTTTTTGTCGCCGGGGCCGCAGACAAACCTGACCTCGAATTTGACGGTTGTGATCGGGGCTGGGCTGCTTGTCGGTATCGGGACACGAATTGCCAACGGGTGCACCTCTGGACATGGGGTGTGCGGCATTTCCCGGTTTTCGGTGCGCGGGATCGTGGCAACGATCCTTTACATTGCGGCCGGGGCAGTGACGCTGGCCTTGTTTCGCCATGTCTGGGGGTTGATCTGATGCGCAATCTGATATCGCTTCTTTCGGGCTCTTTGTTCGGAGCAGGCCTGTTGATTTCCGGCATGACTGACACAACCAAGGTGCAGGGGTGGCTGGATATTTTCGGCAACTGGGATCCGACACTCGCATTTGTGATGGGGGGAGCCATTGTGCCCATGATGATCGCATGGAGGCTGGTTCCAGATCGCAAACCGCTGTCGGGTGGGAATTTCCCGACAATGGTGCAGCATGAACTGGATCGCCGCCTTATCATCGGATCGGTCATGTTTGGCATGGGATGGGGATTAGCGGGACTGTGTCCCGGTCCAGCCATCGCGTCTCTTACGTATGGCGGAACCGGAGGCGTTGTGTTTCTGATTTCCATGCTCGCAGGGATGTATGCCGCTCCTGCCGTAGGTGCAAAACTGGACAGAACCGTAAACGCGACCTAAGCAGTAGCCATGGAGATTCGACCGATAACCCCCCGCTATGCCGTCTCGCCGCAAATTTCGGTCGAGGATGTTCCCACTATTGTCGAGGCAGGCTTTGTCAAAGTGATCTGCAACCGGCCGAACAGCGAAGTTCCCGAGGATCTCCAGTCAGATGCTATCGGACAGGCCGTGCGTGCTGCCGGGTTGGAATACGAAGTGCTAGAGCTGACGCATCAGACCATGACGCCCGAAAACGTCTCCTTGCAACGTGACCTGGCAGAATCCTGTGCCGGTCCGGTTCTCGCATATTGTGCATCGGGCACGCGTTGTTCTGTGATCTGGGCATTGGGGCAGTGCGAAAGCATGAGCACCGAAGACATCCTTCAGGCGACGACCAAGGCAGGCTATGCGTTGGACAACCTGCGTCCAACCTTGGAAGAAATACGCAGATCAGTGACTTGAGCCGTCTGCTAACTGCCTTTCAGCGCGCTTTCATCCCCAGATAAACCAGCCAGTTGAGATATCTCGGCAACCATGTGTTCCGAATTCTCGAGGTTCAATTCTGTCCCCTCTAGGCCCAGCGCGCCGCGGGAAAATGGCATTGTTTCCTGCCCGTGTTCGGTTGGCCCCTCTTCGTGTATACTGGCTGAACTCGCCTCAAGGAACTCATTTGCTTCGGGCTGGGAAAATGTCTGAGTTTGGTAGGTTTCGTTCAGGCGCACCGCACGCAGTCCTCCGCATTGGCCGAGCCGTCCGATCGCGGCCCGGCTGCGGTCGATCGCCACAATCTCGGTACGATCCAGCCGCGCCCCGATCAATGGCAACACATCCCCCACCGCCAGTTCTGTCAGCGTCGCCAGGGACAAGGGCATCCGGCAGACCACCGTATTCAAATCTGCTCTCAACACGCCCGATGCCTGATCAAGCCTGCCCTCTGGCTCATCATGAATCACCTCCGTCTCGGCCGTTTCAGCCGGTCGGATAGGCAACAGTACTGAAAGCTGACCTTGTCTCAGCCCACCGCCAAGTTCGACTGTCAGTTCAAAAACTCGGTATTCCTCTTCCACCATCGCCAGGGTCAAAGTTCGCAGATCCGCAAGGCGCGAAGCATATTCAAAACCGATCAGGCACATGCGGTCACTCGCCGTTTCGACAAGTGATGCCGCGCGGGACAGCCCCTCTTCGATCCAAGGGGACACCATGGCCGCGTCCGTATCGGTGAACCCCCGCGCAGAAGGCGCTCCCGGCATCACCTCGCCTATTGTCTGAGCCTGCACGACAGCCGACACTAACCCTATATCCATGCAGATCGCAGCCAAGCTGCTGTCTGAGCCTGAAAAGAGCAGCAATATCCAATCCTCATCCAAAGACTGTGTCAGCCCACCTGGTGGCCGACAGGATTGTTTGGCGCCGATTACCGACAACGGCAGCTGCAAACGATCTTCTGCCGCGCGAGCAAAAGCCAGACGCAGCGCACGGAGGATCGAGCGAGGCTTGTCACCCTTTTCCTCCTGACTGATCGAAAGCTTGCGCGCCAGAGCCGCGCTGACAGATTGCGTCATGCCTAAAACCGCTGATTGTTCCTGCATTCTCTTTCAGGTCTAACCCGGTGATAGTTACCAACCTGTTTATACAGCCGTCACTGCGCAGCCTGTCGGTAGGCCTGTGGCAGCCTGACCCGGAACGCAGCCCCACCATGGCCGGGCAAGTAGCTGATATCGCCCCCCAGTCTTTGCATAATCTCACGGCAGATCGCTAATCCCAGCCCCGCACCACCTGCCTTGTCGCCTCCGACGCGGGCAAATTTCTCAAAAACCATCTGCCGGGCATCCGGGGGAATGCCGGTGCCGTTATCAGCAAAATCAATGACGACTTGTCCGCCGACATCATGCGCGGAAATGGTCAGAACCGGTTCTTTGGCATCACAATATTTCTGAGCGTTCGAAATCAGGTTGATAAACACCTGCCCCAGACGGTCCAAATCCGTATGCAGGAGAACGCGTTCGGAGGTTTTCGACCGCCGGACGGTTAGTTTCTGGCTGGTTCCAGCCAAGGCACTGGACACAGCACGATCCAAAACCGACCGCAGGGTGTCACCGCTCTTGTTCAAATTGACTCGCCCACTTTCCAGAACGCTCAGGTCCAGCAAGTCATCCAGCAGCCGTGTCAACCGAAGCGCCTCGTCATGGATGATGGCAGCGTAACGCGTTCTTTCTTCGCTGGTCAGACCTTCGGTATCCCGCATGATCTCGGAAAATGCTCGGATCGAGGTCATGGGGGTTCGCAATTCGTGGCTGACTTGGCTGAGGAACCCGTCCTTCTGTTCGGAAATTTGCGTCAGCTTGGTGTTCGCCTCACGCAGTTGGCGCGCCGTACGGCTGAGTTCAGCGGATTTCGCTTCCAGTTGGCTGGAGTATTCCAACATCTGCGCGGATTCGTCGGCCACGGCGAGCAAATCCTCGACCGAAACGGAGGAACCACCAACAATCTGCCCGATCATCGCATGCGCTGTCGCCGCCCCGACCGAGCCGCTGAGTTCACGTTCCAACCGCTCCAAAAACCCAGGCGTAGGTTCGGGCAGGCTGGAACGCCCACCCTGCTGTTCCGCCTGCGCCTGAAAGAACTCTTGCGCCGGACCTGCGCCCAAAATGCGCTGGGTCATGATCATCAGGTCTTCGCTTTGCGCTACCGATCCGGTCCAACCGCGCAGCGCAACCGAATGGTCGAATACGTTGACGAATTGCGCCCCCTGCAAACGTTCGAGCGGGCTTGGAAAACTCAGCAAAGAGGCCGCGCAAAATGCCAGCGTGTTCAGCGACAGCGACCACAACACAGCGTGCACCATCGGGTCCATTCCGTCGATCCCGAACAAGGCCTGCGGGCGCAACCAGCCCCATCCGAACGGTCCGTTCTGCAGGACACTATCCGACATAATCGCGCTGCCCATGCCGGGCAACAACAGCGTGTAGATCCACAACAAGAACCCGACCGTCAGTCCGATCAGAGCCCCTGTTCGCGTCGCCCCGCGCCAGAACAGCCCGCCAACCAGCGAAGGCAAAATCTGGGAAATCCCGGCAAAGGCCACCAGACCAATCGAGGCCAGCGCGGCCCCGCCGCCGGAAATGCGGTAATACGAGAACCCAAGCACCATGATCACGGCGATTGAAATCCGCCGGGACAGCAAAACCACATTGCGGACATCACCGGATACGGCGCCAGTGCCCTCCTGCCGGCTAAACCAGATCGGCATCACGACGTGATTTGACACCATGGTCGATAGGGCCATTGCCGTGACAATCACCATCGATGTGGCGGATGAAAAGCCGCCAATAAAGGACAGCATCGCCAGCCATTCATTGCCCTGCGACAGGGGCACCGTCAGCACGAACAGATCCGGATTCGATCCTTCGGGCAAAAGGTCCAATCCTACGACCGCGATTGGCACGACAAAGAGACTCATCAACAGCAGATACAGGGGGAAGGCCCATGCGGCTGTCCTCAGATGCCCTTCATCGGCGTTCTCCACCACCATCACCTGAAACATCCTCGGCAGACACACAAAGGCCGCAGCCGATAGAAATATAAACGTGGTCCAGCGTCCGGCATTCACATTCCACTGCCCGATCTCAGAGGCATCGATGCGGTCCATCATCGGACCGACTCCTCCGGCTATACCCCAGACAACGAAAATGCCCACGGCCAGCAGCGCAAAGAGTTTAACGACAGATTCCAATGCGATGGCTGTGACAACGCCATGATGGCGTTCGTTGGCATCCAGATTGCGGGTACCGAACAGAATGGCGAACACCGCCAGCCCCGCCGCTACCCAGAACACACTGGACCCTTCGCGGTAAAGACCACTTGGGTCGGCCTCGGCAAAGATTGAGAATGACAGCGTAATGGATTGAAGTTGCAGCGCAATATAGGGCGTTCCGCCCAACACGGCCAGAATTGTGACGCAAATCGCCAGAGTGTTCGACTTGCCATAGCGAGACGAAATCAGGTCAGCGATTGAGGTCACCCTCTGGCTGCGGCCAACTCGAACCAGCTTGCGCAATCCCCACCACCAACAGATCATGACCAACGTGGGTCCCAGATAGATCGTTACGAACTCCAGCCCCGACCGGGCGGCGTTCCCTACCGCGCCATAAAAGGTCCAGGCGGTACAATAGATCGACAGCGACAGCGTGTAGATCAACGGAGATCGCAGCCACGCCCCCCTGCCCGCCGCGGCCATTCTGTCGGCGGCAAATGCGACGCTGAACAACAGCACCACATAGCCTAAACAAACCAGGATCAGCACGTTCAGCGTTGCCATCAGTCTTGACCTGGCTCGGAATCATCGCCGGTTGATATGCGTCTTGCGGCGAACCCAAAGAGAACGCTGACAACGATCAAAACCGCCCAGCATGTGAAGATATAGAGAATCGCAGAAGACAGCGGCACTCCGTCCGCTGCATCGCCCCCACGCGGCCACAGCAACGGAATCGCAATCAGCGCGCCCCCCAATATGGGCAATAAACGGGCGGCGTCGGTTAGCCTGCGTCGGCGGTAACTTTGGCGCTCAAGAAACAGCGACGGCCGCGCACCAGATGGTTGGCGGTCGTCCTGCATGCTCATGACCGCGAGGCCTGCGCGTGCAAATCGCGGACGGCGGTCAGAACTTCTGCATTGGAAAACGGCTTTGTCATGAACCGGCTGACCCCTGCATTCTCGGCCATCTCACGATCTTTCGATTGGCCACGAGCCGTTAGCATCAGAACCGGAAGATTTCGCAGTTCTTCGAGTTCGCGCAAGTCGCGCAAAATCTCCATCCCGCTTTTGCCCGGCAGCATCACATCCAGAATCACAAGATCGGGCTTCGCGCCCTGAATCACCAGCAGCGCATCCGTCCCTTCAGCATGCGTTTCAACCTGCCATCCCTCGCGGGTCAGCAAAAACCGAATGGCTTCAGCAATGTTCGGCTCATCCTCGATCAACAGAACCTTTCGGCTCATATATTTCATTCCTCCCCGAGACGGGCTGCACCACTGTCAACCTGTCCGAAACAGCTTATGCGCAGTGTCACGAAACTGTCAAAAACCTTCGCTCAGAATCGAGGGCTCTCGGCGCGATTCACAGTCCTTATTGGGGCAGACCCGGCAACTTGGGCCAACATGGGCAACCGCCTGACTGCCCTGAGGGCTTTCTTCGACGGATCGAACCAGCATGACAGAACGATAAACCGGCGCATCATCATAGCCGGAAATGGATTGCGGCCAGGCATAGGCATAACAATCGAATTCCGCAGCCGTTCGCCCCAACTGGACGATCCGTTTTCGGATCGGAACCAGCGGCCGGTTCAGCGCCTGAAACAGCGGCCACAGAGGACACGCCTCGCCGAATCTGGGCATGGCAAAACCGGGCACCGATTTGCTGAACAAAATGCTGCCCGAGGCATCACAAATCACCAGCCCGGTCGGGCGCGACAAATACCTTTTGGGCAAGGCGGCCAGCCGCCTCAGCACGGTGGCGATGTCGACTGAATACTCTGTTGCCAAAAGCAAAGGATCTGTAACTCCCCGATCCAAAGCCCCTTTGAGCGCATCCAGAGGCAAAAGCCGAGCGTCGGATTCGTAAACGTCCAGAATATCCCGCGCCACTTTTCGCGCGGCAGAGGAATCAATCTCATTCAGATTAACATCTGCGCTTCCGCCTCCGGATTCGATTTCCGGGAAATGGTGATCATGCCTGTCAAAAAATGCTTCGACATCTTCCAGAGGGACGCCGCGACGATCCTCGGCCCCCTCGGAATCATCCAGATAGGCCACCAGCGATTTGGAGCTATCGGCCAGCCGTTCGGCATCCTGGTGCAGGTTCCGGTGGAATCGGTCTTGCCACTCGGGTTCAATCTCTTGCGTTTCAGCAAGAATGGCAGCGGTGGAACGAATCGCGGCGGCTGTCGAAAGGACCTCGTGCATGGATGCTGCCAGATGAGGATCGTGGGTCAAACGATCCGACAGGGTTTCAATCGTTCGCTCTAACGACACCACTCGGCTGTGCATTTGCGCCAAAACGCCCGCCCACCCTGGAAACCTACTTGCGAACTCCTCAAGCCCGTCCACTTCGGCTTTCTGGCCAACAGCATCTGCCGCAGCCTCGCGCAGCGCAGAAATCAGCGTCGCCTCGATCCCCTGGGTTAGCACCGAAGGCTCAACGGTCAGGGCCGCAGCGATATCCACCAACAGCTTTCCTCCGATCCTGCGGCGGTTATGCTCGATCAGGTTCAGATAAGATGCCGAGATTCCAACCTGCCGTGCAAGCTGGGCCTGACGCAATCCGGCGATCTGCCGCCTTTCGCGAATACGGCTGCCTGTTAACGTGTCCCGCAAAATTTCCTCTTTTTCCGCTGGCTCCTTTGGTCAACTTCAGGAGCATTTTCAAAAGTATTATTTAAATATAAGTATTTAGCAATAAATTTTCTTGGGCAGTTTACTTTCTTCACAAACGCATCCCGCAATTCCAAACACCCGGACCGCGGTGTAACCCATTTGCATATTTCGAAAAACACAGGCCTTCCCCTTCTATTTTCGGAAAAACACCTGCACCATGGACATATGAGCGACCCAGCCTTTGAATATGCGCCGATCGGATTGGTCGAGTTGGAGAACCGCGTGATCCGCCGGTGCAATCTGCAGTTCGCACGCACTTTCGGCGGTGAAGAGGCCGATTACCGCAACATGCCCCTGCTACATCTCTACCCTTCTGTCGCAGATTGGGAACGTATCGGCGCACGGAGCCTGCAAATCATGCGCGACACCGGATATTACACGGATGAGAGGGTCATGCGTCGCCGCGATAGCGACTTATTCTGGTGCCGCGCGCGCGGACGTTCGCTAACGCCTGAAGATCCATTCCGCCATGGCATCTGGAGTTTTTCGGATATTTCCGAGGAACGCCCTTTGGTCGAGCTAACCAGCCGTGAGCGCGAGGTTGCCATTCTGTCCTGCAAGGGCTTGTCGGCCAAGGAAATCGGTGCGGAACTGAACCTGAGCTATCGTACAATCGAAGCCTACCGTGCGCGGCTGCTTGAAAAATTCGGGGCACGTAAACTGCCTGAACTGGTTGCGAAACTCTCCGGAATGCCGCTGTAACGCTGTTTACCACTGGTAATCTTCAGCAAAACCCCCATCTGACAGGCCGAGACTGTGCTTTTCATGGCCGTACGCTTAGCTTATAACGCTGCGTAATCAGACCAAAGCCCGCGCGAAACAGACGGGCCAAAGGGGAACCGTCGAGGACACTCATGACAGATACCAAACACGAAGCGGATGTGGCGTTTATCAAGGCACTGGCCGAACTGCTGCGGGAAAACGACCTGACCGAGTTGCAGGTAAAGCGCGATTATGGCGAAGATGACAGCCTGAACGTACGCGTTAGCCGCATGTCACCCGTCGCCGCTCCGGTCCAGGTTGCGGTCCCGGCGGCCGCGCCAGCCGCAGCCCCGGCAGCCGCACCTGCAGCAGCTGAAGCACCCACAGCAAGTGACGATCCAGCCAGCCATCCGGGCGCCGTGACTTCGCCCATGGTCGGCACCGTGTACATGCAGCCCGAGCCGGGTGCGCCGTCCTTCATCTCCGTCGGTGCCAGTGTTTCCGAAGGCGACACGCTGCTGATCGTCGAAGCGATGAAAACCATGAACCACATCCACGCGCCTAAATCCGGCACTATCAAGCGTATTTTGGTGGGTGATGGCGATGCTGTGGAATTCGGCACTCCTCTGGTCATTGTTGAGTAAGGCGGCCCCATGTTCGACAAGATCCTGATTGCCAACCGAGGCGAGATCGCCCTGCGCGTCATCCGCGCCGCACGCGAGATGGGGATTAAGACAGTCGCCGTCCATTCAACCGCAGACAGTGACGCGATGCATGTACGCATGGCGGACGAATCGGTCTGCATCGGCCCCCCGCCCAGCCCACAAAGCTATCTGTCGGTGCCTGCGATCATCTCAGCCTGCGAGATCACTGGCGCTCAGGCGATCCACCCAGGCTACGGCTTTTTGTCTGAAAATGCCGAGTTTGTGCAGATCGTCGAAGATCACGACATCACCTTCATTGGACCCACCGCTGAGCATATCCGCGTGATGGGTGACAAGATCACCGCCAAGGACACGATGAAGGCCTTGGGCGTTCCCTGTGTGCCTGGTTCAGATGGTGGCGTGCCGGATCTGGCCGCAGCCAAGCGGATCGGTGAAGAATTCGGCTATCCTGTAATCATCAAGGCCACCGCCGGTGGCGGCGGACGCGGCATGAAAGTCGCGATGAGTGCGGATGAGATGGAAAGCGCCTTTATGACCGCGCGCGCCGAAGGCAAAGCCGCCTTTGGTAATGACGAGGTCTATATTGAGAAATACCTGACCACGCCGCGCCACATCGAGATTCAGGTCTTTGGCGATGGCAAGGGCCAAGCGGTTCATCTGGGCGAGCGCGACTGTTCCCTGCAGCGCCGCCACCAAAAGGTATTCGAAGAGGCACCCGGCCCCTGCATCACCCCCGAAGAACGCGCAAGGATCGGTAAGGTCTGTGCCGATGCGGTTGCCAAGATCAACTATATCGGTGCAGGTACGATCGAATTTCTGTACGAAAATGGCGACTTCTATTTCATCGAGATGAACACCCGCCTACAGGTCGAACACCCGGTCACTGAGGGCATCTTTGGCGTGGATCTGGTGCGCGAACAAATCCGCGTTGCGGCTGGTCAGCCAATGTCATTCGGTCAGGATGATCTGAAAATCAATGGTCACGCCATCGAGGTTCGGATCAACGCCGAGAAATTGCCAAACTTCTCGCCCTGCCCCGGAAAAATCTCGGCCTACCATGCGCCGGGCGGTCTGGGTGTGCGGATGGATTCAGCGTTGTATGACGGGTACACGATCCCGCCCTACTACGACTCACTGATCGCCAAACTGATCGTGCAGGGCCGCGACCGGCCCGAAGCACTGGCCCGTCTCGAACGCGCATTGGGTGAGTTGATCGTGGACGGAATCGACACGACGGTTCCCTTGTTCCACGCACTTCTGCAAGAAAGTGACGTCCAAAGCGGTGATTATAACATCCACTGGCTGGAGCACTGGCTTGCGGAGAATATGGCCGACTAACTCTGCTGGGTCGGAAGGTTATCGCTTTCCGACCCTGAGGCGCCTGGCATGAGCCTTTCCCCGGAATTACTGCTCCATGGATATTCCATCGGTATCTTCCCGATGGCTGAACATCGCGATGATCCGGACCTGTTCTGGGTTGATCCTAAGTTTCGCGGCATCTTCCCTCTGGACGGATTTCACATCTCACGCAGCTTGGCCCGCAGGATTCGGAACTGTGGGTACACGGTGTCAATCAACAGGGATTTTCCCGGCGTTGTTGATGGCTGCGCTGATCGCACGGATACCTGGATCAATCAGGAACTTCGCACCCTTTACCAAAAGCTGAACCAATCCGGTCACGCCCATTCACTGGAAATCTGGGACGGCCCGAATTTGGTTGGGGGCGTTTATGGCGTTACTCTTGGCGCTGCCTTCTTTGGCGAAAGCATGTTTTCCCGGCGCAAGGATGCCTCAAAAATTGCACTGGCTTATTTGGTCGATAGGTTGCGGTCCTGCGGGTTCAAACTGTTCGATACACAGTTTTTAACCGCGCATCTCGCCTCGCTCGGCGCGATCGAGGTGCCACGGGCACAGTATCGGAACGCGCTGGAAGAGGCAGTGACTATTGCAGCAGATTTCTCTGCTGATCTCGATCAATCGCCGGATGGCGTGATACAGCGGATCACCCAGACGTCATAGCGCGAATGATCAAGCGCATTCAGGGCTGGCGAGGTGGCAATCATCCACCCGTCAAACAGTTGATCCGTTCCGCCTTGTTCCCAAATGGTCAGGTAGGCAAACGCGTCCCCTGTTGGGTTATCTGCAGGATAGCGGCAATCACCCAGTGCGACATCCAGCCCAAAGACTGTCTTGGATTGGCCGTTTTGCAGTTCGACATCAACGGTCTGGCCATTGACCTTATCCAGCCCTCTGAGCATTGCACCCGGTCCGGATTGAACCTTTTGCTGTGCCGCTACCCCAGAGGCTGCCAGTATTGCCGCGATCAGAGCATATCGCTTCATTCGCCGCCATCTCCGGCGACGAACTTAACCAAAAGCGAAATCAGGCTGACTGCGCCCTGTGTATCCTCGACCTGATCGCCCGGTTCAAAGTTAAAGGGCGATCCGCCTGGCATGACTTCTACAAAGTTACCACCCAGCAACCCTTCGGATGAGATCACGATAGCACTGTCATCGGGGACCAAAATTCCATCAGAAATCGCAAAAGTCGTGTCCGCCCGATAGGTTTCCGGGTTCAGGGCCACTCCTGTCACGGTGCCGATTTTGACCCCGGCAAGCCGCACGTCCGTTCCGACGCCGACGCCTTCGAGCGAGCGGAAAGAGGCGTTAAGCTCATAACCAGAACCGCCCTGGGACAGGCCTGTCGACTGGCTCGCATAAACGCCAAACGCTATTGCCCCGGCCAGGACCGCGCCTCCGACCAAAACTTCTGAAACTTTGTAAGATGACATTGCTCGCCTCGTCTTATTCCGGGTTCCAGGCCTCATAATCCGAACGCTCGACCGGATCCGGGCGGCGCAAAGACCCCGCCGGTGCATAAGCAAGCGCGGTTCCTGTCAGGTTTTCCTGGTGCGGTTTTTCCCAGGATTTATGTGCCAGAGGTTTGTCGGTTGGCGGTTCGTCCCAGGTGCGGTGCAACCAACCGTGCCAATCGGGATCAACCCTGCTGGCCTCGGCCTCGCCGTTGAAGATCACCCAACGCCTGCTGTCATCCGCGGTACGATAAAATATATTGCCTTCATTATCTTCACCGACTTTCACGCCTTTGCGCGCGGTGTAAATCTGGGTGTTCAGGGTGGCCCCGTTCCACCAGGTCACGGCGCGCAAAAGACTGTTCAGGATTCCCATCGGCTGCCTCCGGCATTTTTGTCTCTGCAGATATGGACCAAAGGTCCGCCAAGGTCCAGTGCTAGGGTAACGTTGCGCATCAATCCGGCAAAACTGCGGTCACTTCAATCTCGATGCGGTCCTCTGGCGTGATCAGGTTGCATTCGGTCACTGTCGCCGCCGGCGGGTTTTCACCAAATGCCTCAACCAGCAAGGGCCAGCACAGTTCAAATTCTGACATGTCCGGAAGGTAGTAGTTTACCCGAACCACATGCGCCAAATTTGATCCAGCCTCATCCAAGGCCTTTTCAATCGCCTGCAGCGCGGATTTGCACTGTCCGACGATATCTTTGGGAATGATTTCGCCTTGTGCGCAGGTCCCGGCAACAAAGACAAAACCGTTTGCAACCACTGCCCGGCAATAGCCGACTTTGGCCTCATATTGGCCGCCCGAGGAAATTCGCCTTATCGTCATCCTGCCCTCCCAAACACAAAATGGCGCGGGATCACCGCGCCATCTGTTGCAATTCAAATTCTGTGATTACCCGGCCGAAGCCGATTCCGCCGCATCCGCATAGATGATCAGCGGCTGTTTGTCCGAAGATACAGCCTCTTCGTTAACGACAACCTCGGTCACGTTCTTCATGCCAGGCAATTCGAACATCGTGTCCAGAAGGATATCTTCAAGGATCGAGCGCAGCCCGCGTGCACCGGTCTTCCGTTCAATGGCGCGTTTGGCGATAGCCTTGAGCGCATCGTCGGTAAAGCCCAGCTCGGCATCTTCCAGTTCGAACAGACGCTGATACTGTTTGACCAGCGCGTTCTTGGGTTTGGTCAGAATGGTGACCAGCGCATCCTCGTCGAGATCTTCAAGCGTGGCCAGAACTGGCAGACGTCCGACAAATTCCGGGATCAGACCGAATTTCAGCAGGTCTTCAGGCTCCAGCTCTTTGAAAATCTCACCCACGCCGCGGTCATCATTGTCCCGCACATCGGCACCAAAGCCCATGGCCGAGCCTTTGCCGCGCTGTGCGATAATTCTATCCAGACCCGCAAAGGCACCACCGCAGATGAACAGGATATTCGTCGTGTCCACTTGCAGGAATTCCTGCTGCGGATGCTTGCGTCCACCTTGCGGCGGAACACTGGCGACGGTGCCTTCCATCAGCTTCAGCAGCGCCTGCTGCACGCCCTCGCCCGACACGTCGCGCGTAATCGAGGGATTCTCGGATTTGCGCGTGATCTTGTCGACCTCATCGATGTAAACGATGCCGCGCTGCGCGCGTTCGACATTGTATTCGCTGGCCTGCAACAACTTGAGGATGATATTTTCGACATCCTCGCCCACATAACCGGCTTCGGTCAGCGTGGTCGCATCGGCCATGGTAAAGGGCACATCCAGAATGCGCGCCAGAGTTTGCGCCAACAACGTCTTGCCGCAGCCTGTCGGGCCGATCAACAGGATGTTGGATTTGGCCAGCTCGATATCGCTGCCGGCCTTCTGAGCGTGATTCAATCGTTTATAGTGGTTGTGAACCGCTACTGACAGAACCCGCTTGGCCGTAGCCTGACCGATCACATAATCGTCCAGAACTTCGCAGATGTCTTTCGGCGTCGGCACTCCGTCAGAAGATTTCAGCCCGTTGGCTTTCGTCTCTTCGCGGATGATGTCCATACACAGCTCGACGCATTCATCACAGATGAACACGGTCGGACCTGCAATCAGCTTACGCACCTCATGCTGGCTTTTGCCACAGAAGCTGCAGTAGAGCGTGTTTTTGCCGTCACCGCCTGAATTCGTCGCCATGATCTACCTTTCGGGCTCCATCCTATGCCCCTTGCGGGGCCGCGCTTGCGCCTGTTCGTGCAGCTTAGGCCAGCACTGTGGCGGCTACAATCTCAAAATACCCCCCGTATCGGCGACACGAGGGGTCTGGGCTTAGCTCTCTTCGCCGCTCATCTTGGCGCGGTTTTCAACGATCTCGTCGATGTGACCCCATTCCTTAGCCTCTTCCGGGCTCATGAAGTTGTCACGGTCCAGCGCCTTTTCAACGGCCTTTTTGGTCTGTCCAGTATGGCGTACATAGATATCATACAGGCGATCCTTCAGCTTTTGCGTCTCAGCTGCGTGGATCATGATATCGCTTGCCTGCCCCTGATATCCGCCACTGGGCTGGTGCACCATGATGCGGCTATTCGGCAGGGAAAAGCGCATGCCCTTCTCACCACCGGCCAGCAGAACCGACCCCATCGAGGCCGCTTGACCGATCACCAATGTGGAACATTTCGGCTTGATATACTGCATTGTGTCGTAAATCGACAAACCGCTGGTGACCACGCCACCCGGCGAGTTGATGTAGATCGAGATTTCCTTGTTCGGGTTCTCCGCCTCAAGGTGCAGCAGCTGAGCAACCACAAGATGGCTCATCCCGTCGTGGATCGGGCCGTTGATAAAGATGATCCGCTCTTTCAGAAGGCGCGAGAAGATATCATATGCGCGCTCACCCCTGCTGGTCTGCTCAACGACCATTGGGACAAGCGTGTTCATGTATGTGTCAACGGGATCGAACATAAGAAACCTGCCTGCTTTGCTATGGATCGGGACACTACCCGAAAATCTGTTACCTGAGTCTTAGTATCGCCACAGTGGGGCTGCAAGGGGTGCAGGAAACTTCATGCCCTGCAAATGCAAATAGATATTCAGCGGTGACTAAAGCGATACGCTCTTCAAAGTCGAAATCTGCGTCGAACTCTCACAAGTTCCCCTTTTCCCCTCACCTCATTTTGATTCATGCATATGAGAGTAAATGTTCATAACTAGCTGACTTGCGACCTTCTCCAGGCAGCAACACAAACAGGCGCCCAAAGTGTGGGCTGGTAAGGAAACAGAGGATGGCCCTTCCACAACTTTCAAAGGAAATATCTCCGGAAAATTTCGACAAAATGGTTGAGAATGCAACGCATGCTGCAAATTTTCTCAAGGCAATCAGCCACGAAGGGCGTCTCATGATCCTGTGCCACCTGGTATCGGGAGAAAAGTCAGTAACAGAACTGGAAGAGCTGCTTTCGGCGCGGCAAGCCGCTGTTTCGCAACAACTGTCGCGGTTGCGACTTGAAGGGTTGGTGACGCCTCGCCGCGAAGGCAAGGCGATCTTTTATAGACTTGCCGATGAACGGCCACGCCGGATGTTAGAGGTTGTCTACGAACTCTTTTGCAACGAAGAATAAGAGCAATCCGCTATCCCGGCTACTTACGACTTACTTTTGGAACAGTCTTGATAGCCGGCGGACATGGCCATTAGCAAACTGTCATAGTGCGAAATTCCCGTGTCAAGACTCACGCCTACGGGATCCAATTCAAAGATCGTGGCCCCGGTTCCTTCGATCGCTGTCCGTACCAGCCTTGTGTCAAATTGTGGCTCGGAAAAGGCACAAACAATTCCTTCATGCTCAACCTTTTCACGCAAAGCCGCCAATCGCGCCGGCCCGGGAGAGGACGCATCGCCAAGACTGACTGCGCCGGATGACTCCAGCCCAAATCGCTTTTCGAAATACTGATAGGCATCATGAAACGTTATGAATGACAGCGTCTGCATATCTGTCAGATCTGTCATAATTTTTTCTTTCAGTTCAATCAGTTCCCGATCTGCGGTCGCCGCGTTCTGCTGATAAGAATCGGCGTTTTCAGGGTCCGCCTCTGAGAGCGTTGCGGCAATTACCTGAACCCAGATACGTGCATTTTCGGGATCCAGCCAGGCGTGGGGGTCAACCCCTTCGTGATCATGGCCATGGTCGTCTGCATGGCCCGCATGGTCGTCGTGATCGTCATGACCCGCATGATCGTCGTAATCCGCGTGATCGTCGTGGCCATCATGATCCGCATGGTCATCATGGTCATCATGGTCATCATGATCGGTCGCATCCCGGAATTCATAGAGAATTGTTCCATCGGCATCCAACAAAGAGACGTGCAGTGCATCCGGCGACAGCGCACCCAAGGGTTTAGCCAGCCAAGGGGTCAGCTCTTCTCCAGTCCAGAATACGATCTCGGCGGACTGTAAAGACCGCGCCTCAGAAGGCCGCATAGCGTGATCATGAGGTGACGCCCCGGGCGGAATGATCAGACTGGGCTCACCCACGCCATCCATCACACGGGCGACCAGCGAATGAACAGGCGCAATATCGACGGCCACGCTTGGCGCTTCAGCAATAGCTTGGCCTGCAAACGCGATTGAGAACAAATACAGTGTGGGTCGGAACATATTCCCTCCGAAATGATATGTTATTACATTCGTTGTACGCTTGTTAATCCGGACGTTATTACATATCAAGTTGAAAATCATTGGAGTCCCGCCATGAGCACTGTTGGATTCAGACAACACGATCACGCCCACTGCGTTCACACTGCGCTGTCTCAGGCCGAAAACAAGTGCAGAACAAAGCGCCTGCAATTCACCACTGTCCGACGCCGTGTTCTTGAGATCCTGTTGGAAAAGCACCGGGCAATGGGCGCATATGACATTCTGGCTGTGCTAGCTGCAGAAGGGCTCGGGTCGCAACCTCCGGTCGCGTATCGTGCACTGGATTTCCTTGTGCAAAACGGGTTCGTGCATCGTATCGAGCAACTGAATGCCTATACAGCCTGCGCCCACCCGACCCATGACCATGTCCCCGCGTTTCTGATCTGCAGGTCCTGCAAAGCAGTGGCTGAAACGGAAACCGAGCTGACACAGGGTCGATTGGGCGCTGCGGCGAACACCTCGGGGTTTCAAATCGAACGAGTAGTGGTCGAGGCCGAGGGCCTATGTCCCGAATGTGTAGGGTCGGCGGCATGAATACCCCTCTTATTTCATTGAAAAACATGTCCATTCGGATCGACGGCCGCACGATCCTTGAACATGTGAATGCGGCAGTTTCCGAAGCAGAGATCGTGACCATTGTGGGGCCCAACGGATCTGGTAAGTCGACTCTTTTACGGGCGATCATTGGGGCCATTACCCCATCAGAAGGCCAGGTAAGCCGCGCGCCCGGCCTGCGCATCGGTTATGTCCCGCAAAAACTGGCTTTGGACGCCGCTTTTCCGATGACCGTGCAACGTTTCCTGGGCTTACCCAAACGGATCTCGGCCCGCAAAGCGCTGGATGCACTAGAACGAGCGGGCGTCCCGGATCTGCGCAACCGGCAAATGACCCAGCTTTCGGGCGGTCAATTTCAACGAGTTCTGCTGGCGCGCGCACTCCTTGACGATCCTCAGGTCTTGCTTTTGGATGAAGCGACGCAAGGCCTGGATCAACCGGGTGCAGCTGCCTTCTATCAACGCATTGAGCAGGTCAGACGCGACCTTGGTTGCGCGATCGTGATGGTCAGTCACGATCTGCACGTTGTCATGGCGGCCTCAGACCGTGTGCTATGTCTGAACGGACATATATGCTGCGAGGGGTCGCCTCATACCGTCGCGGACGCACCTGAATACCGGGCCTTATTTGGCAGCGGAACCAAGGGCATGATGGCCCTTTACCAACATCAACACAGCCATTCGCACGACCATGACCACCACCACGACCAGGAAACAACCAACTGATGTTAGACGATTTTATGGTTCGTGCGGCGCTGGCGGGTATTGGCGTTGCACTCGCGGCGGCCCCTTTGGGGTGCTTTGTGGTATGGCGCCGGATGGCCTATCTGGGCGAGGCCACAGCGCACGCGGCTGTTCTGGGTGTGGCACTGTCTCTGGCATTTTCGCTTCCGATGCTGCCGTCGATTGTGGCGTCAGCGCTTGCCATGGGGCTTACCGTCACGCTTTTGCGTGGCAAGGGGTTGGCGATGGATACATTACTAGGCGTAATAGCGCATACAGCCCTGGCCGCAGGGCTAGTCACCGTCGCCTTGCTGTCCGACGTCCGGCTGGATTTAAATGCCTTTCTGTTTGGTGATATCCTGGCTGTCACCAAAGGCGATTTGGCAACCATTTGGGGCGGCGGCGCGTTGATCCTGGCAGTCATGATCTGGCGCTGGTCAGCCCTACTTGTCGCCACGCTGAACCCGGACATGGCCTATGCATCCGGCATTGACCCTAAGCGCGAGGAGGTGTGGTTGACGCTGACCATGGCGCTGGCCGTTGCCGTGGCAATCAAAGTGGTAGGGGTTCTGTTGATTGCCGCCCTGCTCGTCATCCCGGCAGCCGGTGCACGATCTTTGGTGAAAACACCTGAAAATATGGCATTCGGGGCCGCAATCATCGGATCAGCTGCCGCCCTTGTCGGGCTGTGCGGTGCGTATCTTGCCGACACTCCGGCCGGGCCCAGCATCGTCTGCGCCGCAGCTGTGATCTTTCTGGTGACAGCAGCCATCGGGCCACTTTTTCGTAAAGAATAGAATGCCGGTTCAAAACTCTGGTTCACCATTAGCAAAACTGCTACGAAAATCGGGACTTATACAAAAGGAGAGACCTATGATCCGAGCCGCACTTATTGGACTGGCCCTTTGCACACTCGCCGCATGTGAAACCGCTAAAGGCGCCGGTAAAGATATTGAAAAAGCAGGTGACGCAATTCAGGGCGCAGCCACCGAGGTTCAGGAAAACATCTGATTCCATTCGGAATGTAGCGATCAAGATCGGGCGACATACAAGATATAGTTGCTCTCTGCACCCGGACCCGCTATCCTTGCGGACACAGGTGCATAGACGCGGCATTGCATTTCTGACACGATCACGGGGTTCTTGCTTAAACGCAAGAACCCCGTTCCCGTTTTAGGGGGAATTAAATCGCTGCCTGTATGAATCCGGGGCCCGGAAAAAGGAAAAGGCGTCAGGTGCGCAGACGCGGTCTTTGCATGTGCCCATAGGGCACCCCTGACGCCTTACCGGTTCGACACGCCCGAGGGACGCCCCGATCCAGTTGCTTTGTCCCCCTAAGGGGCCACAGCCGCTGAACAGAGCCCGAGGGCCCCGCACAGCACGCATTAACCTTCTGAGAGCTTGATCACCTGTTTCAAACTTGACGCCCAAATCAGCGGATCACGCACCGGTAAGTCTTTGCAGTAGAACAAAATCCTAAGATTTCCCTTCACCGCAGCGACCCCCTTGGCCTTTGCGTCCCACCCAGGATCCTAAGAACCTCTGCGGTAACCTGACTGTTACATCGCGGTCATAAACGGGCAAGAAAATAGCACTGCAGCATAAAAAATAGTCGGGGATAAACTGTTGATATCTCGCTGGAGAGTAATGTGGATAACTCTAGATTTTACGTTCCTGCGCAGAGTTGCGATTGGACAAGTGAAATTGCGTGCTTGGCCCGGGATTTTGGACTCTTTCTGCAGGCGCAAACGGGCTGCACGACCCTTCTGGGGGTTTTGGTGAGCGATTGCGCCGATCCGATCCCTGATATTTCGAATCAAACCCGCCGTGAACGGGTCGCTCTTTGGCCACGGCCTCCGAGGACCGAGGCATTTTCTGACCAATCAGGGCCACCTGCCCGCATTTTGCGCTGAAAGCCTGTTCTGAATTTGAGAAGCGCTCCGACCCGGTTGGGCTACCTACTAAGCGCTGCGGCAATTCGCAGCCAGTACCCCCTAAATTCCAACCGGACCAGAGACGCTTCAGTTCACCTGGAGACCAGAGACGAGCCCGGAACTCGTTCGATCGCGCAGGCTACGCAAATTCAAGATTACATACAGCCCAAGGATCTTGCGCCAGCCCACGCAGCCAACCTAGATGAAGGGGCATTTACCGCTTCGATAGTTGAAATTGCTGTCACTGGCTCACCTCCTGTGCTGGGCCTTTCGCTGGCCTTTTACACAGATTGGGTGGCTGAGGGCCGGTTGCAACTTACCTAAAGGAAGCTTCATGAAGGCTTTAAAAAAGCCTAACCAGTTTGTCGCGCTTAGGCCCAGGCCAGCGCGGTGCCGATCACGACCAGGGAAATGCCAAACACTTCGCGATGCGAGAAGTTTTCGCCAAACAGAAAGAATGAGGCGATGGCGATGAGAACAACCTCGGCCCCCAGAATTCCAGTATAGATTATGCCCAACCGTTCGTCGCGCAGCGCGGCGAGTTCGAGCGTCGCCCCGGCCAGCAGGGTCGCGACGATCAGCAGGCCAAGCCCCAGGCCAGGGATTTTCCACCAGAACTTCATCGCGACCATGGCAACGGAATAGAGACCCGCTGACCCGAGGGCAATGAAGGGGATCATGGATGTGGACATCTGCGCCTCCTGCTAGGGTTCCGCAACTAAACTCTAGCAGGCCAGCCGGGATGCGGCTGTGAGGTTGGTCACAATGGGCCGAACAGGCCTTATCCCGCGATCTTTCGGGTCACCAGATACGAAACCGGAAAAGCCGCAATAAAGCCAGCTCCGGCAGCGATCAGGATAGGGTATAGCGTCGTATACCCCATCGACAGAACCGCAATCACAGCGGACCCGGCAAAGGTGGAGCCAAGGAAGATATGTACGATCAGCATCAGGGGAAGCATGGGGGCCTCATATCAGGGATTCAACTTCCGCGGATCCTAGGATTGAGAGCGCATGCGGTCTTTGATCTGGGTCAGAGTGAGAGGAACATGGTATCAGCACAGATAGTACCTCAAAACGAATACTCGCAGGATATGATCTGGTAACAATTCTGTAGAGCAGGTCAAAAGAATAGTTGCCATTTTCCTGATTGGCACAGTCTTTAACTGTCTAATACAATTTTTTCAAGACATCATCCAAACACTGCTTTGGTTGAAACAAAAAAACCTTTTCGCGACTTTTATCTCGTGCGGCGCAACCAAAATCGCGTGTCCCTATGCGGGGCTGGTGCACTTAGCGCCAGTCTACTATGCTGCGGGTCGTAAGTGTTTGTGAGTTTGAGTTTATTACATGACCAGAATGGCTGATCAGGACAAAATAGGGTACGTTAACGGGTTACGCGGCATTGCTATTCTGATGGTCCTGTATCACCATCTCATTCAGCCTCATTATACACCAATACCCTTAGAAAAAACTTCGTCGTTTTACTTTTTCGCGATCCAACCATTTCAGTTTTCCGGCTGGTTGGGTGTAAACATATTCTTCGTGCTGTCCGGGTTCGTTCTGTTCCTTCCGTTCGCGCGATCCGCCAATCTACAAATCGACAGCGTGAGATTTCTAAAAAAGCGGGCCGTGCGCCTGCTCCCACTCTACTACCTGAACGTTCTTGTGTGTCTTGTCGCATTTGTCGGCGAACCAATCGCAAGGTTCTTGATCCATTCAATCGCCTATGTACTTGTCCTCTTTCCCAGTCCAGAATTATTTTTCCCGCCAATGAACCCTCCATTGTGGTCTTTGGGTATCGAGATTTGGTTTTCCATCTTATTTCCAGCGATCCTGATACTAATGCGTTACTTGGGTATTGCCAATGCGTCCGCTCTTTTGATCATTCTTTCGCTTGCGGTAAACGTCTATGGATCGGTGGAATTTCAGGTTAACGGGAAATACTTAAACAGTGTTTCCGACACATTGCCTGGGAGGCTTTCAGACTTTTGTATTGGTATGCTCGCAGCACATTTTTGGATACACGTTACCGATGACAATCATGCACTCGCCTTGAAAAGACGCATCTTACTACCAAGTGGGGTGTTAATGATATATCTATCCTTTGTACTTTCCGTCGGACGCGTCACAGGTGATTTTCCAGCCATTTCCCAGACATTCGCAAATCTATTTCTCTCTCTGGGTATCGCGCTGCTGATTTTAGCCCTTCGCGCCCAAAAAACCAACTCAACTCTGCGGAGTTTCTTAGAGATCCGAGGACTTCAGGTTTTGGGCATGATGTGCTTTAGCGTGTATATCTGGCACTGGCAGATCATTCATGTGTTCAATCACATCTGGGGAAGCCAGAACTGGATATTCACGCCAATACTGATGCTTTATTTTTTGGCATTGCTTCTCGTTTCCGGAATAACATATCGTTTCGTTGAATTTCGGCGAAAGGGCGTCAGAGACATATTCCTCTTGCAGCCCAAGCAATTCCAAAAGAGGTAGGCAGGCCTCAACTATCCATCTTCAACGCTGAGATAAACGCCTCCTGCGGAATATCGACCTTCCCGAACTGACGCATCTTCTTCTTACCCGCCTTCTGCTTGTCCAGCAGTTTGCGTTTCCGCGTGGCGTCGCCTCCGTAACACTTGGCAGTAACGTCCTTACGCAGGGCCGAGAGGGTCTCGCGCGCGATGACCTTGCCGCCGATGGCGGCCTGGATCGGGATTTTGAACATGTGGCGCGGGATCAGGTCTTTGAGCTTCTCGCACATCGCCCGGCCCCGCATCTCGGCCCGGTCACGGTGAACCATGGTCGACAGCGCATCGACCGGTTCGTCATTCACCAGCACCGACATCTTGACCAGCGCGTCCTCGGTATAACCGGTCATCTGATAGTCAAACGAGGCATAGCCCTTGGTCACCGATTTCAGGCGGTCGTAGAAGTCAAAGACGACCTCATTCAGTGGCAGGTCATAGACGACCATCGCGCGCGAGCCCGCATAGGTCAGGTCCATCTGGATGCCACGGCGGTCCTGGCACAGTTTCAGCACGTCGCCCAGGAATTCATCCGGCACAAGGATGGTCGCCTTGATGCGTGGTTCCTCGATATGGTCGACCTTTGACGGGTCGGGCATGTCGGCGGGGTTGTGCAGCTCGATCATCTCACCGTCTTTCATGTAGACGTGATAGATCACCGACGGCGCGGTGGTGATCAGCTCGATATCATATTCGCGTTCAATGCGGTCGCGGATGACCTCAAGGTGCAAAAGGCCAAGGAAGCCGCAGCGGAAGCCAAAGCCAAGTGCGGCCGAGGTTTCCATTTCAAAGCTAAAGCTGGCGTCGTTCAGGGCCAGCTTGTCGATCGCATCGCGCAAATCTTCGAATTCGGAACTGTCGACGGGGAACAGACCGCAGAACACCACCGGTTGCGCGGGTTTAAAGCCGTCCAGCGCGATTTCTGCGCCATTGCGGTCATTGGTGATCGTGTCACCGACGCGGGTGTCGCGGACCTGTTTGATCGAGGCGGTGAGAAAGCCGATCTCACCGGGGCCGAGGCTGTCGACCATCTCCATCTCAGGCCGAAAAACGCCAACGCGGTCGACATGGTGCAGGGTGTTGTTCGACATGAACTTGACGCGCATGCCCTTTTTCAGGGTGCCGTCCATGATGCGGACCAGAACGATGACGCCGAGATAGGCGTCGTACCAGCTATCGACCAGCATCGCCTTGAGCGGTGCATCCAGATTACCCTTGGGGGCCGGCAGATGGGTGACAATGGCCTCCAACGTCTCATGGATGCCCTGCCCGGTCTTGGCGCTGACCTGAATCGCCTCAGACGCGTCGATGCCGATCACATCCTCGATCTGTTCGGCCACGCGGTCACAATCGGACGCAGGCAGGTCGATCTTGTTCAGCACCGGCACGATGTCATGATCGGCGTCGATGGCTTGATACACATTGGCCAGCGTCTGCGCCTCGACCCCTTGGGTCGAGTCCACAACCAGCAGAGAGCCTTCGACCGCACGCATCGACCGCGAGACCTCATAGGCAAAGTCCACGTGGCCGGGGGTGTCGATCAGGTTCAGCACGTATTTCTCGCCATTGTCGGCGGTATAGTCGATGCGGACCGTGTTGGCCTTGATGGTGATGCCGCGCTCGCGCTCGATATCCATGCTGTCGAGCAGCTGTTCCTTCATGTCACGATCCTTGACTGTCCCGGTCTCTTGGATGAGCCGGTCAGCAAGGGTGGATTTGCCATGGTCGATATGCGCGACGATGGAGAAATTGCGGATGTGAGCGAGGTCTGTCATGGGTTGGGGATATGCGTCGGAAATGGGCTGCGGTCAAGGTAGGACGAGACCCGACGAAACCCTTTAGTTGCTAGGCTTCGATCCGATCAGACCAGCCCATTTCTAACCAGTTCAGCATTCATCCAATGCGTCTCACTTTGCACATAACCTTCACGTACGTACTTCGCGAGATAAGTGGGCATGTTTTCTTCCTCGAATGCTGCTGTTGTGCGAACGACAAACCCCTCTTGTGTGTCTAGATCTAGGGCTGCAATTACATCAGCGACGACCTGAGCTGAGAGCCGTCCCCGATACAGTTCGGAAACAGGGCTGATTCCAAGTTTTGTAAAGCGTGACAGCGTCGCATCCCATGGCTGAACGACGCCAGCTTTGATCCACGCGAATCCCAAAAAATAAGTCGGCAATTCCAAATACGCGATGGAATGACGTGCGAATAGATATTCGCCAACAATGCGCTCATCCTAAGTAAGTTGCGGTGCGATACCAGCTGCGAAAGCCTTCACCCAGTCTCGCGACGGGTGATATCTTGCGTCGATGCTGCGAGGGTGGCAGCCTTGGCTGTGAATTGTCGTATTCTCGCCGTCCATCTTTTCGGTAAAGACGACTTCGTCCGCTGATGCCAACTCATCAACACTCGACATGATCTTGTCATCGCTTGTAGCACCGGGAGATTGCGGCAAGTGGAATGTACGCCCGTATTTCTTTAGCATTTTGGTCTCACGATATAGTTCTAAGCGAAGTCAGGCCAGAAAACGCGACATCAATTATGTGCGCAATCACTTTTTCGCAGCACATGATTGATCCGAAATCCACTTTGATTCATACTCCGCCACAGACCAAGAGGGGCATCAGACCCGTCCGGGCAGGCAAAAACGAGGCAAGAGCATGAAACAGTTCCTCCTAATCGCATTTTGTGCGGCATCGCTGACGGCGATGGCTCCGGCACCCAGCGAGGCTGCGCAGATCAAACGGGCGTGTCTGGCGTCTGATCGGTCGGCGGCGACGCGGGCGCGGTGCAGCTGCATTCAGCGCGTCGCGGATCAGGCGTTGACGCGTGGTGATCAGAAGACCGTCGCCAAGTGGTTCACCGACCCCCATCAGGCGCAGGAGTTGAAGATGTCGCAGACTTCGCGCGATGATGCGCTGTGGGATCGGTACAAGAACTTTGGCCAGATGGCGCAGGCAATCTGCAACTAAGCTGGTCACGCTGCTTGACCTGATGCGCACTGCACCTCAGATATGGCGCAGCGAAAGGTGTATCAGATGGTAATGAAAGGGCTGACCCTGCGGGGCCTTGAGGTGTTCGAGGCTTTGGCGCGGACAGGATCGGTGGCACAGGCCGCCGAGATCACGGGGCTCAGCCAGCCTTCGGTTTCTCAGCAGTTGCGCAATCTGGAAAAGGCATTGGGCACTGATCTGGTCGATCACGGGCGACGACCAATGCGTTTAACGCAAGCCGGCCGCAGCTTTCTGGCGCGGGCCGAGGTCGTGCTGGCCGAACTGCAAATGGCCCAAAGCGAACTGACCGTGATGGATCTGGGGCATCTGACCACCCTCTCCATCGGTTTGATAGACGATTTCGACAACGATCTGACCCCGCGGCTGGCGACCTTGCTGGCCGACAGCCTGACCCGGTCGAAATTCAAACTGATCACGTTGCCCAGCCTAAACCTGTTCGCCGAGCTAGAGGCGCAGAGGCTGCATATGGCTGTATCCGCGCATTCCGGAGAGGTCCTGAAGGGTGTGATTGAATACCCTCTGGTTCAGGACCCTTTCATTCTGGTGACCCCAAAGGGTGTGGGGAATTCAATACAGGACCTGCCCTTTCTGCGATACGCCCGAGATCAGCTGATCAGCCGCCAGATCGAGGCGCATTTGGCGCGCCAGCAAATGGAATTCGAGGAACGGTTTGAAATCGGCTCGCACCAGGCGCTGATGGCAATGGTCGCACAGGGGCTTGGCTGGACGATCACAACACCACTGGGATATATGCGTGCGACCCGGTTTCATGACGGGATGGAGGCGCATCCGGTCCCGTTCGGTGACTTCGCCCGCACAATTTCGCTGTTCACCCGCTCTGACTGGTCGGACCAAGTACCCAAAGAGGTTGCAGACATGATCCGACGGCTGATGCGGAGCCAGATTGTTGATCCGGCAGTCGCGCAGGTGCCGTGGCTGGGCGGGCAGTTGAAGGTGATGAGTTAGTGTAGGGTACCGCAGATATTGGAAGCATATTTACCAACGCGCCGTGTGTTTCTGCCACCATCTCCATACAGAACTGAACTAGGGTTAGCTTTGCGAACCGAAGCAACCGCTCGACGAATCTCTGCTACAGCAGTCGCAAACCTGTGATAGCAAATTGGAATGGCAACGATATCAACACAGACCAGACCAACTATTCCCTATCCGATTGCGGTTGCCGGCGTTCTTTTCGCCTCAATTTGTTTCGGGCTGGTTCCTTATTTTAGCCGAGGGCTGACCGAGCAAGGCGTCGCGCCTTATGCCGTCGCGTTCTATCGCTACATCGTTACGGCAATTCTGCTGCTGCCTGTTCTTATTATACACCGAAACGCTTGGCGCGAGATTGCTTGGGGGCTTTCGGCAGGAGCGGTAATGGGCCTTGGATGGATTGGATATGTGACGGCGCTCGAGACATTACCCGCATCGACTGTGGGCGTTCTCTATATGACCTATCCGGTTTTCACGCTGATCATTGCCTGGGCTTTGTTCGCCGATACACCCACAAGGCGCGCATTGTTCGCCTCGGGCCTCATTACGTTGGCGGCACTCATTGCAGGATCGCCCGCATCCGTTCCGATACAGCACATACCAACGCTTCTGATGTCGCTAGCAGCGCCAATCGGGTTCGGCTTCGGCATATGTGTCTTGGTTCACAGGTTGTCCCGCATCGCACCGCTTGCGCGCATTGCTTCGGTTTCCTTGGGATCGGTTCTCGGGCTGTTGCCGCTGATGTTGAACGCCGATGTTGCCAAGTTGCTCCCGCAGGGGCAATCCGACTGGATTTTGATCGTCGGAATTGGCCTGGTCACAGCGCTTGTGCCACAGCTCATTTATACGATCTGCTCGCCGTTGATCGGCGCTTCTCAAACTGCGGTCGTCGGCAGCATTGAATTGCCGACAATGTTTGCTGTGGGCTTTCTTGCCTTTGGCGAAGCAATCACAACACCACAGGCCGTAGCCTGCGCTTTGGTTTTGGGTGCGATTGCGATCACCAGAAGCCGGACGACACGTACCTTATCCACTGTGATTGCGAAAGAACCAAACAGGTGAGCTTGGCCCCGATGCAGGCGTCGATTGATTTTACACCTGAATGTCGAAGACATCAGAGCATCTACAACTAAGCCCTCAGATGTGCGTCAAGACCTGCGACGGCCTTTTCGATCAAATCCAGCGTGCCCTCGAAATCACGGGTGTAATACGGATCGGGCACATGATCCGCGCCTGTCTCAGTAGCGAAATCAGTCAGCAAGCGAACCGGAGTTTTGTTGCCACGGGGACGCAAGTTTTCGATATTGGTAAGGTTCTCTGCATCCATTCCGATGATCAGGTCAAAGCGGTCAAAATCTTCGGCCACGAATTTGCGCGCGCGCAGATCGCTGATGTCGATACTACGGGCATGAGCAGCCTGCTGCATTGGGCCATAAGGCGGGTCTCCGATGTGCCAGCCAGAGGTTCCGGCGCTGTCGGTGGCATGATGCGGCGCACGGGCGCGAAAGGCACCTTCGGCGGCCGGAGACCGGCAGATATTGCCCAAACAGACGAAAAGGATACGGTGTGTCATACAACCGGGTGTAACGCGTGAGGCGGAAATGGAAAAGATCGTCATTCTGACCGGTGCCGGGATTTCCGCCGAAAGCGGGCTGGGCACATTCCGCGACGAAGGAGGTCTGTGGGCGCAGCACAGGATCGAGGATGTCGCCACGCCCGAAGGCTTTGCCCGCAATCCGGCGGTGGTGCACAAGTTCTACAACGCGCGCCGTGTGCAGGCCGCACAGGCGCAACCCAATCCGGCCCATACCGCGCTGACCCATCTGCAACGCAACTGGCCCGGCAAGGTTATCATCGTGACCCAGAATGTCGACGGCCTCCACGAAGCCGCAGGATCCGAGAATGTGATCCATATGCACGGCACCCTCGCTGGGGCCTTATGCACCACCTGCGATCACCGCTGGGTCGCCCCGCCCGAGATGTCGGTGGGTGAACCCTGCCCCGCCTGCGGTGGCCCAACCGCCCGACCCGATGTTGTATGGTTCGGTGAGATGCCCTATTTTATGGACCTGATCTACGATCACCTGGCCAATGCTACAATCTTCACTTCAATCGGCACCTCGGGTCAGGTCTACCCCGCCGCAGCATTTGTGCACGAGGCGACAATGTCAGGCGCACGAACCGTCGAGTTGAACCTAGATCCGTCATCCGGCGCCTCGAGTTTCGATCAGGTGATACTTGGCCCTGCATCCGAAACCGTGCCACGCTGGGTTCAAAAGCTGCTGCGCGAATCTTAGCCCGCCAGCCCGGCACCAAAATTATTGATACGACAATCGAAATAAGAGGCTCCCATGACCGACCCCCACCACACGCGCGAAGAAATCCTGGACGATTCCAGTATGGAGGGCCGCGATACATTTGGCGACCAACTGGCAAATCTGTGGTGGACCTTCCTGTTGCGCGGATGTCTAGCCGGAGCATTGGGGATCGCCGCGCTGTTTTGGCCAACGGGCAGTATCTCTTTGCTGTTGCGACTGGTCGGCCTGCTTTTGGTTCTAGATGGCGGCCTGACCCTACTGGGCTTTGGACGGCGCGGATTGATCGGCGGTGTCGGCATCGGGGCACTGTTGATCGGACTTGTCCTGTTGATCTGGCCCGAGGGTGTTGCGCGGCTGACGTTTTTCCTGCTGGGTGCTTGGGCGCTGATCGTCGGCATCGGTTCGTTGCTGGCATGGCGGCAGATACCCAGCAACAACCCGGATGCCGTGACGGTGCGAAACTCGGGGATCATTGCGCTGATCATTGGGTTGGTGCTGTTGTTCTGGCCCGGCAGTGGCATGGTCGCACTGGGGTGGGCCATTGCCTTTTCCGCTCTGGCTTTCGCCGCCGTGATGTTCTTTCTGGCAGTGCGCTTCAAACGGGCGCATGACCGCGTTTCGATGCGGGTTGTTAACCGTTGAAGCGATAGGCAAACAGGCCGGGCAAAGCCCGGCCTGACGCGTGGATGACGGCCGCATAGCGGCTTGAAGGTTGACGTGACCTTAGTTCGAGTGGGCGCCCATGTCTTTTCGTTCCAGATCAACCGGCACGTCGATCTCAACCTCACCGGCTTTTTCAAAAACCAGCGTCACAGGCACAGTTGCACCATGTTCAAACGGAGCAACCAATCCCATGAACATCACGTGATCGCCCCCACGCTTGAGCGCATGCGCACCACCGGCAGGGATGACGAACCCCTCTTCGACATGGGTCATCTGCGCCACGCCGTTGGCATCGATCAGATGCGTGTGCAGCTCAACCCGTGCAGCCGCCTCCGATTCCGCACGAACAAGACGGTCATCCGCCTCGCCCGTGTTCTGAATCACCATAAAGGCCGCGCCCGCTTTCGCCGTTTTGCCAGCGGAGCGCGCATAGGCATCTTCTAGTGTGATGGTTTCCTGCGCCATTGCAGTGGTGGCAAATGCGGCCGCAGCCAGGGTTGCCAAAAGTTTGGAAGTGAGGGACATTGCGCCTCTCCTATGTCAAGTGTCTGAAAAAGTTAAATTTAATCAGGCTCTTGCAGGTGGCGCGCGGGCGGGCTGAAACGGAACGGGCGCTGCTATTAGGCTCCTGTCGCCGCGCTCTAAAGATGGCCCGGCATAACTTGGTGCATCGGGCAGCACATGTGAAACGACGGCAATAGCACCCAGTAACGTCAGCGCATAGTCGGGGCAGAAATGCGGGGGCTTCGCCGGTTGCCCCTCGGCATCCATATAGATCACAACAGGACCAACACCAGTACACAGCACCATCTGTCCGACTGCGGTATCAACGCCACGCGAAGCAGCCACCCCCTGACCAGTCAGAATGACCAGCAGCGACAGGGCAAATGATAGAAATCTGTTCCGAAAGTGTTTCATCCTGCCTTCGGTATATGCCCGAGACAAAAAGGGCTTCAAGCACAATCGAATGCGCAAGAAGCCCTCGGGTCATTTTGGTCAGTACGAGGTCAGTTGTCCAATCCAGGACGTTTGACAGACCCTTTGGTCAGGCTGGTATGCAACCTGTTCACCTGACGCTGCATCCGCACACATGTCCCAAACGTCTTGCCAAAAAAGGCCGCCAACAGGGAGAGGGAATCAAAGGATTTGAAAGACATGAGATCGAACTCCGCCAATAGAATATGAACAAACATATTCAAACATCAGAACACTGTATGTGAACAAGATCACGCTCTGACGGCGAAATCGTCTAAACTCAATCAGACAAAAGAAAAGACCCTGCACCGTTCGGGTACAGGGTCGAAATCTTTGATGAAAAAGAACGTTTAGACCGCAGCTTGAGCCTTGGCGATTTCTTTTTTCACTTTCAGTGCGTTGGTGGACAGCTCGTCATCCTTGGCTTTGGCCAGGAACGCATCCAGACCACCACGGTGGTCAACTGAACGCAGGGCAGCGGCTGAGATACGCAGCTTGACGCCACGACCCAGGGTTTCCGACTGCAGGGTTACGTCGTTCAGGTTGGGCAGAAAACGACGACGAGTTCTGTTTTTGGCGTGGCTGACATTGTTGCCAGTCATCGGGCCTTTTCCGGTCAGTTCGCAACGGCGCGACATGGTTTCTTCCTTTGTATCTGCGGGCTGGGTACAGGACCCGTGGCCAAATCACAAGGGGCGCAACCCGAAGTCGCGCCCGAAAACTGGTTGGATGCGTTTAGTGGGAATCACAGGAAGGGTCAAGACGGGCCGTGCGAAATCTTTGCACCCATCTTAAACTCTATAAGACCTAGGCGCCATTCCGTTGAAGCAAGGGTTTGTTGTTCTTCAAATGCCGCTGGATCAGGTGGGACTGTTGGCGTCCACATGGAATGAACCGGGCCGGGTTTTCATCATGATTTTCGATCAGTTCCGGAAAGATTTCGAAAATTTCTCGCCGCGCCTCCGATCCGAGGGATTTCAGGGCCTCGACTCCGGTGAACAGGCTTTCGGTTGGGGCATCTTCGGCAAAGATGACATGATGGCGATCAAATAGCAGGTGAAAATACTCAACCGATTGCACGGCCTCATCGATATAGATTCCCGGCAGTGCGGTCAGTTTGATCGCCGGAATCAGAACTTCGGTGGTGCCGAACATGCATTCCGCGATTCTGGACTGCACCAGCATCCTGTGCTGGCGTGAGACCAGAAGATCGCGATGCGGCAAACCCTCGCCCAGCGCACCTGCAAGGATTCGTACCGGCAAGAGCCTGGGATTTACCAGCAAGGCAGCGCGGTCAAACTGTCGACGACCGATCCAGCGTATAGGCTGAGGGTCGCACCCCATGGTCGGGACCATGTCCCCGATCCGCAGCGCTTGGATTGCTTTCATGCCGTCCTGCGTCAGGATGTGCGTGTCACGGGTAAAACAAGGAACGCCACTTCCGTTCTCAAAGGCAGAATATGTGACCGTGATACCGGATGGTAGGGTGAATGTCCCGCTGAACAGGGTATAGCCTACGCCATCTACGACGTTAATGACGCCAAAATTGGTATCGGTGATGACGGTACCCACAGGCAAGTTCAACGTGTCGGTTCCGCCGCCGCCACTCAAATCGCCACTGACGCTGGTGCTGGTGAAATTCAGGGTATCGTTGCCGCTCCCCAGCCGGATGTTTCCAACACTCGAGCCACTGATATCGACAGTATCGTCATCCGACCCGCTGGCAATCCTGCCACCAATGGTGCTGCTGGTGACGGTGATCGTGTCAGAGCCGGCATTGCCGATGACATTCCCGGTAATCGCGCTGTTATTGATGTCGACGTCATCGTCGCCACCCCGGCCGCGGATATTATCAATCGGAGTTCCAGCCGGTGAACCGTTCAGGGTCCCCGTGTCATTGTTAACGTCGATATCGTCGTTGCCGTTGGTCCCAGTAATATCGGGCATAGCTGACGGTTCCCGCATATCCGGCCTGGCGACAGATGCGCGGCCTTAACCTGAGTTTGCATCAAATTTGGGTCAACTTGCAACCTATGGGCGATTACCCACCGATCCGAAATCAGAAATGTAATGAGATCAAAGGCTTGAATAAGGCCTTAGCCAGCGACTAAAGCAGACAACATATGTTCCGCCGCAACCGACGGACTGAGCTGACCAGTGCTGACCTGCGAGCCCAGACGATCCATTTCCGAGCGCGCTTGTGGAGTCGCCAGGCGTGCCAGAAGGGCAGACCGAACCTCTTGTTCGAACCAATATTGTGCTTGCGTGGCGCGGTTGACCTCCCAGTGGCCATTTTCACGGCGCCATTTACTGAGGGACTGCATCTCCTCCCAGGCTTGAGCCAGCCCATGTTCCTCGACCGCTGAGACAGTCATCGCCTTGGGAAACCCTTCCGGGTCCTGGGGGCGTTTACGCAACAGACGCAGCGCCCCGGAATAATCGGCGCAGGTGCGAGTGGCGGCAGATTTCAGGTCACCATCCGCCTTGTTGACCAAGATCATGTCGGCCATTTCCATGATACCGCGCTTGACGCCCTGCAGTTCGTCACCGCCCGCCGGGGCAAGCAACAGCATAAACAGATCCGACAACTCGGAGACAACCGTCTCCGATTGCCCGACACCAACCGTTTCGATCAAAACAACATCGAACCCAGCGGCCTCACATAAAGCGATGGCCTCACGTGTGCGGCGGGCAACACCGCCCAGGTGCGACTGGCTGGGTGATGGACGGATAAAGGCGTTTTTCTCGCGGCTCAGGCGTTCCATCCGGGTCTTGTCCCCCAGAATGGACCCGCCCGACCGAGTCGAACTGGGATCAACTGCAAGAACCGCAACGCGCAGCCCCTGCCCTGTCAGCATCATGCCAAAGCTCTCGATGAACGTGGACTTGCCGACGCCGGGCGTCCCTGACAATCCGATCCGCAGGGCCTGGCGGCCCTCTTTGGTCAATCTGGTCAGCAGTTCCGTCGCCTGCGCACGATGATCGGCGCGACCGCTTTCCACCAGCGTGATGCCACGGGCCAGCGCGCGCCGGTCTCCGTTCAAAATCCTGTCACTCAGGCTGTCCAGTTCCATTTCGCCCCCAATCAGTTGCGGCAGTTCTAGTTGCCGTCCCAATGAGGGGTTTGTCCAGACCAGAGCGCACAAGAATTTACCTCTGGGATATACGCTTTCCGGGCATAAGAGACGGAACTGGACCTTGTCGTACCGTTGGCGGATAAAGCCCGCATGATACGCCTGCCCATCGACGACGCCATTCCTGACCTTCTTGCCGCCCTAAAGGCTTCGGGCCGCGCAGTGCTGCAGGCACCTCCGGGCGCGGGGAAAACAACACGAGTGCCGCTGGCGATACTCGAGGCGGGGCTATGCGATGGCAAGATCGTGATGCTGGAACCACGCCGCCTGGCGGCCCGGGCTGCTGCTGAGCGCATGGCCGATACGCTGGGACAGCGCGTGGGCGACACAGTTGGTTATCGCGTGCGAGGCGAGGCGAAGGTATCGAAATCGACCCGGATCGAGGTCGTCACCGAAGGTATCCTGACCCGGATGCTGCAAGTCAAACCCGATCTGCCCGGCATTAGTGCGGTGATTTTCGATGAATTCCATGAACGTTCCCTGAACGCGGATCTCGGCCTGGCCTTGTGCCTTGAGGTCGCCGGGGCATTGCGGGACGATCTGATCCTGCTGGCAATGTCGGCAACGCTAGACGCTGAGCCTGTGGGACGGTTGATGGAGGCCCCCGTTGTTACGTCCCAAGGGCGCAGCTACCCGGTCGAAACACGTTGGCTGGACCGACCGCTAGGACATCAGGCGCGAAAGCTAGACGCATTGGTCGATCTTGTGGTTCAGGCCGAGCGCGAAACAGAAGGTGGGATGTTGGTGTTCCTGCCCGGAGAAGGCGAAATCCGCCGGGCAGAGGCCGCCTTGGCTGGCCGGTTATCCAGCAAAGCTACGGTGCGACCACTATTCGGCGCGATGCCTTTTGCTGCCCAGCGCCAAGCGATTGCACCGGTCGAAACCGGTCGCAAAGTGGTTTTGGCTACGTCCATTGCCGAAACCTCGTTGACCATTCCAGACATTCGCGTGGTCTTGGACATGGGACAGGCTCGGCGGGCGCGTTTCGATCCGGGTTCGGGTATGTCCAGACTAGTGACCGAGCGGGTGACGCGCGCCGAGGCAACGCAGCGCGCTGGCCGCGCTGGTCGTGTCGCCGAAGGCAAGTGCTATCGCTTATGGTCGAAGGGCGAAGAAGGCGCGCTGGCCGCCTATCCCCCGGCCGAGATCGAGGCAACCGACCTGACCGGCCTGGCGCTGGAACTGGCACTTTGGGGGGCGGACCCCGAAGAACTGTCTTTCCTGACCCCTCCACCCGAGGGCACGATGGCAGAGGCCCGCACGTTGCTGACAATGCTGGGCGCGCTGGATGGAAAGGGGCGGATCACCGACCACGGGCGGTCACTGGCTGCGTTACCTCTGCACCCGCGACTGGGGCATATGCTGGAACAGGCAGGCCCCGGCGCTGCGCCCTTGGCCGCCCTGATGGCCGAACGCGACCCTCTGCGCGGTGCGCCGGTGGATATGCTGCTCCGGCTCGAAGCCATACGGGATGTGCGCGCCTTTCAGTGTAACCGTGTCTGGCAGGTCAACATTGGTGCGTTGGAACGGATAAAGACCGAGGCCAAGCGACTGCGATCCAAAGGCACCCCATCCGACTTCAGCCCAGCGGCAACAGCCGCACTCGCCTATCCCGATCGCATTGGACAACGGCGCAAAGGGGATGAGCCGCGTTATGTGTTGTCAGGAGGGAAGGGTGTTGTGCTGGATGGCAGCGATACGCTGGCCACCGCGCCTTATCTGGTTGTGACCGATACCGATGGCAACCCCCGCGAAGCAAAGGTGCGCATGGCCG
The DNA here is from genome assembly GCF_059610225.1 of Ruegeria sp. YTSA105. Classification (NCBI taxonomy): domain Bacteria; kingdom Pseudomonadati; phylum Pseudomonadota; class Alphaproteobacteria; order Rhodobacterales; family Roseobacteraceae; genus Ruegeria; species Ruegeria sp. YTSA105. Next base: position 54,465 of record NZ_JBXWNE010000010.1, read on the forward strand.
CACAGATCTCGGAAAAGGAAATTCGTGACCTGTTCGAGGATCAGATCACCTGGATCGAGGTCTGCGACTGGTCAAAACGTGACCGCCGTGTCGTTGCGCGCAAACAAGAACGGCTCGGCGCAATCACGTTGAGTGATCGTGTTTGGAAAGAGGTTCCGGACGAAGCAGTTGCATTGGCGATGCTGGATGGCGTCCGTGATCTTGGCCTGCGATTGAACGGGGCCGCTGCGCGATTGGCGGCACGGGTGGAACTGGTCCGGACCGAAGGCGCAGAGCTGCCTGATTTCTCGATCGAGGGGTTGACCGACACGCTGCAAGACTGGCTGTTGCCGATGCTTTCCGGCGTCCGCAATGCTGAAGACTGGAAACGTTTCGACCTTTTGCCAGCGTTGCGCGCCCGACTGGACTGGGCCCAGACGCAGGAACTGGACCGGCGCGCTCCAGGGTCGTTTGAAACTCCTCTGGGGCGAAAGGTGCCGATAGATTATGGCGGTGCAGTACCGGAAATCTCGGTGCGGCTGCAGGAACTGTTTGGCGTCACGCGCCATCCGGTCATTGGCGGTGAGGCCCTCAAGATCACGCTTCTTTCACCGGCCCAACGACCCATCCAGATCACGCGCGACTTGCCCGGTTTCTGGGCTGGGTCATACGCGGATGTGCGCAAAGACATGCGCGCGCAATATCCCAGACACCCTTGGCCCGAAGATCCGACCAAGGCCGACCCCACCTTGCGCGCAAAACGTCGAAATTAGGCAGCCGTCGGGAATTTTCGTCGAAAATTCTTGGCATGAAGATGCGGAAAGCACGGAGATTCCGGGCGTTCATTGAAGATTATCTGTTTCATTGCTATGTGGGCTGCTCAGGTAAAACCCGGGTTCGCGAACGACAAACATGACAAAATGGCTGCGAAATATTTGGGAAGAGGTCGCCCGGCCTCTGTTCCTGCGCCCCCATCGGGTGCAGTTTGGCGCCTTGTGCACCCGCGAAACACAGGACGGGTTGCAGGTTCTTTTGATCACCAGCCGGGACACCGGACGCTGGATCATCCCCAAAGGTTGGCCGATTGATGGCCTGGATGGCGCCGAGGCTGCCCGGCAAGAGGCCTGGGAAGAAGCCGGCGTGCGCGCCCAATCCCTATCCAAAGACCCTGTTGGGCAATATACTTATGACAAGATCCTGAAAGACGGGGCCAGCCAGACTGTGGTGACCAATGTCTATCGGATCGAAGTGCAGGAACTGGCCGATATCTACCCCGAGGCCGAGGAAAGGACCCGCGAGTGGGTTTCGCCCGTGATAGCGGCCGGACGTGTTCAGGAACCAGAACTGCGCGCTTTGCTGCTGCAGCTGTGACACCTCCACAAAAAGTGATGACGCCACGGTTGCTCGTCTGAGCTAAACCGTATAGCCGCGGGTGTTCTTTTGGAAACCGCCCGCAATAGCCTGATGTCGAACCCAAGCTCCAAACCCCGTTGGCAATCGCTGGACAGCGATCTGGCGCGCATCTCGCGCGTTGAGTATGCCAATGCCCATGTGGCACGCCCCATGCTGGCGCCGGGTATCGCCTTCGCCTTTATTGCGCTGGCCGGGCTGACGGCCGCAGTGATTTTTGGGCGGGCTGATGGCGGGTTGATCGTTGTCGCAGCAGCGGGTTTTGGGGCCTATATGGCCATCAATATCGGCGCAAATGACGTTGCCAATAACATGGGCCCCGCTGTCGGGGCCAACGCGCTGACCATGACCGGCGCAATCGTCATCGCCGCCATCGCAGAAAGCGCGGGGGCCTTGCTGGCAGGTGGGGATGTCGTGTCGACGATTTCGAAAGGGATTATAGACCCGGCATCGGTTCACGACAGCACCGTCTTTATCTGGGCGATGATGGCGGCTCTGATATCTTCGGCCATGTGGGTCAACTTGGCCACCTGGGTCGGCGCGCCTGTTTCGACCACACATTCGGTGGTAGGGGGCGTCATGGGGGCGGGCATCGCAGCAGCTGGCCTAAGCGCGGTCAGTTGGACCACGATGAGCGCCATTGCCGCCAGTTGGATCATCTCTCCTGTGTTAGGTGGAACTATTGCCGCTGGCTTTCTGGCTTTGATCAATGCCAAAATTCAGTATCAAGACGACAAGATCGCCGCTGCTCGCCGTTGGGTGCCGATACTCGTTGCTGTCATGGCTGGTGCCTTTACCACCTATTTGGCCGTCAAAGGCCTGAACAAGCTGGTCAAAGTTGAGCTTGAAGTCGCTTTGCTGTTCGGTCTGGCCACCGGATTTCTGACATGGCTGGTGACAGTCCCTTGGGTGCATCGCAGATCAGAAGGACTAGAAAACAGAACGAAGTCTCTGAAAACGCTGTTTGGGCTACCACTTATTATTTCAGCAACATTTCTTAGCTTTGCCCACGGCGCCAATGACGTGGCAAATGCGGTTGGTCCGTTGGCGGCAATCGTGCATACGGCGCAATTCGGGGATTTCGCTGCACAAGTCGCAATTCCAACCTGGGTTATGGTGATCGGAGCGCTGGGAATTTCCTTTGGGCTGTTCCTGTTTGGCCCAAAATTGATCAGGATGGTCGGCAGTCAGATCACCAAGCTCAACCCAATGCGCGCATTCTGTGTCGCCCTTTCTGCGGCGATCACTGTGATCCTGGCCAGTTGGCTGGGCCTGCCCGTCAGTTCCACCCATATCGCAGTGGGAGCGGTCTTCGGAGTGGGCTTCTATCGCGAATGGCATGCCGAGCGGCGCAGAAAGAACGCGAACCACCAACGCCTGCCCGAACGGCGCCAGGCACAGGAAGAGAAAAAACGCCGGAAACTCGTCCGTCGCTCGCATTTCATGACGATCGTGGCTGCCTGGATCATAACGGTCCCCGCTACCGCAGTGTTATCAGCCGCTATCTTCTGGACACTGACGGCTTTTCTCTAACCCATCAGCTTCGGATTTGCTCGGGAGTAAGCGGGGATTTTGGGTTCTGTGCAATCTTTTCGCGAACCTGCGCGCAGATTGGGGTCGCAATGCCTTGCTGCTCGCCCAAACGGATGATCTCGCCTTGCAGACTGTCGATTTCCGTTGGGCGCCCTGCCATCAGGTCATAGGCCATAGAGGTGCGCGCCGAAGGGTCAATGATCAGCATCCGGGATGCGACCCGCGAAAACAAAGGCGTAGGCAGACGCAGGATATACGGTGTCATCCATGCGGGCAGCGGCGTCATTGACACAATCGGTTGTCCTGCGGATCGCAACACGGTCAGAGCCTCGGACATCTGATCTGCCATCAGTTGGCGCCAGTTGCGGTCCAGCAACTGCTGTTTCAACGACAACCCGGACAGCGCATTCAGCGCGTTATTGAGATTGATCACCAGCTTGCCCCATTGGACGGCTTCGATCTGGTCACTCTCTGACACCGGTAGGTCGGGGCCAGTCAGCTTTGCTCCCAAATCGCCGAGGCCGGATTGGATAACGATTTCACCAGAAGTCGCGCGATGAAATCCGCCGGTATCTGTCGGTACGACGTTGAACGGCACCATACCGGCGCGGACATCGTGGTGCGGAAGCATCGTATGTAAGGTGCCTGCATTTTCCAACCCGTTCTGCCAGGAAAGGATCACAGCCTTTGGTGCATATTTTCCGATTTGCTTCGCCATCTCTTCCGTCGCGCCGGTCTTTACCGTGACAATGACTATTTCAGCATCACTCAGTTCCGCCGGATCTTCGGTCAGGGACAGGTTGGTCACATGACACCGCAGGCCTGAAAAATCTGTGACCATCAGCCCCTTATCCCGGATCGGGTCGAGAATTCGTGCCCGCCCCAACAGGGTGACATCGTGACCGGATCGGGCCAGCAAAGCCCCGCAGTAACATCCAATGCTGCCCGCCCCCGCGATTGCGATCCTCATGACGCCCCTCCCCTTCGGTCAAAGATTGCCGCGATCCGCCTGTCAGACAAGGCCAACTGACGCCAGGTCAGCGCGCGCGCCTCGGACGGGTGCGTTCAAGGTCTTCTGAAATCGGGATGAAGTCTTGATCGTCCCCCGGAGGCAGTTGAAAAGCCCCTTTGGCCCAGTCCGCCGTTTTCCATTCGCGGGTGGCTGCTTCTATCTTTTCCTTTGAGGACGACACGAAGTTCCACCAGATATAACGATCCTCGTTCAACGTCGCACCTCCAAGCAACATTAGCCGCGCACCTTGCGGCCCTGCCTGAACGGAAAGGCGATCCCTTGGCCGAAACACCATCATACGACCTTGGGTGAACTGATCCCCGGCGATCTCAACCGTTCCTTCCGTCACATAAACACCGCGGTCTTCTTGATCATCAGGCAAAGGAAAAGAGGCCCCAGGGGCAAGCTGCACGTCCAGATAGAAGGTTTCAGACAGTGTCGTGACCGGGCTGCTTTCACCATAAGCCGAGCCAAGGATAAGACGAGCGCTGACCCCAGAATCCTGAATATGGGGCAGCGCAGATTGTTTATGATGTTCGAAGTCCGGTGCAATATCTTCCTGTTCCTCTGGCAGCGCGATCCAGGTCTGAATGCCAAAAAGACTGTGTCTTTTGCTGCGCGTTTCCTTGCTGGTGCGTTCAGAATGGGTCACGCCACGTCCTGCAATCATCCAGTTGACCTCACCGGGATAGATCATCTGATGGGTGCCCAAGCTATCACGATGCTCAAATTCCCCTTTATACAGGTAGGTGACCGTACCCAACCCGATATGAGGGTGAGGCCGGACGTCTATACCGCCTTCTGTGATGAATTCTGCAGGGCCGACCTGGTCAAAGAAAATGAACGGGCCAACAAGCTGTCGTTTGACCGAGGGTAGCGCGCGGCGCACCTCGAACCCACCCAGATCACGTGCACGAGGAATGATCAGTGCCTCTAAAGACGGGTTCTCAGTCAAACGATCGGGGTTGTGAGACGGGTTCCAGCTCATTCCAGTTTCTCCCTTTTTCGGCAGGCAACGGTTCGCCCCTGCAAGATGCAGGCCGCTGCACCTGAAAGAAACCTCAATAATTGCACAACTCCGGTGGATTTTTGTCCGTTATGACACATCATTAATGTTATTACATAACAATTCTGACAGAAATTCCACCTGAGAAAAGAACCATCCAGACAGCTCGCTATCCGATCACCTGTTTGACGGGAATGCAGGGCATTTTTGCTGCCCTGCAAAGGAATGTTGCTTGCGGCCAAAGAAGGTGTCAGTCGCCGTGCTTCAGATAGACAAATTGCCAAACACAATCACGCCAGGCGTTTGGCATAAGACGCACGGTTCAGTTCGACCTCTTGCACCGTGATGCTGCCAACCTCGGGCATGGCAACAGTCAGAACATCCAAAACGGTAGCGTTCAGTTCAGCTCGCGTGGCCTCATCCCGGCCCTGCATCAATAAAAGCGTCGCATGGACAAAGGTCTGCGGTTCGGTCCCGATCCGAAAATAGGTGACCGGATTGGCACGGATCTTAAGGGCCGGTGCATCAAACTCAGCATGCTCAGAAAGCACCGCAAACAACTTCTCGCAGACCGCATGGAAATCATGTTTCTCTTCAAGGCCCTGAGAGAATTCGAGGACTATATGGGGCATTGTGCACTCCGGAAATCATGAGAGAGCACGCGGCTCTCTCTTGCCATTTTCATGTGTTCAGACACCCAGACACCAACGCATAACGGCCTTCTGGGCGTGCAGTCGGTTTTCGGCCTCGTCAAAAATGACCGAGTTCGGCCCATCCATGACATCGGATGTCGCTTCTTCTTCGCGGTGCGCAGGAAGGCAATGCATGAACAGCGCATCGGGTTTGGCATGGGCCATCAATTCGGCGTTTACCTGATAAGGACGCAGCAGGTTGTGGCGCCGTTCTTTCGCGGATTGAGAGTCGTGCATCGAAACCCAGGTATCGGCGACAACCAGATCGGCCCCATCTACAGCCTTGTAGGGGTCCCGTTCCACAACAATCTTGGACCCTTTTTGACGGGCAAAACCCATGAAATCCTCTTCGGGGTCGAATTGCGCCGGGCCCGTAAAAGTCAGATCAAACCCGAACTGGCCCGCCGCGTGAAGGAACGAGGCACACACATTGTTACCATCGCCAGTCCAAACGACTTTCTTCCCAGCGATCGGGCCACGGTGCTCTTCGAACGTCAGAACATCGGCCATGATTTGGCAAGGATGGGTGCGATCGGTCAGGCCGTTGATCACCGGCACGTCCGAGTATTCCGCCATTTCGGTCAGGATGGTTTCGTCAAATGTCCGGATCATGATCATATCGACATAGCGCGACAGCACGCGGGCGGTGTCAGCGATGGTTTCGCCGTGGCCCAACTGCATGTCCTTGCCCGAAAGGACCATCGTCTGACCACCCATCTGGCGCACGCCCACATCAAAGGACACGCGCGTCCGGGTTGACGGTTTTTCAAAGATCAGGGCGACCATGCGGTCTTTGAGTGCCAATTCGTCATCCGGTGCCGCCTTTGGCTGCCCCAGACGCGCCTGCTTCATGGCAGCAGCCTGGTCGATCATGCCCCGCAAAGCGGCGGCATTGGTTTTGTGAATGTCGAGGAAGTGCTTCATGTCGTTTCGCTTTTCTAATCGGGTGGGCTCAGGCAGACGCCAGATTGCTATCGACCTGCGCGGCCGTTTTCTCCAGACGAATAACCGCCTGTGCAATGTCGTCCTCTGTCAGGGTCAAAGGCGGCAATAGGCGGATCACATTGTCAGCGGCGGGAACGGTGATGAGGCCGTTATCATATCCCGCATTCACCACGTCCAAGTTGGTCGCCTTGCATTTCAGACCCAGCATGAGCCCTGCGCCGCGCACCTCTTCGAACACGTCCGGATGATTTGCAATCAATCCTTCGAGCTTCTGGCGCAACATGCCCGCCTTGCGATTGACCCCGTCCAGAAAGGCGGGGGTTGCAACCTGGTCGATCACCGCGCAGCCCACCGCGCAACCGAGAGGGTTTCCGCCATAGGTCGACCCGTGCGTACCTGCCGTCATGCCGCTGGCCGCGTCTTCGGTGGCCAGCACCGCACCCAGAGGGAACCCTCCACCGATGCCCTTGGCGACCATCATGATGTCAGGCGTGATGCCCGCCCATTCATGGGCAAAAAGTTTACCGGTACGCCCAACGCCGCATTGGACCTCGTCGAGGATCAGCAACAGGCCATTGTCGTTGCAGATCTGACGCAGCGCTTTGAGCTCGGCATCAGGGACGGGGCGAATACCGCCCTCGCCCTGAATGGGTTCGATCAAGATCGCCGCGGTCTTGTCCGAGATCGCATTGGTGACGCCGTCAAGATCACCAAATGTCAGGTGTACAAAGCCGGGCAGCAGCGGGCCAAAGCCTTTGGTCATTTTCTCGGACCCCGCAGCGGCGATACCTGCCGAAGACCGACCGTGAAACGAACCGTCAAAGGTGATGATGTCGACCCGTTCGGGCTGATCTTTATCGTAGAAATATTTGCGTGCCATTTTCACAGCCAGCTCGCAGGCTTCCGTGCCTGAATTGGTAAAGAACACCGTGTCGGCAAAGGTATGTTCAACCAGCTTATCAGCCAGCGCCTGCTGCTGAGGGATGTTATAAAGGTTCGACACATGCCACAGCGCGTGGGCCTGTTCCGTCAGCGCGTTCACCAGCGCCGGATGCGCATGGCCCAGTGCATTCACAGCAATCCCCGCGCCCATATCCAGAAAACGTCGGCCATCCGCCTCGGTCAGCCAAGCGCCTTCGCCCTTCACAAAGGTCAGGGGCGCACGATTATAGGTCGGCAGAACGGACGGGATCATCGGATCATCCTTTTCGATATGTTGAGCCCCGTGAGTGATACACGAGGGCCATGTTCGTCAACTGATTTGGTGGGAGATGCGCCGATTTGGGCAGCGCAAAAGGATCAAACGGGCCGGTTACGCGGCAAAGCGTCGGCGTCGAAGTCGCAGGATATCAGCGTGTTTGATCATGGATGCCGTATAGCGCCGAAGATTTGCGATGAAAAGGGCTTTGTTGCTGCAACGCTGCAACCCCCGTATCAGCCTTCGCTCCAGCGGTCTAATCGACCCATACCGCGCGTAAAAGCCCAGGCCAGAATGCGGGGCATGCCCTTGTTCACCAGCGCATCCAGACAATGGGACTGAAATTCCTCGAACGAGGCATCGGGATGTCGAAACGCACCGTCAGCGTAACAGAGTGAACAATACCGTGTGCTGCGGGTTCCGTCCGCTTCGCTGCCTCCCCCTTCGGTATCCTTGCTAAGAGGCATGCCGCAGCTTTGACATTTGGATCCCATCATCTTTCCCCTTGCAGGCTTTGACCACGGGCCATAAGATCAAAACCATAGAGTATAGTCAATGGTTTTACAGATGCGTATCGGAGAACTGTCCCGCCGAAGCGGGCTGCCCCGCGACACATTGCGGTTTTACGAACGGCACGGATTGATTGCCTCGCGCCCCGGGCCAGAAGCGACAAACAGCTATCGCGACTACCCGGATGACACGCTGATCACGCTGGAACAGATCGGCGATGCACAGGCGGCGGGGATCAGTATCGCCCAACTTGCAACTCTGCTGGGGCAACTTGGTGCGGCTGATCCCGAAACCTTTGACGGCGTAGCATTTCTTCAGGAACGGATCGAAGAGGTTGAGGCGCGGATCGGCCGCGCAAATCGTTTTCTGGACAGCTTGCGACAGGCCAAACAGGCTCTTGCAACACCGTCGGGACAGCCCTGACCGTTTTACCCCTTGCCTTTCGTCCACCCGTACATCACCGCTTACGCATGTTCGTTCCCAAAGCGCATAACCCGCCCCTTGCGGCACTGTTGATTTTTGTCGCCAGTGCATTCCTTGCGGCAACCACCCTGCTGGCCAAAGCTTTGGGGACAGATACGCTAGGTGCTCCTTTGCACCCAATGCAGATCAGCCACGGGCGGTTTCTATTCGCCTTCCTGGTCATCGTTTCGGCAGTGGGCATCATGCGCCCTACCCTGCGGCGGCCCCATTGGGGGCTGCATATCGGTAGGACAAGCTTTGGCTGGCTGGGAATCACGCTGATGTTTGCATCGGTCGCGTTCATACCGATGGCGGATGCGACGGCGATTTCGTTCTTGAACCCGGTCTTTGCGATGGTTCTGGCCATTCCCTTGCTGAAAGAAGGCGTCGGCCCCTGGCGCTGGCTGGCGGCGGCGGTGGCCCTGATCGGGGCCATGGTTCTGCTGCGCCCGACACCTGCGAGCTTCCAACCTGCGGCGTTACTGGCGCTGGCGGCGGCGGTCGTCATCGGGATGGAGCTGATCTTTATCAAAAAGCTGTCAGGGCGAGAGAGCCCGATCCAAATTCTATTGGTGAACAACGCTATGGGCCTGACTATCGCGTCGGTCGCGGTGAGTTTCGTGTTTCAGATGCCCAGCCCGGCGCAATGGGCGGCCCTTGCGGGGATCGGCGCATTGATGGCTTGCGCACAGGCCTGTTTCGTTAACGGCATGGCGCGGGCAGATGCGTCTTTCGTAGCGCCGATAAGCTATGCGACACTGCTGTTCGCTGCGCTATATGATTTTGCGATATTCGATGTGGTCCCCGACGCGGTCAGCCTGATTGGATCTGCCATCATCTTGGCCGGAGGGCTGATTCTTGTGTGGCGCGAGGCGCGGCACCGTCAGGCCTTGAGCCGATAGCCCGTTCGCAGCATCTGCCAGGTCAGTGCACCGACCACCAGTGTTGCAGCCGTGCAGATCAACATCCCAAGGTAGGGCGAGCTGTCCGAAACCCCAATCATACCATAGCGCAGCCCGTCGATCAGATAGAAAACCGGGTTGGCGTGGCTTAGCCGGTACAAAACCGGCGGCAATGCCTCGACCGAGTAAAAGGTGCCAGAAAGAAACGCCAAAGGCGTGACGATGAAGTTGGTAATCGCAGCCATCTGGTCGAACTTATTGGCGAATATCCCGGCAAAAAGACCCAGCGCGCCCATAAAGGCCCCTCCCAGCACTACAAAGATCATGGCGATCAGTGGGTTCTGCGGGACAATACCGAGCACCAGCGCCAGCGCGCTTGCAACGACAACAGCGATCAGAAAGCCACGGGCAATGCCGCCCGCAAGGTATCCCAGCAGAATCTCTAGCGGCGAAAGCGGCGGCATAAGGGTATCGACGATGTTGCCCTGTACTTTCGAGATCACCATCGAGGACGAAGTATTGGCAAACGCATTCTGGATCACCGTCATCATCATGATGCCCGGCGCCAGGAAGGTCAAAAATGGCATGCCCATCACATCAGACCGGCTGGGCCCGATAGCGATGTTGAAGATCAGCAGAAACAGCCCCGCAGTCACCAGCGGTGCCAAAAGTGTCTGCGTCCACACCGCCAAAAACCGCAAAGTTTCCCGCCGGGCCAGCGTATAGAGACCCATCCAATTCACCGCACCAAAGCGGCGCGCCTCATGATCCATGAGATTCTGCATGATCTGCCCTCTACCTGATTCGAAGACCGCTTGTAACTCGGACCGCAGTGTTTAAAATAGGGGGCTGAGACGAATTCCCAAGGCGGCCCGAATCCGGGGCCGCTTTCCGCTTTTGAAAGGCAAATGATGTCCTGGACTGACGAGCGTGTAGAGCTGCTTAAAAAGATGTGGGGCGAGGGCCAGTCGGCCAGCCAGATCGCCAAGGAACTGGGCGGTGTGACCCGCAATGCGGTTATCGGCAAAGTCCACCGGCTGGGCCTGTCGAATCGCGCAACCGGCGCGACCCCCGCCAAGGCTGAGCCAAAGGAAAAACCAGCGCCCGCGCCCAAGGCCGAGGCCAAGCCCAAACCCACGCCCAAGACGGAACCGGCACGTCCAGCCGCAGCCCCTGCAGCCGAGACCAAGCCCGCTGTTCCGGCCCGCCGTCAGATCATCCCGGCCGGTCAACCGCTGCCGCCGCAACCTTCAGCGAACGAGATCAGCCCCGAGGCGCTGGCCAAGGTCAACGAGGTTGAGAAGAAAGCCAAAAAGCTGACGCTGATGGAACTGACCGAGAAGACCTGCAAATGGCCCGTCGGCGACCCCGCGACCGAGGATTTCTGGTTTTGCGGTCTGCCCGTTGAGGCAGGCAAACCTTATTGCGAAGCGCATGTGGGTGTGGCGTTCCAGCCTATGAGCTCACGTCGCGACCGGCGGCGGTAAGGCTTTGACGAAGGCAGGCACCTAGCAAAAGAGCGCGGTGCCCGCAGCAGGCCGGAATGTAAGTAATACACCTGTTTTGGCTCTGCGTCATCTAAGAGCGATCACACTGGAATCGAAGAAGAGTCGTAATCTGCCAAAAGCGGCCGCCGGTTCCGTGCATGCCGAGCGATCAATCGCTTTTGCCGCCCCCCCTCTGGGATTTTGTAGTTGGTCTTTTGCATCGGGGTTTCGACAAGATCGGGGAACAGCGTAAAAAGCTCTTCCATGGCTGCTGCCGGTAGAGATTTCAGTGCTTCATCGCCAAGCAAAAGGCTCTCGGTCGGGGCGCCATCTGCATAAATTACCTCATGTTCAGAAAACACCAGGTGGAAATAAGTAACTTCTGTAATTCTGTCGTCGACGTATATCCCCGGAAGCTCGACCAACTTTATAGCTGAGACCAGAACCTCGGGGCGCTCAAACATGCGCTTAACGATCGCCGAGGATATCAGCATCCGGTGCTGACGGGACACGAGCAGGTCGCGTCTGGGCAGGCCCTGCCCTAGCGCGCCAGCGCAAATGCGTACTGGGTAAAGCTTGGGATTGCGGCGCAAATCCCGCGCGCTGACATGTCGCCGAATGATTTGTGACAAAGGCTGTGTGCAACCATGATCCGTCAAGACACGATCACCTTGCTTCAAACTCTCGATCAGGACAGGGCCCTGATCGGTCGCAATCAACGTTCCTGCCGTAAGGCACGGTATGGTGCCCGGTGTCGGAGTGGTGTTCACCGTATAGGTTCCACCATTGTCGGTGGAAATAAGTGAATCTCCCGCCCCGGCCTCGCCGATAACCGTCGAGCTCATCCCATTGGCGGGGCCAGCTGTCGCCGTTATCGGGCCGGGGCTGGGGGGATCGCTGAAAGAGCTGAACTGATAAACCGTTGCCCCGTCGGATAAAGAGATACCATTGGTTTTACCGAGCCCGGTAAAGGTGGCGGAACTGGCTGAATCAATTACATAGACGTCCCGGCCTGCGACGGTCGTCGGGGTGATCCCATCAAGCGTGTTAGTGCTGCGGATAGATCCGTCAGAGTTGTAGATCGTAACAACAAGCCCAGAAACATCCGCACCCGCGTCAACAGCGACCTCGATAAAGTCCTGTGGTGGGCCTCCTAGGTACTTGAGTTCGGAAAAATATGGGTCTGCCATATGTCAATTCGCCTTTGTGTTCGGCGTGAGTATGATGATCCGATACTTGTTTCAATATATGAGTATTAGGGTCTCACTAACCAGTAAATGTTCCCAGTGATTTTTGTTCGCAGCTGGAACCGAATTACTGCGCTGGATGCGATGGCAAATCCAGCATTGGCACCCAACCGGGCAGTTCGTTTGGCGAAACCGAGACATGCAACCGCTCGGATCGGTCGCGGCCTACTTTGCGGTGCTTGCGCAGAAGGAAAATCTTACCCCAACCGCGCCATGTGCCGACCGAACGCGCATGAGGGTCGATCACAAAGCGGTCTCTCCATCCCTCCGGCAATGGCAGGCCGTGCAGCTCTGCCTTATCCAGCATCCAAACCAGCGAGATGTTGCTAAGAGGGCGGGCTTCTTCAAACCCGTTCAACTGGCCACCCACATCGCCATGGGTGCCTCGGAACCAGACTTGCTCGACATGGCCTTTAAAATCGGGAGTACATTTCCACAGGACCGGCTCGAATACCTCGCGCGTTTCATCCAGCGCCATCGCGTGGTAGCCGTGGCGCGTAGCGGGACCAAGCTGATGGTTGTGGAAGGCGTGGCGATCCTCGGCCCAACGCCAAAGCAGCGGTAGACGCAATCCCAGCGCTTTTACTGTATCCCACACGCCGATCATTTCGATTGCAACATCTTCATGGCAGAACTGCCGGCGAAACGCAGCAGCAGCGCTACCATTGGCATTGCATTCATAGTGGCGGTAGGCCTGTTTGATATTCCTTACGGTCGCATGCTCGGCCTTGAGCAGGCCAATCATATCGATCACACCCGCAAGGCTGCGCACACCGTAGGCCCCACGTGAGTAGCCGATGAAATAGATACGGTCGCCGGGCTTATACCGCGAGGCCAGATAGCCATAGGCCCGGCGTATCTGGCGATTGATCCCCCGCCCCATCATCACATCCAACGAGGACTTCCAGCTTTCCCATTGCACGCCGGCCTCATAGAAGACGGATACCTTGCTTCCCATCTCGCAGCACAGCCGCAGCGCCTGCCCCGCATGAGTTTCATATCCGGGCTCAAGCGTCGACATGGTGCCGTCTAGAATGATGACATGGCTGACAGGTTCACGATGGCGCGTTTCGGCCGAATGCTCGGATCGCAGCGGCCGTCCAAGCCACCCCAGTACCTTTCTACTCAGCCGCGACAGTTGCATCGTTCAGCAGTTCCCATACTTTGTGCGGCGTAAAAGGCATATCGGCCTGCCGCACCCCGTGATCCCAGAGCGCATCTTGAACCGCATTTGCCACTGCAGCCAGCGCGCCCACGGTGCCGGCCTCTCCGCATCCTTTCATTCCCAACGGGTTAGAGGTTGACGGTACCGGCGCCGAGGTAAACTTAATCATGGGTATCTCGGCTGCGCGGGGCAAGGCGTAATCCATCAACGATGCCGTGAGCAGTTGCCCCTGCGCATCATGGACAACATGTTCGGACAGCGCCTGACCGATGCCTTGTGCGACACCGCCATGAACTTGCCCCTCGGCCAGCATCGGATTGATAAGATTACCGAAATCATCGACCACAGTATAGCGGTCTACCCATGTTTCGCCGGTACAAGGGTCAATCACGATTTCGGCAACATGTGCCCCGTTGGGATAGCTACGGTCGTCCAGCGTGATGCTTGACTGATGCTGCAACAAATCAACGCGCCCGTCGGCACGGGCCATATCCGCGGCCTCGGTCAAAGTGGGCGTCAGGTTTGATCCCGGCGCGCGGAAGGTTTCAAAATCAAAGCGCACGTCGCTTTCCTCCACCCCCATCTTATCTGCGAGATAGGGCGTGAATGCGGCAACCATGACGTCGATCGTGGCAAGCGTCGCTGTGCTTTGCACCGTAACTGATCGCGATCCCCCGGTTCCCCCACCATTCGGAAGCTGGTCGCTGTCACCTTGAACTACGGTGATGCAATCTAGGGGAACCCCGGTTTGGTCAGACAGGAACTGAGCATAGACCGTTTCGTGCCCCTGCCCGTTGGATTGGGTTCCGACAAAAAGTTTCAAGGTGCCATCCTCAACGAACTCGATCTTTGCGTTCTCGGAAGGGTCGCCCAAAATGCTTTCGATATAGTAACAAATCCCCTGCCCCCGGAACAAACCGCGTTCAGCATCGGCGATCTTGCGGGCGGCAAAGCCGCTGGACTGTCTTTGACTTTGGGACAGGGCCATGTCGAAATCGCCGACATCATACGTTTCGCCGGTCGCGGTCTTGTAAGGAAATGCCTCAGGCCGGATGAAATTCTTGCGCCTCAACTCCCAGGGATCCACGCCCAGTTCTCGGGCCGCGCGGTCGATAGTGCGTTCAAGGACATATATGGCCTCGGGTCGCCCTGCGCCGCGATAGGCGTCAACCTGCGTTGTATTGGTATAGAACCCCTCGACCCGCAGATAGGTGGTTTGTACATCATAGGCGCCCATCAACACTTTGCTGAAGAGATTGGTTTGTATCGCCTGGCCGAAATGGCTGTTATAGGCCCCGAGATTTACCTTGCTGTGCACCCGATAGGCGGTGATCCGGTGATCGCTGTCAAATGCCAGCTCGGCCAGCGAAGACAGGTCGCGGCCATGGTGATCGGACAACATTGCCTCGGAACGGTCAGACATCCAGTGAACAGGCTGGCCCAACTTCATCGCAGCAACGGCCACGCAGAAATATTCGGGATAGGGCATGACCTTCATGCCAAACCCGCCGCCGACATCCGGGGTCGTGACGCGGATATCCTCGGGGTTGAGCTTTAGCTTTTGCGCCAGCTGAACACGCATGGCCCAAACCCCCTGCCCGCCATAGGAAAAGTGCAACCGCCCATCAACCCAATGCGCCTGACAGCCCCGCGGTTCAATCGACGTGATGATAACTCGATTGTCGTCCACATTCAGTGCAACGGTATGAGCCGCCTGCTGAAACGCAGCAATAGTTGCCGCCTCATCGCCCAGCGCCCAGTCAAATGCCCGATTATCCGGAGTTTCCGCGTGCAGCGTTTCTCCGCCCACACACACGTCCAGTTTTACGGGCAAGTCAGAGGTTTCGACCCAGATCAGCTCGGCCGCATCGCGGGCCTGTAAGGCGGTGTCGGCAATGACTACAGCGACGGGTTCTCCGACAAACCGTATGCGATCCGCGGCCAGCATATGCCGGTCCGGCGCAGCGGCTTTCGAACCGTCTCGGTTATTCAGGATGGCCGCATTCATACACGTGTCGATCCCGGCGGCCTTCAGGTCGTCCAGCGTCATGATGAGCCGCACCCCTTGGGCCGCGCGCGCGTCATCCAGATCCAGCGCCCCAATCACCCCATGCGCCACCTGGGATCGCACGAATACCGCATGCAAAGCCCCGTGCGGCAGGACATCGTCCATATATTGCCCCTGCCCGGTCAGAAACCGCTGGTCCTCGGTCCGTTTGACGGGCTGGCTTTTGCCAAACTTTTCCACCGCGCGCTCCTGTCTCTGCCTCTAGGCGACATTAGGCTGCGATGCATCATTGTCCATAGCCCCGGCGCTTGGCCCTTTCCCTTTTGCTATCCTTTCGATATTGCAAGCGTTAACCCGAATTTGTTGACGCAGGACGCATCCAATGGCGATGGAAAAGACATTCAACGCGGCCGAGGCCGAGGCCCGCATTTACGAGGCCTGGGAACAGGCCGGAGCCTTCAAGGCGGGCGCGAACAGATCGCGCGATGAAAGCTTTACCATCATGATCCCGCCACCCAACGTGACGGGGGCGCTGCATGTGGGACACGCGTTCAATAACACGCTGCAGGATATCCTGACCCGCTGGCACCGGATGCGCGGCTTCGACACGCTTTGGCAACCCGGTCAGGACCACGCGGGCATCGCCACGCAAATGCAGGTTGAAAAGATGTTGGCGGCGCAGGGCAACGAAGGGCGGCGTGAACTCGGGCGCGAGAAGTTCCTTGAGAAAGTCTGGGAATGGAAGGGTGAATACGGCGGCACGATCATTGAACAGCTCAAGCGTCTTGGCGCCAGCTGCGATTGGTCCCGCAACGCGTTTACCATGGCAGGTGCACCGGGTGACCCGCGCACAGGGCATGAGAATTCTGCAAATTTCCACGATGCCGTCATCAAGGTCTTCGTAGAAATGTACGAAAAGGGCCTGATCTATCGCGGCAAGCGTCTGGTCAACTGGGACCCGCATTTTGAGACCGCAATCTCGGATCTTGAGGTCGAGAATATCGAGGTCGCGGGCCATATGTGGCACTTCAAGTACCCGCTGGCGGGTGGTGAGACCTATACGTATGTCGAAAAGGATGAGGACGGGAATATCGTGCTTGAGGAACAGCGCGACTATATCTCAATCGCCACGACACGGCCCGAAACAATGCTGGGCGACGGCGCGGTTGCGGTTCATCCGTCAGATGAGCGCTACGCGCCAATCATAGGAAAACTATGTGAAATTCCTGTTGGACCGAAAGAGCATCGTCGGCAGATTCCGATCATTACTGATGACTATCCCGATCCCGATTTCGGCTCGGGCGCGGTGAAGATCACCGGCGCGCATGATTTCAACGACAACATGGTCGCCAAGCGTGGCGGTATTCCGATGTACCGTCTGATGGACACGCGTGGCGCATTGCGAGCCGATGGCGCGCCCTATGCCGAAGAGGCCGGCAAGGCGCAGGAATACGCGCGCGGCAAGGAGTTCACCGAGAATGAGATCGACGCAATCAACCTGATCCCCGATCACCTGCGCGGGCTTGACCGGTTCGAGGCGCGCGCCAAGGTGGTCGAAGAGATCACCAACGACGGTCTGGCCGTCATGACCCGTGCCGACAACCCGGTTCTGGGCACAAAGCTGGGTGAGGATGACGACCCGGCTGCACTCGTCCCGCTGGTCGAGAGCAAACCGATCATGCAGCCCTTTGGCGACCGCTCGAAGGTCGTGATCGAACCGATGTTCACCGACCAGTGGTTCGTGGATGCCGAAAAAGTCGTCGGCCCCGCGCTGGACGCGGTCAAGGACGGCACGGTCAAGATCATCCCCGAGTCGGGCGAGAAGACCTATTACCACTGGCTGGAAAACATCGAGCCCTGGTGTATCTCGCGCCAGTTGTGGTGGGGGCATCAGATTCCGGTTTGGTATGGCCTCGACCTGTCGGCCGAAAACTTCAAAGATGACGAGAACGACGGCAACCTTGATCTGGTCGAATTGGGTCGTTTGCTGAACGAAGGCGGTATGTTGCACCGTGGCAACGTCATGGAATGCGCGTCGAATCTGGAGGCAGTGACTGAAAAATTCCTGGACGATAATGCAAACATTCCCAGCCCGCTAAGCCACGCAACTGTAATCGAAGTTGCCGATAAGCAAGAAGCGATCCATCAATTCGCCGAAAGCCTTGCTCAGTATGCAGTTGAACAAGACCCGACGAAGCTGGTTTATCCGGTTTGGCGTGACCCCGACGTTCTCGACACCTGGTTTTCCTCCGGCCTCTGGCCCATCGGCACGCTGGGCTGGCCCGAGCAGACCGAGGAGCTGGAACGCTACTTCCCCACGGACGTTCTGATCACCGGCTTTGACATCCTGTTCTTCTGGGTCGCCCGGATGATGATGATGCAACTGGCGGTGGTCGATCAGATCCCGTTCCACACCGTCTACCTGCACCAGCTCGTCCGCGACGAGAAGGGCAAGAAGATGTCCAAGACCACCGGCAACGTCATCGACCCGCTGGAGATCGTGGACGAATTCGGCGCCGACGCGCTGCGCTTTACCAATGCCTCGATGGCGGCGATTGGCGGCGTGTTGAAACTGTCTCGCGAACGCATCACCGGTTATCGCAACTTTGGTACAAAACTTTGGAACGCTGTTCGCTTTGCCGAGATGAACGAGGTCTTCACCGACGCCGTACCGCAACTAGACGTCGCTGATCTGAAACCCAAGGCCGCCGTAAACCGTTGGATCATAGGCGAAACTGCCCGCGTACGGGCCGAGGTCGACGCCGCACTGGAAAGCTATCGTTTCAACGATGCGGCCAACGGGCTTTACGCCTTTGTATGGGGTAAGGTCTGCGACTGGTACGTTGAACTCTCCAAACCGCTGCTACAGGGTGACGATGCCGAAGCACAGGCCGAGACCCGCGCTACCATGCGCTGGGTTCTGGACCAGTGCATGGTCTTGCTGCACCCAATCATGCCCTTCGTTACCGAGGAACTGTGGGGCCTGACAGGCACGCGCGTCAAGATGGTCGTGCACGCCGACTGGCCGACTTACGGCACCGAACTGGTCGACCCAGAGGCGGACCGCGAAATGAACTGGGTGATCTCGGTGATCGAGAACACGCGCTCAGCTCGTGCGCAGATGCGGGTTCCGGCGGGCCTTTATGTACCGATGCTGGTGACAGAGATTGACGCGCATGGCCAAGCTGCATGGGACCGTAACGAGGCGCTGATCAAGCGGCTGGCGCGGATCGACAGCCTGACCAAAGTGGACGCATTTCCCAAGGGGACGATCTCGATTGCCGCGCCGGGTGCGACGTTCGGCTTGCCGCTGGCAGATATCATCGATATCGGCGCCGAAAAGGAACGACTTGAGAAGGCCAAGGGCAAACTTGCCAAGGAATTGGGTGGTTTGCGAGGTCGTCTGAACAATCCGAAATTTGTGGCCTCGGCCCCGGAAGAGGTTGTCGCCGAAGCCAAAGCCAACCTCGCCGCCCGTGAAGAGGAAGAGGTAAAACTGAACGAGGCGCTGGCACGTCTGGCCGAAATCGCCTGATCTTCGTCTGCTCCAAACCGTTCAAGATACCAGACCCCGCCACGCCCGCGTTGGCGGGGTTTTCGTTCCCCGGCCCGGATTTCGCCCTGTTCACCTCCGCTTACGATTGCTAGCAAGTGCAGGTTGATAACGCTGAGGGCAGGATGACACGCGCATTTCCACCAATGCAGACCATCTCAACCGGATTGGTTGTGGCCATCGTCGGCTTTTTCAGCTCATTCCCCATTGTATTGCAGGGGCTGGATGCGATGGGTGCGTCACCGGAGGAGGCCGCATCGGGCCTGATGACCGCCGCCATCGCCATGGGGCTGGCCGCCATCGCGCTGAGCTTGCGCTACAAGTTGCCGATCAGTGTCGCCTGGTCCACGCCGGGTGTCGCGCTGTTGGCTGTATCCGCCACACCTGTCGAGGGATTCTCAGGAGCTATCGGTGCGTTCCTGTGCGCTGGCGCTTTGACGGTTGTGGCTGGGTTGTGGAAACCGCTGGGAAGGTTGGCAGCTGCAATCCCGACCACGCTAGCGCAGGCAATGCTTGCCGGGGTTCTGATGCCTCTATGTATCCTCCCGTTCAAGGCGGCCGTCGAGATTCCGTGGCAGGCGCTACCCGTAATCCTGACATGGTTCATCGCGGGGCGGTTCAACCGGCTGTTTGCGGTTCCCGCGGCAGTGATCGCAGCAGCCATTATAGTCATCCTGAACGCCGGAGATACAACGATCATGCCCGAGCGTCTGATTGCGGCACCGATCTGGGCCATGCCTACATTCTCGCTGGCCTCGGCCATAGGGATCGGAATGCCGCTGTTCATCGTCACCATGGCGACACAGAACATCCCCGGCATCGCGGTGATGCGCAGCTTTGGCTTTTCGCCCGTGCCGGGCAAACTGTTCTCGGCCGTCGGAGGGGCCAGCCTGTTGTCCGCCCCGTTCGGAGCCCCCGCCACCTGCCTTGCCGCCATCACCGCCGCGATGTGCTCAAATCAGGACAGTCATCCCGATCCTGCGCTGCGCTATTGGTCGGCCATCATGGGTGGCGTATTCTATTGCCTGTTTGGTATTTTTGCCGTGGCCATCACCGGATTTGCCGCCCATGCCGATCCGTTGCTGATGGGGACGCTGGCCGGGGTCGCACTGATCGGTGTGCTGGCAAATGCGATCCACGCTGCGCTGGAGGTTGTGGCCGAGCGTGAGGCGGCGATCCTGACTTTTGCTATCACTGCGTCCGGTATCACAGTCTTCGGGCTGGGGGCCGCGGTCTGGGGTTTGCTGGCTGGTGGCATTGCCTATCTGGTGACTAACTGGCTGCGATAGCCGCTTTGCCTTGAGGCCACAGCCAAAGTAAAACCGGCCAAAATTTGGATCATTGGGAACTCTGGTGGTACGCCGGATCAAGAAAGCACAGACCTAGGTCCAACCCAGAGAATTCATTTCAAGTAACGCTGGATCAGATGCGCAAAGCCTACACCCCACTGCCTGACGTGCAGGACCGCGATGCGCATCGGGATTCATGTGGTGACTACTTGAACTTGGGCTTACGGCCCTGCATCTGCGCCATGACAACCTCCATCTGATCGGGTTTGCCGATCAGCTCCACCTGTTCGGCAGATTCGGCCAGCAGAACGTCGGCTCGCGAACGGTTTTCGGCCACGTCGATCAGGCGCTTGGCGGCACGGATGGCTGAAGGGCTTTGGCCTGCGATGTCTTCAGCCAGAGCCAGCGCCTCGGTCAGAGGATCGTCCGAGAGTTTCGTGACCAGCCCCCAATCAGCCGCCTGCGGCGCGCCTATTGGACGTGCAGTATACGTCAGCAAGCGCAGCACGTCCGAGCGGACAAGCTCGGGCAGCAGAACCATGCCGCCCATGTCGGGAATGATACCCCATTTCATCTCCATCACCGCCAATTTCGCCTCGGGGTGGGCAATGCGGATATCCGCGCCCAGTGCGATTTGCAGACCACCACCATAGGCCACACCCTGAATGGCACAGATGACTGGAACGGGGACACGGCGCCAGATCAAGGCAAGCTCCTGCATTTCGTTGGCGTCGTCATGGCTGCGGTTCATCAGCCATTCGGTCGGGTCCTTGTGGGCCATGCTGGCGAAACTGGCCATGTCGAGACCAGCGCAGAAGCTTTTACCCTCACCCGACAGCACCACGGCGCGGGCGTCGGAGACCGCCACCTCTTGCCCGGCGGACAGGATCGCCTTGATCATGGCTTCGTCCAGCGCGTTCATCTTGTCGCCACGGGTTAGCGTGACATGGGCGATATGGTCTTTGTATTCGATGGAAACGCGAGACATTGGTCCCTCCGGAAATCAGTGTTGCGTCAACCATGCCAGCAAGACGAGGACAGTGCCACCACGACGTCAGGGCAAATCAGCGACGGGCATCCGGCCATACCACGGCGAATCCAGCGTCATGACATAGAACAGGTCACCAACGACCTGACCCGCCGTGGTGATGCCCAGCCGCCCACCGGGGTCCTGCAAGGTTTGCAGGATTGTGCCATCCCCGTCGAATTGGACGATCATGCCGCGATGAATCGGCGCCGGTCGCACCAAAGGACCCAGCCGCCAGATCACCTTGCGCAAAAAGGGATAGGGCATCAAAGCTTCACTCGGCACCCGCGGGCTGGCGAAGGCCATCCAATAAGTGCCGTCGCCCTGCGCCGTGAGGTTATCGGGGTATCCCGGCAGGTTTTCCATCAACACCTCGCGCTGCCCAGCACTCGGCCCAGTTAGCCAGAGCTTGTGCACCCGCGCACGGCCAGTTTCGGCGATCAGCAGAAAATCCGTCTGCGGGGAAAGCGCTACACCATTGGTATAGACAAAGCCCTCGGCCACCTTTTTTGTTGTGCCATCAGGGGAATAGCGGGCCACGTATCCCGTATCCGACTGCTCCCAGATGGTCAGGATCGAGGTGGCTTTGGTACCGCCCATGGTTTCGGGATCGAACCGATCAGACGAGTTCGAGAAATAGACCGTACCGTCCGGAGCCACGTCCAACTGATTGGCATAGACCACCGGAGACCCGCCAATCTCGGACACAAGGGATACCAGCGTGCCAGGCCCGGTCCAGCGCATCAGCCCCCTGTAGCTATCTGCGATATATAGCGCGCCGTCCGGCCCAGCTTGCAGACCCAAAGGGCGCCCACCCAGGTCGTCGATCTTGACCGGGCTGTCGCCGTCGATCCGATAAAGCGCGCCGGACATGGATGTCGTGTAGATCGTGCCATCCGGCATGATCGCGATGTCTTCCGGGCCTTCCTCGCCATCCGGCAAAGAGACTAGTTCGAGGCTGTCCAAAGCGTTGTTCTCGGCAATCACGCCGGTAAAGCCCGGAGCTTCGGGCGGCTCCCAGGCCACTGGGTCCACGTCAACAGGCCAAAATATCAAATAGGCAAGCCCCACTAAAGCCAAACCAATCGCGATGCGCATGGACACTCCTTTGTTTTTGTTGGTGCCAGACTGTGGGCACTGTGCAGGCAAAGCAAGGTTGCCTGTCGGATGACCTTGCGTTTATCTGGTTGCATGACCAATCCACGCTATACCCCGCTTGCCCAATCTCTTCCTGCTTCTGTGCCTTTTGTCGGCCCTGAAACACAGGAACGACAGCGCGGTGCACCATTTGTGGCCCGGCTGGGTGCGAATGAGAATGTCTTTGGCCCTTCGCCACGCGCTGTCGAGGCCATGCGGGGGGCAACTGGCGATATCTGGATGTATGGCGATCCGGAAAACCACAACCTGCGCCACGCCCTGGCTGAGTACCACTCCGTCTCACCCGAAAATATCGTGGTTGGCGAAGGCATTGATGGGTTGCTGGGCTATCTGGTGCGCTTGCTGGTTGGGCAAGGAGATACGGTTGTGACCTCGGACGGGGCCTACCCGACCTTCAACTATCACGTCGCCGGGTTTGGCGGGGTGATACACACGGTTCCCTATCGCGACGATCACGAAGACCCTCAGGCACTCTTTACCAAGGCCGCTGAGGTCAAGGCTAAGCTGGTCTATCTGGCCAATCCTGACAACCCTATGGGCAGCTGGCATTCGGGCACTGATATCGTGGCTGTATTGGATGCGCTGCCCGATGGCTGTTTGCTGGTTCTGGACGAGGCATATGTGGAATGCGCCCCCGACGGGACTGCAGCGCCGGTTGCCGCAGATGACCCGCGTGTGATCCGGATGCGCACGTTTTCCAAAGTGTACGGAATGGCAGGCGCGCGTGTCGGCTATGCCATTGGGGCGCCAGGCCTGATCTCGGCGTTCAACAAGGTGCGCAACCATTTCGGTATGAACAAGGCTGCACAAGCAGGCGCGTTGGCTGCGCTGCAGGATGAGGTTTGGCTGTTACAAATCCGTGCCCGCATCTCAGATGCGCGCGAGCGGATCAACGCGATTGCGTTGGAGAACGGGCTGCTCCCTTTACCCTCAGCCACCAATTTCGTGGCCATTGATTGCGGTCAGGATGGGGTGTTTGCCAAGGCTGTTCTGGAGTCGCTGGTGGCGCAGGGGGTTTTCGTTCGGATGCCCTTTGCCGCGCCTCAGAACAGGTGCATTCGAGTGAGCTGCGGCGATGCCTCAAATCTAGGGGCTTTTGCCGCCTCTTTGCCAAAAGCGCTTGCTGACGCCCGGGCGCTGAACGTCTGAAGCTCTCGCTTATGGCCATCGGGACGGGGGCTGTCTGCCCCCATCGCGCAGTTTGCGCGATTCCCCCCAAAAGTATTTTGAGCCAGATGGAGATACAGATTTGCACTGAGATCGGGGGCTGGTCTCAGGTCACAAGCGCGGTGGCGGCGGCTTCTAACGCGCCCTTGCCGCGCGGAATATCAAGGGCGGCCATGGCAGTTTCCACGCCGCCAAGCATCGCCATGACCATCTGTGCATTGATGTGTCCCATATGGCCCAGGCGAAAACAGCCGTCCCAATCTTCCATCCCGAGGCCTATTCCCAAAGTCAGGCCCAGCGATTGTTCGGTATAGGACCGCAATGGGGTTCCGAGCCCTCCACTCAGGCACAGCGCGGTGACCGCATGACTTCGGTCTGCGCGGTCAGCTACATTCAACGACAGCGCACCGCCCTGTGCCCAGATTTCGCAGGCGGTCCAGATTGCCTGAGCGAGGCGTTGATGGCGCGCCCAGACATTTTCGATCCCTTCCGCGTGGATCAGGTCGAGCGCGGCCCGCAGCCCATAGAGATGATGGGTCGGCGCGGTACCATCGAAGTATTGGTAGAATAGCTCGGGATTGGCTCGTGGCTGCCAGTCCCAATACCGGGAAACACGCGGCATTGCGGCCCGTTTTGCCTGCGCCTTGTCGTTGAAGAATACAAACCCCACGCCCGGTGGGGTCATCAGCCCTTTTTGACAGGCGGTAACAGTCACGTCGACACCCCAGGCATCCATCTCGAATTGCTCACATCCCAGCGAGGCGATGCAGTCCGCCATCACCAGCGCCGGGTGACCCAGATCATCCAGCAACGCGCGCAGCGCCGGGAGGTTGTTGCGAATTGAGCTCGAGGTATCCACGTGAACTGCAAGTATAGCTTTGATATCATGCGATGAATCAGCGCGTAGCACCTCGGCAATGCGATCGAAACCCCAGACCGAGCTGGTTCCGAAATCAATCACATCCACCTTGGCGCCGATCCCTTCGGCCATTTCGGCCCATCCATGGGTAAACCGCCCCGATGCGGGGGCAAGCACTGTCTCACCGGGCGCGATGGTGTTCGACAGTGCCGCCTCCCACGTGCCATGGCCGTTGGCAATGTAGATGGCCACGTTATGGACCGTGCGGGCAACGCGACGCAGATCGCGGATCAGATCGGGCATCATCTCGATCAATTCGCCATCGTAGATATTAGGTGACGGTCGGTGCATCGCCTGCAGCACAGCGTCAGGCATGACCGAGGGGCCTGGAATGGCCAGATACTCGCGCCCACGCGCGAGGGAGATTGGATGTGTCATGGGATCAACCTGTTTGAATTGGCCCTACCCTAACGTGGCCAATTTCGGCGTCAATCCATCAGCTTGGCGGCATCCCGGGCAAGCGTTTCGATCCCGGACCAGTTGCCTTCTGCGACCATCTGTTTGGGTGCTACCCAGCTGCCGCCCGCACAGATCACGTTGGACAAAGACAGGTAATCTCGGGCATTTGAAGGCGATACACCGCCCGTTGGGCAGAAGGTGATTTGCGGCAAGGGCGCGCCGATAGCCTTGAGCGCAGGCGCCCCGCCCGAGGCCTCGGCCGGGAAGAATTTCAGCATGTCATAGCCTTTTTCCAGCAGTGCCATCGCCTCGGTGGCGGTTGCGGCGCCGGGCAGCAGGGGCAGGTCTTGGGCTTCGCATGCGGCGATCAGGGCGTCAGTGGCACCGGGCGAGACGCCAAACTGCGCGCCAGCCTCTTTCGCGGCGCGCACGTCATCAGGCGTGATCAATGTACCCGCCCCGACGACGCCACCGGGAACCTGCGCCATCGCCCGAATCGCATCGAGCGCAGCCGGGGTGCGCAAGGTGACTTCGAGCGCAGGAAGACCGCCCGCGACCAGAGCTTCGGCCAGAGGTCGTGCGCTGGCGGCGTCGTCAATTACAAGAACCGGGACAATCGGGGCAAGGGCACAGATTTCACGGGTGCGTTGTGTCTTGGACATAGGTCTTACACTCCGAAGATGCTGGCGCCGGTATCCGCGGTGCCGACAGCGTTGCGAAACGCACCGAACAGATCGCGCCCGACACCATGTTGGTTGGCAGAAAGGTCAGCCGTGGCCGGAGTGCGGTCAAGCACACCTGGGGTGAGGATTTCGAGCGCGCCGTTTATGGCATCCACACGCAGAATGTCGCCATCCTGCAAATAGGCGATCGCACCGCCATCCAGAGCCTCGGGGCAGATATGAATGGCAGCGGGAACCTTGCCGGAGGCGCCGGACATACGGCCATCGGTCACCAGCGCCACCTTTTGCCCCCGGCCCTGAAGGATCGACAGCATCGGCGTCAATGAATGCAATTCGGGCATGCCATTCGCCTTGGGTCCCTGAAAGCGCACAACGACGATGAGGTCATCCGTAAACTCTCCGGCTTTGAACGCCGCCTTGACCGCATCCTGAGTTTGGAACACCCGTACCGGGGCCTCGACCACCTGATGCTCGGGGGCAACCGCCGAAACCTTCATCACTCCGGTACCCAGATTGCCGCTGAGCCGCGAGAGACCTCCTGTAGGTTGGAACGGGTCTTTGGCGGGGCGCAATATCTTGTCATTCAGGCTTTGGCCTGCGCCGTCCTCCCAGGTCAGGTCGCCGTCTTTCAGCTTGGGTTCTTTGGTATAATTGTGCAGCCCCTGCCCCGCGACGGTCAGCGTGTCGGGGTGCAGCAACCCGTCTTCGAGCAGCGTGCCAATGCAATAGCCCAGCCCGCCCGCGGCGTGGAAATGGTTCACATCGGCCAGTCCGTTGGGATAGACTCGCGCGACCAAAGGCACCACGGCGGAGATTTCGGAAAAATCCTGCCAATCCAGCACGATACCGCCCGCGCGCGCCATCGCGATTAGGTGGATCAGCAGGTTTGTCGACCCGCCCGTGGCCATCAGACCGACAATGCCGTTCACAAAGGCACGTTCGTCAAGTATCTGGCAGACCGGCGCATAGTTGTTGCCCAGCGCACTGAGCGACAGAGCACGGCGCGCACCTTCTTCAGTCAGCGCATCGCGCAGCGGTGTGTTTGGATTGACAAAGCTGGATCCCGGAAGATGCAGGCCCATGAACTCCATCAGCATCTGGTTGGTATTGGCGGTGCCATAAAAGGTGCAGGTGCCGGGGCCATGATAGGCGGCCATCTCGGCGGCCATGAGCTCGGCGCGGTTGATCTCTCCGGCGGCAAATTTCTGGCGGATCTTGGCCTTTTCGTCATTTGGCAAACCGCTGGTCATCGGGCCTGCGGGCAAGAATACAGCTGGCAGATGGCCGAACGCCTGCGCGCCGATCACAAGGCCGGGCACGATCTTGTCGCAGACCCCCAGAAACACGGCAGCGTCATAAGTGTTGTGGCTCAGCGCCACCCCTGTGGCCAGCGCGATCACGTCACGTGAGAACAGCGACAGTTCCATCCCCGCCTCGCCCTGCGTGACGCCGTCACACATTGCCGGTACGCCACCTGCCACCTGTGCGGTTCCACCTGCGGCGCGGATCGCATTGCGGATCAGGCCGGGATAGCGCTCGAACGGCTGATGGGCCGACAGCATGTCGTTATAGGCAGTAACTATGCCCAGATTGCCCGCCGTACCAGTGGCCATCGATTGTTGGTCATCGCCTGCGCCGGCATAGGCGTGGGCCTGACCGCTGCAGGACAGATGCGCCCGCGCCGGGCCTTTGGACCGGGCCTGTTCCATCCGCTCAAGATGCGGACCACGCAAATCGGCGCTGCGCGCTATAATCCGTTGCGTGACGTCGGTGATAACTGCATTAACCATGTCTAACCTCCGATCTGACGCCAGCGGCGCCCGTCGCGATGCATCAGCATCAGAGCTTCTTCAGGCCCGGAACTGCCTTGATCATATTTCGATGGCCGGTCACCCCGGTTTTCCCAACCCTGAATAATAGGGTCAACCCAAGCCCAGGCGGCTTCGGCCTCGTCGCCACGCATGAACAGGGTCTGGTCACCGCGGATCACATCCATCACCAGCCGTTCATAAGCGTCCTGAGCCCGCGCATCTGCGCCCAACGCCTCGGCAAAGCTCATATCCAGCGACACATCCGACAGGCGGAACCCGCCCGGACCGGGATCTTTGATGGTGGTGCGCAGGGTGATCCCTTCGTCCGGTTGCAGACGGATCACCAGCACATTTCCATGCAATGGCCCTACATTGGGGAAGATAGTGTGTGGAGGATCCTTGAAGTAGACGGCGATTTCCGACTCGCGCGCACGCAAACGTTTTCCGGTGCGCAGATAAAAAGGCACCCCAGCCCAACGCCAGTTACCCAAATGAACCTTTAGCGCAATATAGCTTTCTGTCCGGCTTGCAGGGTTGCCGACATGGTCCAGATACCCGTCACCGCCCTCGCCCGTGCGGTATTGACCGCGGGCGATATCCGCAGGCATCACCGGCTCAAGCGCCTCGATCACTTTGACCTTTTCATCGCGAACCGCGTTGGGAGAGAACTTGGACGGCGGCTCCATCGCTGTCAGGCACAGCAGCTGTACCAAGTGGTTCTGGATCATATCCCGCATTGCACCCGACTGATCGTAATAGGCCCCGCGCCCCTCGACGCCGACGGTTTCAGCCACGGTGATCTGGACGTGGTCGACATGTGTTGCGTTCCACAACGGCTCGAACAGGGAATTGGCAAAGCGCAGGGCCATCAGGTTCTGCACGGTCTCTTTGCCCAAATAGTGGTCGATCCTATAGATCTGATGTTCTTCGAAACAGGCGCGCAGCCCTTCGTTCAGCGCCTTGGACGAGGCCAGATCATGACCAAACGGCTTTTCCACAACGATACGACTGTCAGGCGTTGCAAGATCGTGATCGTTCAGCCGTTTCGCAATGCCCGAGAACAAGCTTGGGCCGACAGAAAGGTAAAACGCTCGCACAACGTCTGGGCGCAATGACTTGGCCAGATTGTCCCAGCCCGCATCACCCAAGGCATCAACCTGTACATATTCCACGCGTGACAGAAAGCGGTCCAGAACGTCTTTTTTGAATTCCGGCGCGAACTCTTTCATCGAGGCGCGTATCTGATCCCGAAACGCGTCGCTATCAATGGCGGATCGGGCAGACCCGATAATCCGGGCTTCGTCTGGCATCTGGCCGACTTCGAAACGATGACACAAACCCGGCAGGATTTTTCGCTGCGCCAGATCACCGGTCGCGCCAAACAGCACCAGATCGAACGGGTTAACGGGAATTACGCGTGAAACCATCGTCGGGCTCCTTCAATCCTCTGCTGAACCACAATAGCACTTAAAGCTAACAGCGCCGGTGAATAGAAAATGTTATCGCTAACATTCACCATTTCCTTAGGCAAAGCGAGAAAAGAAAGCAAGGGTGGATTTGACGCACTACCCCTGGCTGCGTAACCATTCCATCACAGCCGGCCGCACGGATTGCTCTCCGCGATGACGAGCGTCCGATATGATCTTGCGCACTGCTTGCAGATCTGCCCGCAACAATACGCTTTTGACCGGCCCAATCGACGCCGGGCGCATCGACAACGTCCGGATTCCCATCGCGGCCAGACACAGTGCCTCGACCGGGCGTCCTGCGTCTTCACCGCAGAAGCTGAGTGGCGTATCCGAGATGTTGCAGCGTTCTACGATCCGTTCGATAAAAGTCAGGAAACTGACATTCAGCGAGTCATAGCGGCGGCGGACCAACTCGTTTTCACGGTCGGCAGCAAAGAAGAACTGTTTCAGATCATTGCCACCAATCGAAATGAAATCGACTTCGTCAAAAAACTTCTGCGGTGCAAAAGCGAGTGAGGGTGTTTCCAACATCGCTCCGACTTCAATACTTTCAGGCAGGGCATGGCCCAGACGTTTCTCGCGGTCGATGGTCTTATTCACTTCCCATCGCGCTTCATAATACTCTTCCGCTTGTGCCACGAATGGGAACATGACCGTCAACGGACGACCATTGGCGGCCCGGATCAGAGCCTGCAGCTGCATCCGCATCACGCCGCGTTTATCCAGGCCAACCCGAATTGCGCGCCAGCCTAAGGCCGGGTTCGGCTCCTCGATGTGTTTCATGTATGGCAGAACTTTGTCGGACCCGATATCCAGCGTGCGAAATACCACACGCTTTTTATCGGCCGCATCCAGAACCCGCTGATATTGCGTCACAAGCTCGGAACGCTTGGGCATCTTATTGCGGATCAGGAACTGCAGCTCGGTACGAAACAGGCCCACGCCTTCGGCACCGGAATTGTTCAGCGAAGGCAGGTCCGCCATCAGACCCGCGTTCATCACCAGATTGATCCGCTCTCCATCCCGCGTCACCGTTGGCGTTTCGCGGATTGAGGCATAGCGTTCCTGCGCCTTGGCCTGCATCGCGACCTTATCACGGAACGCGCTGACCACGGTATCTTCTGGTCTCAGCTGCACAGTGCCCTGATCGCCATCAACCAGAATATGGTCTCCGTTCAGGGCCTCGGTCGTAATGCGCCCGACATGGACCACCAGTGGTATGGCCAAAGCACGGGCAACAATGGTGGCATGGCTTCCGACCGAGCCCTCTTCGAGCACGATGCCTTTCAAGGACCGGCCATATTCCAGCAGGTCACCTGGACCGATATTCCGGGCAACCAGGATTGGGTCCGGTGGCAGGTCGGCACTGTTTGTCTGCCCTTGCCCGGTCAAAATGCGCAGCAGACGGTTGCTGAGATCGTCCAGATCCGCCAATCGCTCGCGCAGATAGGGGTCGGAGACTTGGCTCATGCGCGCGCGCGCCTGGGATTGTTCCTTTTCCACCGCAGCTTCGGCGCTAAGCCCAAGTGCAATGTCCTCCTCCATCCGGCGCATCCAGCCTTTGGAGTTGGCGAACATGCGATAGGCTTCCAGAACCTGCAGCTGTTCCTTGTCGCCGTTCTTGGATATCTCGAGCATCTTGTCGACACCGACGCGCAATTCTTCGACCGCCTCGGTCAGACGTTCTTGTTCGCGGTGCGGGTCATCAGCAATCGGGTTGGTAACAACAACGCGCGGTTCGTGCAGCCAGACATGGCCTTCGGCCGAGCCCTCTTGTGCAGGGCCACCTGTAAACTGAACCGGTTGCTGGTGGCGTGGCGACAGAGCCGCGCCCTCGCCAACGAATGCTCCCAGTTCAGCCATTTCGGCCAGAACCATTGCAACCACTTCCAGCGCATAAACTTCATCCGCAGAATATTCGCGCGCGTTGCGGGACTGAACAACCAGAACGCCAAGCTTTTCACCCAGCCGCTGAATCGGCACACCCAGAAAAGACGAGAAACGCTCCTCGCCCGTTTCCGGCATATAGCGAAAGCCCTTGGCTGACGGCGCATCGGGCGTGTTCACGATTTTGCCGGATTTCGCGACGCGCCCCACCAGTCCTTCGCCCATGCGCATACGGGTCTTATGAACAGCCTCGGGCGACAGGCCTTCGGTCGCACAAAGTTCCAGGGTTTCTTCGTCGCGGAACAGATAGATCGAGCAGACCTCGGCCCGGATACTGTCTGCGATCAGGTGAGTGATCCGGTCAAGACGTTCCTGACCGGCAGCTTCGCTCGCCATCTCTTCACGCAGCCGCCCCAGCAGCTTACGGGATTCTGTTTCAGTGCCGTCTGCCATAGCCCAACCAGTCTAAGGTTTCAGGCGTGACCCTTGGCTGAATTGCTCAGGCCGCCTTGTCCAATTCAAAGGCATCATGCAGTGCCTGAACCGCAAGTTCCATGTATTTCCTGTCCACCAAGACGGAAATTTTTATCTCAGAGGTTGTAATGACCTTGATATTGATACCCTCATCCGAGAGTATCTTGAACATTTTAGCCGCAACACCCGATTGCGAACGCATTCCAATCCCGACCACAGAAACCTTGCAGACATCATTATCTGCGACCAGGTCGGCATAGTTCAGCTCTCCCCGGTCTTTCACAGCCAACAGCGCCTTTTCGGCGCGCGTCACCTGATCCGTGGGGCAGGAAAAGGTCATATCCGTGCGCCCTTCGTCCGAGATGTTCTGAACGATCATATCCACATTCACGCCCGCGTCGCTAAGCGCCGTAAAGATGATCGAGGCGATACCGGGGCGGTCCGCCACGGAAACGACGGTCATCTTGGCTTCGTCACGAGAATAGGCCACACCGGCCACAACATTGGATTCCATGATATCCTCCTCGTCGCAGACCAGCGTACCGGCCTCGTCGGATTGTTCTTCAAAACTTGAGAGAACGCGCAATTTCACTTTATATCGCATCGCCAGCTCAACCGAGCGGGTTTGCAGCACCTTAGCCCCAAGCGAGGCCAGTTCCAGCATTTCTTCGAATGAGATCCGATCCAGCTTACGCGCTTTTTGGCAGATGCGCGGGTCGGTCGTGTAAACGCCGTCTACATCGGTATAGATGTCGCAGCGCTCGGCCCCGAATGCGGCAGCAAAGGCCACCGCAGTGGTATCCGACCCGCCACGGCCCAGTGTCGTGATACGGCCTTCAGGGCTGAGACCCTGGAAACCCGCGACAACGGCCACTTTCATGCCCTCGCCGAATTTCTGGTTCAGGTTGTCGGTCGGAATATCCTCGATCCGGGCCTGGCTGTGGGCGCTGGTGGTCAGCAACGGCACCTGCCAGCCCTGCCAACTGCGGGCTGGTACGTCCATCTCTTGCAATGTCAGCGCCATAAGGCCGGCGGTGACGTTTTCCCCCGAAGACACCACGGCGTCATATTCGCGCGCATCAAACAGTGGCGAGGTTTCGTTGACCCAGCCCACCAGCTCGTTGGTCTTGCCCGACATGGCCGAGACGATGACGATCACGTCATAACCCTTGGCCACCTCAACGCCGATGCGCTTTGCAGCACGGCGGATACGGTCCAGATTTGCGACGGATGTGCCGCCGAATTTCATCACGAGTACGGGCATGGGGGCTGATGTCTCCGCGCCTTGGAATTCAGATCCCGTGCGTCTTATGCGAGGGGGGCCGCAAGAGCAAGAGTGCAATACCGCATCAGTCGGGGCCTAGCATCGCTTTACAACCGCGTATGACGGTGTAAGCCTGACGCATCAAATTCACTACGAGGTATTCAATGCACCGTCTTGCCCTTGTCCTTGCCCTATTTTCCACACCTGCGGCGGCGCAAGTCGCCTCGCTGACCGGCACCGACGGTCAAAACGCCTTGGGGAAAGTGCCCTGTGCGACCAGCCCAGGCGAGGCGATGCGCACTTGCAACGCCGAAATGCGGCGCCGTGACGACGGCAGCTCTACGCTTGCGGTTGCGATGGGAAATGGCGAAGTCCGCAACATCTATTTCACCGATGGCATCCCGGATTCGACAAATTCGGCAGCTAAGATCACCTATGAAAACCGAGGCGATGTTATGGTGATTTTCGTTGATCCCGGTGAGGTATATGAGATCCCTAAAGTCGCTCTTGCCCGTCAGTAAGGGTGCGACTGGCCTTCATAGGTTTCAAAGCACCCGGTACTTTCAAGTGACAGAGTATCGAAACGGTTGATCAGGCCCTGAACAGCCTTATCAACCGTGATATCAGCCCCGGTCCCACCCATATCCGTCTGAACCCAGCCGGGGTGGTAAATGCCTACTGAAATGCCGTCGCCGCGCAGGTCCACAGCCAGATTGCGCCCCAGGTTTAGAACCGCCGCCTTGGACGAGCGGTAGATATAGCTGCCACCAGGTGCCCGCGTGTGCGAGGCCATCTGCGAGGATAAAATCGCAATCTTGCCCTGTGCCGCGCGCAGATTGGGCAACAAGGCCTGAACTGTCAGAAAGACCCCCGTCACATTGGCAGCGAAACTCTGCGCCCACATTTCGGCGGGGTAGCCATCGATGGTTTGGGATTTATCCAGATATACACCGGCATTGCAGACCAGCAGATCAACAGGGCGCATTGCCAGTTTTTCCGCCATCGCTTGATGTTGTTTCGGGTCTGTTACATCCAGCGCCACCTCCGCGCTGCCATCCCGAGCCGTGCCCGTTACGTCGCATTCTTGCGCCCGATACCTGTCCGCCAGAACCTTTCCGATCCCCCGCCCAGCACCGGTGATAACAACATGCATGGGCTAGTTCGTCTTGCGCGAAGGTACGAAAGGCAGCGGCGCAACAGGAACGCCGTCATCGATCAATGCCCTGGCTTCTTCTGGCTTGGCCTCGCCATAGATCGCACGTTCCGGCGCGTCGCCCAAATGTATCTTACGGGCCTCTTTGGCAAAATCCTTGCCAACATAATCCGAGTTGTCCTCGACTTTGCGCCGCAGCTCAGAAAGGGCTTTCTCGACATCAACGCTTGGCGTTGCCATGTTGACGACCTCATCCCGAGATGCCGGAACCGTGGTACGAGATTCGACCGTACGTCCGGGGCGGACACGCGGGGTCATGATTGCTTTTTCAACTTGCGGATCACCGCACACAGCGCATGTCACCATGCCCGCGGCGGCAAGTTTGTCGTAAGCGGCGGCTGATTGAAACCAACTGTCAAAGCTGTGACCGCTATTACATTTCAACGCATATTGAATCATGTTCTGTCCAGATGTCGGATGCCAAATAGATACCAACCACTATTGCAATGGCAAGCCCCTGAGGGGGACATCAGTGATACAAATGCTCTACATTGCGTAACAATGATGCAAGATCGGGCGAATTAACCCGAGAGGCGGCATGTCCCAGCGAAAACCACCTGCGCTTGCGCTCTTGCCATTCAGGGTATCGCGCGGCCAGGGATTTGACCACCAGCGGATAGACATCGACCAGATAAACCGCTGATCCTTTCTTGTACCTCCGCTTGTAATGCAGGAACTGCCCAAAGGCATTTGGAGTGCAAGTACCGGTCACACCCGCCTCTTCCCAGGCTTCTTGACTGGCTGTACCGGAGGGTGAGAGGCCTTCGATCAAATTCCCCTTGGGTATTATCCAACGACCGGAACCACGCGTTGTAATGAGCAACACCTGAGGCGTGCCGCGTTGGACACGATAGCACAGAGCTGCCGATTGCCGTACGACTCGTACAGTGCCCGCTTGATGCAGGTTGAGTTGCCTTTGCTCGATCACGTCCTGCTGCCTCTCCAGGGAACGTTTTATCCGCCTGCCCGGTGCGCTTTTGCGCTTATTTATCGGACCTGCGCCTGAAGAATGCCATATGAAGCGTTATTTTTCAATCCCTTGCATCCGCGCCTCAAGTTTGCGGATCAGAACCTCATGCGGAATATCGGCATCTACTGACAGCCGCCTCAGGCCAAAATGGATGCGGGCGATCTGTTGGTAATAGCGGGTATAGACGTAATTCGTCCCGCCACCGGCAATGGCGCCCAACACAGGCACGGATTGCGCAGCCAGCTTTTGTCCCAGAACAACGGCCAGTTTCGGGGCAACGGCAGATATCAGCTTTTGCAAAGCTGGGCCTGTCAGGGTCAGGCGCGCCGAAAAGAAACCCAGATCCGCGCCGTCATCGAAAGACATCGGACCAGCGGCTGACAATACCCGGACACAGTCGAATTTGACACCATCCTCAGAAGGGTCAAACCCTTCGCGCGCCGCAGCGCCCTGAATTGAACGCAGCAGCATGGTCGTGGTTGCCGGTAACTCCATCAATGCGGTCGGAACGCCACCGATACCGCCTGCAGCTCCCATGGCTGTCGTCAGGGCCGTATTGACCCATGGCAACTGATCGGGCACCGCCCTACGCGACCCTTCAGCCGCGTTCATCGCAATCCAAAGCGCCTTTTCTGTCGCCCCAGTTAGGGCTTCGCGCACAGATGGCGGCAGCTGTTCAAGCAACGACTCTGCCGAGCCACCGACACTGTTCAACAGCTTAACGCCCGGCCCTCCGGCGGATTGGTAAAATCCGGCCAAACGGTCCAGTTCCGCTTCGGCATTGAGTTTTCCGACAAGAACCATGTCCTGCATAAGTACCCTCCTGCCCCTAGAACATCGGCACTTACCGCAACGGTTTCAATAGCTCAGCGGCTCCAGCGGGTTACCGGACCAGCTATTCCGTCCCATCCGCCGGGTATCAGGTCCACGCCCAGAACCCGATCCGGGTTGGTTGGCGGGGGCATCTCGACCCCGGTCAGACGGGTGAATCCAAACCGAGCATAATAGGGGGCATCCCCGACCAACATGACCCTGTCCCAACCCTTGGTTCGCCCGGCCCGCAATCCTTCGTGGATCAAAAATCCACCCAGTCCTTCACCTTGATGGGTCGGGTGGACGGCCACAGGGCCCAAAAGCAGCGCGTCCTGATCGCCAACATGCACGGGCCAGAATCTTATTGCACCGGCCAGGATACCCTGTCCGTCCCGCACCACCTGTGACAAGCCTGACATTGGCGGGACATCATCGCGCAGGCGATACGAAGACAGCGCTTCGCGCCCGGGCGCAAAGCACAAATCGTACAAAGCCTCGACTTCCCACCAATCGTCCGGCTCCTCCGGCCTGATCACGAATTGCTGCACCCTGCCCTCTTTTCCTAGCTGGAATTCGCCCTAGCACTTCGTTACGCCTTGGGCAAACGCTTGGAGACCTTATGTTCTATCGCCCAGAAGACGGCCACGGCCTGCCACACAATCCGTTCAACGCCATCATCACCCCGCGCCCGATCGGCTGGATATCAACTCGTGGTGCGGATGGGACCAACAACCTCGCGCCCTATTCGTTCTTTAATGGTGTGGCCTACACACCCCCGCAGGTCATGTTTGCCTCGACCGGAACCAAGGCCGATCAGGACGATGGAAAAGACAGCATCGCCAATATCGAGGCAACAGGCGTATTCTGCGTGAACGTTGTCGCCCACGCCCACCGCGACGCAATGAACGCCAGTTCAGCCGCGCTACCCAAACATGTCGACGAGTTCAAACACGCCGGCCTTACCGCAATCGAATGCGAGACCATCCCCTGCGCCCGTGTCGAAGGTGCCCCAGCCGCATTGGAATGCAAGCTCACGCAGATCGTGACCCTGCCCGGACAGGCGAACCGGGTTGTGTTCGGCGAAGTGACAGGAGTGCATCTGCACGACGACCATATGCGGGATGGCAAATTCGATGTGACGTCTTTCAAACCACTGGCACGGCTTGGCTACCGGGATTATTCGGTTGCGTCCGAGCTGTTCAGCCTTTCAAGACCGGATGACTAATGCCTTTACCTGACGCATCGCGCCGATACCCAATCACATTGCCTGACGGCTCGGACCACCCGGGTACGGTCTTCCTGTCTCAGGCTATCGACCACCCCAGAATAGAAGCCGGTGAATACAGCTATGCGTCGGATTTCGACGCACCAGAGGATTGGGCGCAACGCCTTGCCCCTTATTTGTTCCCGTTTTCCCGCGAAAAACTTGTCTTGGGTAGATTCTGTCAAATCGCCCACGGCGTCCGGTTCATCACTTCATCGGCCAATCACGCCATGAGCGGGGCGACATGCTATCCTTTTCCCGTTTTCGATCCCGAAAAGCTGTTGGAATATCAACCTGACAGGCGCGATACCGTGATCGGAAATGACGTTTGGATCGCATACGGTGCCTTGATCATGCCTGGCGCTAAAATCGGAGATGGCGCCATTATCGGTGCAGGATCCGTCGTGCGCGGAACAGTACCGCCTTATGCAATCGTGACAGGCAATCCTGCAGAAGTACGACGGTATCGGTTTGAGGCCGGTACAATCGGCCGGCTGCTTGCTTTGAAGTGGTGGGATTGGCCAACTGATCTGATTACCGAAGCCGAAAGTGCTCTGCTGTCCGGAAACGTCGATATGCTGGAGCGTTTAGCCCCCTAAAAAGGCGGCCCATTTGGCCGACTTTCACAATCAGTGCCCACCCAGAATGCCGGTGCGAACAGAATAATCGACCGCCAGCGCGTAATCGGGGTCATCGTCGCTGTCGACCATCAAATGGCCTGCCTTGTTCAGCAGTTTGTGACAGTCACGACTGAGGTGGCGTAGCATAACGCGCTTTCCTGCGGCTTCATACTTCGAAGCGATGTTCTCGATGGCCTGCAATGCCGACTGATCCACCACACGGCTTTCGGCGAAATCGACAATCACGGTTTCCGGGTCGTTTGAAACGTCGAATATCTCAACAAATCCCTCGGATGAACCAAAGAACAGTGGCCCTTGAATCTCGTAGACCTTTGCGCCTTTTTCCGTCAGTGAATCGCGGGTGATTGCATGGATACGCTTGGCGTTATTCCAAGCATAAGCCAGGGCCGAGACGATCACACCAACAACAACCGCTACCGCCAGGTCCTCCATCACGGTCACGACAGTC
Source organism: Ruegeria sp. YTSA105 (assembly GCF_059610225.1). Taxonomy (NCBI): domain Bacteria; kingdom Pseudomonadati; phylum Pseudomonadota; class Alphaproteobacteria; order Rhodobacterales; family Roseobacteraceae; genus Ruegeria; species Ruegeria sp. YTSA105. Next base: position 92,470 of record NZ_JBXWNE010000010.1, read on the forward strand.
ACCAGCACGATGACAAACGCGTCCATCAAGGGCACTTTGCGCATGATCTTGAACGAGTTCCAGGCGAAGGTCCCGATCACCACCATGAACATGACCCCGACCAAAGCGGCCAATGGAATCTGCTCAATCAGCGGGGAGGCGAACAGGATGAATACCAACAGGAACAGCGCCGCTGCGATACCGGCAATGCGCGTGCGCCCACCTGATTTCACGTTGATCATGGACTGACCTATCATGGCACAGCCGCCCATGCCTCCGAAAAAGCCAGTGGCCACATTGGCAAACCCTTGGGCGATACATTCTTGCGAGGCACCACCACGTTTGCCGGTGATTTCGCCAACAAGGTTCAGGGTCAGAAGCGACTCGATCAGGCCAATCGCTGCCAATATGACGGCGTATGGCAGGATGATCTCAAACGTCTCCCAGTTCAGCGGCACCATCGGGATGTGGAACGGCGGCAAGCCACCTTCGATCGAGGCAAGATCGCCCACCCGTGGGACGTCCAGTCCAAAACCAATCACCAATGCTGCGACGACCATGATCCCTGCCAAAGGCGCCGGGACAATGCGTGTAATGCGCGGCACGATAAGGATCACCGCCATAGTCAGGCCGACCAGACCCAACATGGTAAAAAGCTGAATACCGGAAAGCCATTCGCCACCGCTCATGCCATGGCCCGTATTTTCCATGCTACCGGGAACTTTGAACTGGCCCATCTGGGCCAGAAAAATCACGATGGCCAATCCGTTCACAAACCCAAGCATCACTGGATGTGGTACCAGCCTGATAAAACGCCCCCAGTGCATCGCCCCTGCGATCAGCTGCAGTATTCCCATCAAAACAACTGTAGCGAAGAGGTATTCGACCCCATGTTCTGCCACCAAGGCAACCATCACCACGGCCAGGGCCCCGGTTGCGCCCGAAATCATACCCGGACGCCCACCGATCAGTGCAGTAATCAGCCCCACCATGAACGCAGCATACAAACCAACCAAAGGATGCACGCCCGCGACAAACGCAAAGGCCACCGCCTCAGGGACCAAAGCAAGTGCAACCGTCAGGCCGGACAGCAGCTCGATCCGAAGGCGCGAGACGGTCAGGCCCTCATCCGGAACCCAACGAAGATCAGGTTTGGCGATACGATTGGCAAAGCTTGCCAGCATAGCTCGGGGCATAGGGCGTCCTGTTGGTTTATGGGTTCGCGCGAAAAAGGGACTTCTATCTGTGAACCGGTTTTTGAGCCACCGCATCAGGCGGGAGGCTGATATGCGCAGCACGCATAGCACATATCTCGCGAATAGGTGAATTGATGTCGGTTCGTTGCCGTCACACCTTGGCTTGATGCTCTGCCTGGCTCGGATAGCAACGACCCAAACCCCTGCGAAAAAGTGATAGAACCACTGGGCGTTCACCCTTGTCAAACCAGGCAGCCCAGCGCACAAATCATTGAACAAGCACCGTAATCGGAGAAAACCAGTGACCCAGACCAAGATTGCCGTCATCGGCGGATCAGGCATTTACGACATCGACGGATTGGAGAATGCGCAATGGGTCTCGGTTGAAACGCCTTGGGGTAAACCTTCGGACCAAATACTGACCGGCGCGCTGAACGGGATCGAGATGGCGTTCCTGCCTCGCCACGGGCGTGGCCACATTCATTCGCCGACGGGCGTGCCCTATCGCGCCAATATTGACGCGCTGAAACGTCTGGGGATCACGGATGTGATCTCGATCTCGGCCTGCGGATCATTCCGCGAGCATATGGCGCCCGGAGATTTTGTTGTCGTCGACCAGTTCATCGATCGCACCTTTGCGCGGGACAAAAGCTTTTTTGGCTCTGGCTGCGTGGCCCATGTCAGCGTTGCACACCCAACCTGCCCGCGCTTGTCAGATGCTTGTGAGACTGCTGGCAAGGCCGCCGGCATCACCGTTCATCGCGACGGCACCTATCTGGCGATGGAGGGGCCGCAGTTCTCGACACTGGCAGAATCCAAAATGTACCGCGAGCATTGGGGCTGCGATGTGATCGGAATGACCAACATGCCCGAGGCTAAACTCGCCCGAGAAGCCGAGCTTTGTTACGCTTCGATCGCGATGGTCACCGACTATGACAGTTGGCACCCGGACCATGGCGAGGTCGACGTGACCGCCATTATCGCCACCCTGACCGGGAACGCCGAAAAAGGCCGAGCGCTGGTCAAGGGCTTGCCAGAGTTGCTGGGAGCAGCGCGCCTGCCCTGCCCGCACGGGTGTGACCGGGCGCTGGAATACGCGATCCTGACCGCGCCAGAAAAACGTGATCCGGCGCTGCTGGCGAAACTGGACGCAGTCGCGGGGCGGGTGCTCTAGCGATTGGTATCAACCCTATTCCGGTCGGCCGCATCAGTACTTAACCGAAAGGCAGCCTTTTAAGTTCGGTACGGGCGGCAGGGAACGAAGAGGATAGGAATGAAACGGTTCGAGGCCCTGGACGCCGCACGCTTTCTGGCATTTTGCGGCATGGTGCTGGTGAACTTTCGCATCGCGGCGCAGGTCAAACCGACAGATGACTGGGCATCGGCGCTTGTCGATGCACTGGAAGGTCGTGCTGCTGCATTGTTTGTCATTCTGGCCGGGATCGGTATTGGCCTGTCCAGCCTTTCTGCTGGAATTCTGTTACGACGGGCTGCATTTCTGTTCGTACTTGGCCTGATCAACATGACCATGTTTGAGGCCGATATCCTGCATTTCTATGCATTGTATTTTGTTGTCGGCGCGGCGTTTCTGTCCTCGTCGATCATTGGGTTGTGGCTTGGCGCAGGTGGTGTTGTCGTTCTGGCCGTGCTCGCCAATCTTGTCTTTGACTACAATCAGGGATGGGACTGGGTTTCCCTGACCCATACCGACCTGTGGACGATACCGGGCTTTGTACGAAACTTGCTGTTCAATGGTTGGCACCCCGTTCTACCTTGGGCAGCGTTCTTGCTGATCGGTATGGCGATTGGGCGATCGCAACTACAGACGGTCTGTGTTCAGCACCGTTTGATCATGTGGGGATTTGGCGCAGCCGTTCTGGCCCTGTTTCCGCAAAAGCTGACAACCGATCCTGACCTGGCCGCCTATCTGGGCACTCAATCCATCCCTCCGGGGCCGTTTTACATTTTGGCCGGGGCTGGAACCGCCTGTGTGGTGATCGGCCTGTTGCTAAAGCTCTGGCCGCGGATTCAGGGGCTGGGCGCCGCGATGGCGCTGACTGCGCCCGGACGGCAAAGCCTGACGCTTTATATTGCGCATATCGTAATCGGGATGGGCATTCTGGAAGAGGCCGGCCTGCTGGACGGATCGCTCAGCGCGCCACAGATCGTTGGCTACGCCTTGGGTTTCTGCGTGCTGTCCTCAGGATTTGCGCTGCTATGGTTCCTGCGCTTCAGACGCGGACCACTTGAGGCGTTGATGCACCGCGTGACCCGGCCCTCAGGGGCTTGACCTTTGCCCATCACCAAAGCTTGATACTGGCGTATCTTAATCGGAGATCACATGCCCTTTGACATCTGGCTGGCCTTTGTAGCCGCATCCACCGCTTTGCTGCTGATCCCCGGCCCCACCGTGCTGCTGGTGCTCAGCTATGCGCTGTCCAAAGGCCGCAGCGTTGCCGTAGCTTCCGCCACCGGGGTGGCGGTTGGCGATTTGGTGGCCATGACGGCCTCATTGCTGGGATTGGGGGCGTTGGTGCTGGCCTCAGCCGCGTTGTTTTCTGTCCTAAAGTGGGTCGGCGCGGCCTATCTGGTCTGGCTGGGCATCAAGTTACTGCGCAGCGCCCCATCGGCGGGGCTGCAAGCGGTTGAACCCGGCGCAGATATCACTGCGCGAGGCGTCTTTGGTCACGCGGCCGCTGTAACCGCCCTGAACCCCAAATCGATTGCGTTCTTTATCGCCTTCGTGCCGCAATTCCTGCGCCCTACCGAACCTTTGGGCCCTCAATTCGCGATCCTGATAGGCACCTTCGTCGGGCTGGCCTGGTTGAACGCATTGGCCTATGCCCTTTTGGCAGATCGGCTGCGCCATATGATCGGCCGCGCAAGCACCATTCGCGCATTGACGCGTTTCGGGGGGCTGACCCTGATCGGTATGGGGATCGCCACGTCAATCCTGCGTCGCCCGGCCTGAGGGCCTAATCTACAGCGTGATCCTTCATAAATCCGCGAATAAACCGCCTGATTTCCCGCGCCGCCGACGTGTCGAGTTCCCTGCACAGCTCTACAAAAGCATCGCGCTCGCCACGATCCAGCCGCAGAACCAGCTGGCTGTCCTTTTTGACTGAAATCTTACGATCTGTCCCTGACATGCACTTTGTCTCCAAAAGACTTCAGAAGAAATAAAACGTATATACTTAGTATATATAAAACATATGATGGGCAGCTAACAACCTTGCGGAATCTTTGCAAGTAGCCTGTGTTCAATTCAGGTAATTCTTTTTCGGAACCAACGCATTGGCTAAAAAAGACGACGTCTTGGGAAACCTATCTGGTTTTTTCGGTGAGATAGGCAATCGCACGTTCTAGGAAGATTGCAAGCCAGCACGTTCATTCTGTTCTTGCATGACCGTCCCCGATGGGCCAAACAACCCAGCGTGTTTTGACGCCAGAAGGGGTTGGTCATGTCAAGAAACAAGTCGGTCAAGGATTACATCCGAACCATCGTCGATTTTCCGCACGAAGGGATCATGTTTCGGGATGTCACCACCTTGTTTGCAGACCCGCGCGGGTTTCGTATGGCGATTGATCAGATGTTGCACCCCTATGCCGGCGAACAGATCGACAAGGTTGTGGGGCTTGAGGCGCGCGGTTTCATATTGGGCGGCGCCATCGCTCATCAGCTGAGCGTCGGTTTCGTCCCCATCCGCAAAAAGGGCAAGCTGCCCGGCACAACAATCAGCCAGGATTACACGCTGGAATACGGCGAGGCTATCGTCGAGATTCACGATGATGCCATCCAACCGGGTGAGAAAATTCTGGTCGTGGATGACCTGCTGGCCACCGGAGGCACCGCCGCCGCCGGGATCAAACTGATCGAACGGCTGGGCGGCGAGATCGTGTCATGTTCCTTCATCATTGACCTGCCAGAACTGGGCGGGCGCAAGGTTCTGGAAGAGATGGGCATGGATGTTCATGTCCTGTGCGAATTCGAAGGACTCTGACGGATCCCGCACTTACAGCCGCAGGACCGCGCCGGGGTTCATGATCCCTTTGGGGTCCAACGCCGATTTGATCGCCCGCATCGCGCTCAGTTTGACCGGATCGCCATATCGCTCCAGATCTTCGGTCTTCAATCGCCCGATACCGTGCTCTGCGCTGACGGATCCCTGAAACTCATGCACAAGGTCATGAACGGCTCTTTTTACCTTCGCACTTTCGGCGTCATACTCTGACCGGGAATGCCCGTTTGCCGGAAACACATTGTAATGTAGGTTGCCGTCGCCCAGATGCCCGAAACAGTTCACCCGATACGGACCAAGCGCGGCCACAACATCTGCACCACGCCGGATAAATTCTGGGATGGCCGAGATCGGCACCGAGATATCGTGGCTTGAGACCGACCCGATCAGCCGGTTTGCATCCGGAATACGCTCGCGCACGGCCCACATGTCCTGCCGCTGCGCCTCGCTTTGTGCAATCACCGCATCGGTGACCAGCCCACGTGCCTCAGCGGCCTCGTACAGCACCTCAAACGCGGTTTCAGGTGATTGGCCCATCGACAAGCCAATCTCGATCAGTACAGACCATTCGGGCGGCTCGGCAAAGGCCTGCCGCGTGTCTGGCAGAACCTCACTCAGGAACAAAAGACCCTGTTGGTGAAGCAATTCAAATGCACTGACGCTGTCCCCCATGAGGTCCCGCGCCAGCGCCAGAAAATCAACCGCCGCTTCGGCAGAGGTGACCTGAACCATGGCCGTTCCAACCGCCTCAGGGCGGGGAAACAGCTTGAGTGCCGCCGCAGTGATGATCCCTAGCGTCCCTTCGGCTCCGATCAAAAGATTGCGCAGATCATACCCGGTATTGTCCTTTCGCAACCGGCTGAGCCCATGCCAGATTTCGCCACTTGGTAGAACCGCCTCAAGGCCCAGACACAGGTCACGGGCGTTTCCATAGCGCAACACGTTAACCCCCCCTGCATTTGTCGACAGGTTCCCTCCGATCCTACATGACCCCTGTGAGGCAAGGGAAAGTGGAAATAACCGGTTCGCGCCTTCGGCAGCCGCCTGCACATCTGCAAGGATCACACCACCTTCAGCAATCATCACATTCTCTGTCGGATAGACAGCCCGGATGGCTGTCATCCGCTCTAGCGAGATCAGCAAAGGCGCAGGCCCGTCCGACGTCACCTGACCGCCAACCACACCGGTGCCGCCCCCATATGGCACCACCGGGACCGATGCCTCGGCAGCCAATCGGATCAGAACCGCCACCTCCTCGGCCGTTCTGGGCACCGCAAGCACCCCCGCCTGCCCGGAAATCCGACGGCGCGGCTCCTCGAGATATCGCGCGGTGACCGGTCGCAGCACTTCATCCGGCAAGGCGGCGCGAATTGATTGGGCGAATTGATCGTCTGCGGGATTCAGGGTCATGCCCATTCCTTGCCCAAGGCAACAGGTCCCGACAAGCCCTATTCCAACTCGATCAGGTATTGCGGCTCTAACACAACCACCGTTGGCCGGTCCGGAAGTGAGCGCAGGGATACGGTGATTTCCGACACGCCATCGCGCTCAACCGGGAAATCGCCCCTGACATCCGCCAGAAACCGATCCAGCGAATAGTCTGAAAACCAATGCATCGGAATGATGACCGAACTCTTCAACCGTTTCAGAACTGTAATCATTTCGGGCAGCGGCATGGTCGTCCCACCATCCACCGCTGCCATGACAACATCCAACCGTCCAAGGGCCGCAAATTGCGCGTCCGACAGAATGTGGTGCAGATGACCCAGATGCCCAATGCACAAACCGGCAACCTCAAACACAAAGATCGAATTGCCACGTTCTTCGACCCCGCCATAGACGGACCGGATATCGGTCGAGACATTGCGCACCAACATCTCTTCCAGATCCAGATGATGTTCGATCCCCTCCCCGAACACGCCCCACCCTTCCAGCACATGCGGAATGGCAGGATCGGGATGCGCGGTCCAATGCGTGCCATGGGCGTGGTTCATCGTCACCACATCGGGAATCAAACTGGCCCCGCCGATGAAGCCGGTGAAATCTGTCACGGCGTTCAACCCGCCCGGTGTCTGGATCAGAAAAGACGCATGCGCGACATAGCTGATCCGGACGGAATACTCCGGCACCGGATCTTGCCACCCCGCTTTATGCAGGTATTCGATCCCTGGTGCCGCATCCGCAATGGCGATGCAATGGCTTGGCCGCCGCTCCTGTGCCACAGCCCCGCCCGAGATCACCATCAATGCAAAAACCACCCAGCGCATGACGTGATTGTAGCGCAAGAGCCCGCCAAGTCATGCCCCTAGTTCATCTGGCCAAAAATACCTCGGGGTTTGGGGCAGAGCCCCAATGGCCTCACCGAGGCCACCTACCCGGCTTCGGTCTTCCCGCGCCGGTCTGACCGCAGGCAGGCATATAGCACATGCGTTCGCCAGCGCCCGTCAATCTGCAGATAGGACTGCGCCACGCCTTCGTATTTAAAGCCCGAGCTTTCCAGCAATCCGCGCGAGGGTTTGTTTTCGGGCAGGCAGGCCGCCTCGATCCGGCTCAGGTCTAAACGCGTGAAGGCATGATGGACCACCGCGCCAATAGCCTCGCGCATATACCCGTTGCGAGCAAAGGCTTGGCCCGTCCAATAGCCCAGGGTCCCCGCCTGTGCTGGGCCACGGCGCACATTGTCCAGCGTGATCGCACCGACCAGCAGGTCATCAGATCGCCGGAACAGAAATAACGGAATCGCCGTCCCACTCGCAACCGAGCGCTGCGCCCAGTAGACACGGTTAGTAAAGGATTTCCGGCTCAAGTGGTCCGAGGCCCAGATCGGCTCCCACTGGGTCAGAAAGTCTCTGGACGAGCGTCGCAGCGCCGCCCAGTCGTTAAAATCGGAGTGCACGGGCGGGCGCAAGCTGAGCCGCTCGGTTTCAAGTTTCAGCTTGCGTCTGCCCAGAAGCATCACGCCGCGCGCCTCTCCTGCAAGTCCGCGAGTGTGGGTGCACCTGATACCGGACCATACAGCGCCAGCGCCGCTGGCGCTTGTGCTGCTATCTGTTCAGCAAAGCTGCGGACATCTTCGGTGCTGACCGCGTCAATCTTGGCGACTGTATCCTCAAGCGACGGCACCCGTCCCCAGATCTGCACCAGACGCGCCAGACGCTCGGCCCGGTTCGAGGGGCTTTCCAGCCCCATCAGCATTCCGGCCTTCATTTGCGCACGAGCACGGGCGACCTCTTCAGGGCTCATATCCTCGGCGGCACGTTTCATTTCGTCAATGGTGATCGTCGCCAACTCACCGATCTGATCCGCAGATGTCCCCGCGTAGATCGTAGTAGTGCCGGTGTCGGCATAGGCGCCAGCCTGGGCAAAGATCGTATAGCAAAGCCCGCGCGTTTCCCGCACTTCCTGAAACAAGCGCGAAGACATACCCCCGCCCAGCGCGGTCGAATAAATCTGCGCGGTATAGATCGCGTCGTCGCGATAGCCGGGGCTTTCCAGCGCCAAAGCGAAATGAGCTTGCTCCAGTTCTTTCTCCTGCCGCGCCTCACCACCGGTAAATCGGGCCACTTCAGGGATCAAACCCTTGCGTGGTTGCAGGTGACCAAACATCTCTTCGGCCGTTTTCATCAGTGCATCGTGATCCACCGCACCAGCAGCGGATAGGATCATCTGTTCAGGGCCATAATGTTCGGCCACGAAACCCGACAGATCCTCGCGCGAGAATGCGCTGACGCGTTCAGTGGGGCCAAGTATGGTCCGGCCCAGGGGCTGATCGTGATAGCTCTGCTCTTGCAGCCAGTCAAAGATTACATCGTCGGGCGTGTCATAGGCCTGACCGATTTCCTGTAGGATCACACCGCGTTCGACCTCAATCTCGCGCGGATCGAAGATCGGGTTCAGGACGATGTCACCGATGACATCCATCGCCAGCGCCACATCGTCTTTTAGAACGCGCGCGTAATAGGCCGTCACTTCGCGCGAAGTATAGGCGTTGATATACCCGCCCACATCCTCGATCGCTTCGGCAATTTGCAGCGCGGATCGCCGTTTGGTTCCCTTGAACGCCATATGCTCAAGGAAATGGGCTATGCCATTTTGTTCGATCCGCTCATTTCGCGCACCGGCGGTTACCCAGATGCCTATGGCCGCAGATTGCAGCCCCGGCATATGTTCACTGACGATACGGAAGCCGTTCTTCAGTTGGTCTTGTCTGACAGTCACTCGGCGATATGCCCTTTGATATGATCCTCAAGGGCGCCCAGATCATTGGCGATGCGGGTCACCCGTTCCGGACGTTCATACAGATCAGACATGCGAGAGGGAAGAGGCGGATGTACGCCACTCGCATTCTCGACCGCAGCCGGGAACTTGGCCGGGTGTGCGGTCGCCAAAGTGATCATCGGGACGTTCGCGTCGCGGTGCTCCTCGGCAACTTTGATACCCACGGCAGTATGGGGGCAGACCAGTTCGGTGCTGTGGGCCAGCGTGGCTGTGATCGTCGCCAGTGTTTCCTCTTCGGACACGCGGCCCGAGTCGAAGCTTTCGCGCAACGCTTCCATCGCGCCTTGGCCGACATTGAAGCCGCCCGTCTTCAGCTCGTCCATCAGCTGAGCCACAGAATTGCCATCCTCGTCATAGGCATAATACAGCGCCCGTTCAAAGTTCGAGCTGACCTGAATATCCATCGAAGGGCTGATCGAAGGGATCGTGTCTCCCTTGAAATACCCTTCGCCTGCCAGACACCGATGCAGAATGTCATTCTGGTTGGTCGCCACTACCAACCGGTCAATCGGCAAGCCCATGCGTTTGGCCAGGTAGCCCGCAAAGATGTCCCCGAAATTACCCGTAGGCACGGTAAAGCTGACCTTGCGATGTGGCGCGCCAAGGCTGACCGCAGCTGAGAAGTAATAGACGATCTGTGCCAGCACGCGGGCAAAGTTGATCGAGTTCACCCCCGCCAGTTTCACACCGTCACGGAAGTCGAAATCGTTGAACATATCCTTCAACGCGGCCTGACAGTCGTCAAAGTCCCCGTCGACGGCCAGAGCATGCACATTGTTGTCCGCAGGTGTGGTCATCTGACGACGCTGCACCTCGGAAACGCGGCCATGCGGATACAGGATAAACACGTCTACCGCATCCAGCCCCCGGAACGCCTCAATCGCGGCCGAACCGGTATCACCGCTGGTCGCGCCCACGATAGTCACCCGATCCCCGCGACGCTTCAGCGCCACCTGGAACAACTGACCGATTAGCTGCATGGCGAAGTCTTTGAAGGCCAGTGTCGGGCCGTGAAACAACTCCAGCAGGAAGTGGTTCTCGTTCAACTGCTTCAACGGTGCGCGGGCGTCATGGCCGAACCCTTTATAGGCGCGGGCAATGATCTGTTTGAACTCCTCTTCCCCAAATGATCCGCTGACATAGGGCCACATCACGCGAAAGGCGATGTCCTCATAAGACAGTCCTGCCAACGCGGCGATTTCATCGTGGCTCAAGACCGGGATTTCAGCGGGCAGATACAGGCCTCCGTCGCGGGCCAGCCCGGTCAGCATCGCCTCTTCAAAACTCAGTTCGGGCGCCTGCCCGCGGGTTGAGACATATTTCATTGCGCTTCACTTTCTGATGGGGCGCGACCGCGCCACAGGAAATAACCAGTCATCGCAGCCCAGACCAAAGCCAGGCCAAACCATGTGATTGCGTATCCCAGGTGATCATTCGGGATGCCTGCTGTATTCACCGGCAAAGGTGTCAAATTCGGATCGGTCCGGGATCGTGCGATTACCAGAACCGGGTCGGTTCCCAGAGCTGCAGCAAGATTGGGAACATCGCGGGCAAACCAGATATTGGCATCCACATCTGGCTCGGGCGTATAGCCGTCGATCTCATCCGGCCAGTGCAGATTGCCCGTCAGTTCGATCTGCCCGGTTTGTCTTTCAACCTGTTTGGCAGTGGTTGGGATAAAACCGCGATCGACCAGAATAGTCCGGTCGCCAGTATCGAAAGCTTGGATAACCCGATAGCCAGCGCCTACTTGTTTCACCGAAACCAGAACATGGATTTCACCCGGCTGCATCTCACCCTGGACGAAAACCGGTAGGTACTTGTCCCGTGTCTCGGAAGGCTGCTGCGGCAGGGAAACAGGCTCGGCAGAGATCCGGTCGTTAATCTCGGCCAACACGTCTTGTTTCCACCCAAGCCGCTGTACCTGCCAGACGCCCAGCGACACAAGTACGCCCAGACCGGCGAGCCCGAAGATCAGCAGGAAAGTTATGCGGCGCATGGCGGGGTCAAACCTTGTTGCAGAAACCGGCGTCTTGTTAAGGGCGGTGTGAACTGAATTGCAACCACCCATTTGTATCGGGTGCAATCTTGCACCCTGATAGAGAAAAAGCCGCCCTTGGGGGCGGCTTTTGCAATTTTGTTACCGGTCCGGCGTCAGATCAAAGGGGCTTGTCCCCAGATATAGACTGCGAAGAACAGGAACAGCCAGACAACGTCAACAAAGTGCCAGTACCAGGCCGCGGCCTCGAAACCGACGTGCTTTTCCGGCGTGAAATCACCCTTCAGTGCCCGGATCAAACAGACCGACAAGAAGATGGTGCCGATAATCACGTGGAAGCCGTGAAAGCCGGTTGCCATGAAGAAGTTCGAATAGAACTGATCACCACCGAATTTCCAGCCCTCATGGGCCAGCAATTCGTAGTACTCAAAGCCCTGCAGAGCGGTAAAGGCGATGCCCAAAACGATACCAATAGCGAGGCCGTTGATCAGCGCCTTGCGGTCATTGTCATGCACCAGCGCGTGGTGAGCCCAGGTGATGGCACAGCCCGAAAGCAGCAGGACCAGCGTGTTGATCAGCGGCAAGTGGAACGGGTCAACCGCGTGGATATCCGGCTGGATGTACTCGGTGCCCGCATAGTCGTACATCGGGTACATGCGGTGTTTGAAGAACGACCAGAACCAGGCGAAGAAGAACATCACCTCGGACATCACGAACAGGATGAACCCATAGCGCAGGCCAATGCGCACGACCGGCGTGTGATCGCCTACACGGCTTTCGGCCACCACTTCGGACCACCAGGCGAACATGGTGTAAAGAACCGCGACAAGACCGGCCCAGAACATGTAGGAGGTGACGCCGTGCATCCAGAGGACGGCCCCGAACAACATCACAAAGCCGCCCGCAGCGCCGATCAGTGGCCAGATCGAAGGGGTCAGAATGTGGTAATCATGATTTTTTGCGTGTGCCATCAGCGTCCCTCACCTACAGGCGTTAGTTCTTGTTTGTATCAGCCTGAACATCAAGGGCGGCATAGCCCTCGGGCAGGTCAATTTCGTAGAATGTATACGACAGAGTGATCGTATGCACATATTTGGCTTCCAGATCCTCGACCATTTCGGGATCGACGAAAAAGCTCACCGGCATCTGAACCCGTTCTCCGGGTTGCAACACCTGTTCTTCAAAACAGAAACAGGCGATCTTCTGGAAATACCCACCGGCCGAATAAGGCGCAACGTTGTAAGACGCCTGACCGGCAATCGGGCGGTCCGTGGGGTTATATGCCTCATAGAAGGCCAGGCCCGTTTCACCGATGCGGATTTCCATCTGGCGCTCGACCGGCTTAAATTCCCAGGCCATGTCTTTCGCCTTTGAGGCGTCAAAGCGAACGGTAACAGTGCGCTCAAGGATGTCCTCTGGCGCGGCTTCAGCCACTCCGGTTGTGCCGCCATACCCGGTGACCCGGCAAAACCAGTCGTAAAACGGTACCGAAGCCCAGGCGAGGCTGCCCATCAGAACAACAACGCCGACAGTTTGCACGACGGTTTTTTGCGGCCCCGTGAGCGCCATCAGTTCTGCACCTCTTGCATGGCCCTGTTAAAATCGGTCCCTGAGACTTTGACGATCGTCAGCCCAAAGATCAGCACGATGAATGCAGCAAGCGTCAGGCCAACGCCCAGATTTCGGCTGAACCGACGTTGATGCAACTCATGGCTTTTGCGCAGGCTCATGCCCAGCCTCCCAGCCCGTAAGGCTTCAGCAGTGCTTCGGCAAGGATCGCGCCGAAATGCAGGAAAAGATACAGCAGCGAGAGCTTGAAAAAGCCACGCTCAACTTTGAAGTTATCAGCCTCGGAGTCATCCTCGGTCCGACGCGAGATTGCCCATGCTCCGCTCAGGAACAACGCGTTCAGTACAATAGCGACGGTCAGATAGATCGGGCCGCCGATTGCCGAAAAGCCGGTTCCAATCGCAAGCACTGCCAGCAGAACGGTGTAGACCAGAATATGCCAGCGCGTCGCCCGCCGACCATGGGTTACCGTCAACATCGGCACACCCGCATCGTCGTAATCCGACCGCATAAACAGGGCCAGCGCCCAGAAATGCGGCGGCGTCCACATGAAGGTGAGGGCAAACATCAGCCAAGGTTCGACGGACATGGATCCGGTTGCAGCGACCCAGCCGATGACCGGCGGGAAAGCCCCAGCTGCGCCGCCAATCACGATGTTCTGTGGCGTCGAACGCTTGAGCCACATCGTGTAGACAACGACATAGAAGAAGATGGTGAAGCCCAGAAAGGCTCCGGCGAACCAGTTGGTTGCAAGACCCAACATGATCACCGACAGGCCGGACAGTGCCAGGCCCAAGGCCATCGCTTCGCCCTCTTGTACCTTGCCCGACGGTATGGGGCGACCTTTGGTGCGCTTCATAACGCGGTCGATATCTGCATCCCACCACATGTTCAGCGCGCCGGATGCGCCACCTCCGATGGCAATGAACAATATCGCGCAGAACCCAACGAACGGATGTACCGGTACCGGCGCTGCCAGCAGACCAACAAGCGCCGTGAATACAACCAGCGACATCACGCGCGGCTTCAGCAGGGCGAAGTAATCGCCAAAGCTGGCCTCATTCGCATACGCTTGGGCGGTCGTTTGGCTTGCATTGATGCTTGCGTCGCTCATCTCGGGTCCTTTTGGGGCGAAGGCTGTGCAATCTCTCGCACAGCCTGCATCTTGTAGCAGGCGGGACGCATCCCACCCTTACTGAAATCAGTTCGAAGCGACCTGATAGTTCTGCGGCAGGCCCGCATACTCGTCGATCGCACCTTTCAGCCAAGCGTCATACGCCTCTTGGCTGACAACTTTGACAGTGATCGGCATATAGGCATGGTCCTTGCCGCACAGTTCCGAACACTGGCCGAAATAGATGCCTTCCTTTTCGGCCTCAAACCACAGCTCAGCCAGGCGTCCGGGTACACCGTCCTGCTTCACACCGAAGGACGGAATGGTCCAGGAATGGATCACGTCGGACGCAGTAACTTGCATCACGATGACCTTGCCAACCGGGACAACAACCGCTGTGTCGGTGGCCAGCAGCCACTCATCGTCGCTATACCCTGCGTCTGCCAGCTTGGCCCGCATCGCGTCATCCAGGACAAATGCCGTCACGTCCGCATCGGCGGGGCGAGTACCTTCGTCCAACGTGGCTGGGTGGCCGAGCAGATAGCTGTCGAATGCAAAATCGTGATCGACATACTCATATGTCCAATACCACTGGTTGCCGACAACCTTGATAACGACATCACCTTCGGGAATTTCCTGCTGCTTGAACAGAACCGGCAGAGAGAAAGCACCGATGAATACCAGAATCAGAATCGGACCCAACGTCCAGACGATCTCGACCGGAGTATAGTGCGAGAATCGCGCCGGGGTCGGGTTGACGCGTTGATTATAACGCATGATGCAGTAAACCAGCAGGCCCGCAACGAATATGCAGATCGCGGTAATAATCACCAGAATCATATTATCCAGGCGATGAATCCCCTCGGCAAGGCTTGTGGCTGCAGGCTGGAATCCTATGCCGCCGTCAACCGGCTGACCGATAATCTCAAGCTCCTGAGCCATGGCGGGAAGGCTGGAGAGGGCTGTCATAAGCCCCGAAAGCTTCAAAGCGTTCTTCATTTTCTGTCCTGATCGTTTGATCTTTGCGTCCCTGGCGAAAAGGTGTGAATCGGCCACACCTCACCCGTTGTCTTTGGCCGCGTTAAAAACCATATTCCTGCGGGTAGATAAAGCAAAATGCTTGCGTCAAACAGACGCTATTTTTGATCTGGATCAAACTCGAAAGGTCCCAAGAGATGCCCAACGACCCGTTTCGCCCGTTTGAAAGCGCTCTTCCACATGACGAAGCGCTTGCGGTACTGCAATCCGCCACCGCCGGGGCCGAGGACGGAGAACTGTACGTTGAACGCCGGAAATCCGAGTCTCTGGTCTTTGATGACGGGCGCTTGCGGACCGCTTCTTATGACGCGTCCGAAGGTTTCGGCCTGCGCGCCGTACAGGGCGAAGTGGCAGGCTATGCGCATTCAACGGACGTCTCGATTCCTGCCCTGAAACGGGCCGCCGAGACCGCGCGGCTGGCGGTCGGTGATGGTGGCGGTACGCTAGCCGATGCCCCCCGGGCCACCAACAAGCGCCTCTATACCGACGAAGACCCGATCGAATCTGCCAGTTTTCCCGTCAAGATCGAAACATTGCGCGAGATTGACGCCTTTGCCCGCGATCTTGATCCGCGTGTAGTACAGGTCAGTGCCACTATTGCTGCTGCGGTGCAGGAGGTTGAGATTCTACGCCCTGACGGCATTCTGGTCCGCGATGTCCGCCCCATGACCCGGTTGAATATCTCGGTCATCGTGGAACAGAACGGCCGTCGTGAGAGCGGCTCGACCGGTGGAGGTGGCCGGATCGGCCTGGACGGGCTGATCGACCCAAACGACTGGCAGGATAAAGCCCGCGAGGCACTTCGCATCGCCATGGTCAACCTCGAGGCTGTTCCCGCCCCTGCGGGCGTTATGGAGGTCGCACTGGGCCCTGGCTGGCCCGGGATCTTGTTGCACGAAGCAATCGGCCACGGCCTTGAAGGGGATTTCAACCGCAAGGGCAGTTCCGCCTTTGCCGGGCTGATGGGTCAACAGATCGCGTCCAAAGGTGTTACGGTCGTTGATGACGGCACAATCGCAGACCGGCGCGGGTCAATCAGCGTCGATGATGAGGGCACACCCAGTTCGCGCACTGTGCTGATCGAAGACGGCATCCTGACCGGATATATGCAGGATCGCCAAAACGCCCGTCTGATGGGTGTTGCACCAACCGGGAATGGGCGGCGTCAAAGCTATGCCCATAAACCAATGCCACGGATGACAAATACAATCATGCTGGGTGGCGATGCCGATCCCGCCGCTTTGGTAGCCGATATAAAGGATGGCATCTGGGCGGTTGGCTTTGGCGGCGGCCAGGTGGATATCACCAATGGCAAGTTTGTGTTTTCCTGCACCGAGGCATACCGGGTTGAAAACGGCAAAATCGGCGCGCCGGTCAAAGGGGCAACATTGATTGGCGATGGCCCCTCTGCCCTCAAACGCGTTCGCGGGTTGGGCAACGACATGGCCTTGGATCCGGGAATGGGCACGTGTGGCAAGGATGGCCAATGGGTGCCCGTGGGCGTCGGGCAACCTACGGTCCTGATGGATGGGCTGACGATTGGAGGATCGGCGGCCTAAGTAGAATCAGTCACTGCTTCCAAAGCGCAGGGTTAACGCTCCGCTTTGGATATGCATTGATACTTTGCGGAGAGGTGTTTTCCGACTTCCGACTCGGCCGTATTTTTTGCCGTTGTTTTTCAACAACCTACGCAACTGAGACAACCGAGACTCGAAATATATCCGGAAAATTTGATGGGATTCACACGCTGTTAACCCTGGCAGCCGTAAACCAGTTCTGCAATCAGACGGAGCAACGGATGACCGAAGAGCAGCTTTCTTCCAATCACCCCACACTCCCACCCACCACGGAAGAGGATCGGTTTTCCTGGCTTCGTCTGTTGCGTTCTCGCAAAGTGGGCCCGGCGACGTTTCGGCGGCTGCTTCGCGAACATGGCTCGGCGCAGAATGCGCTGGCCGCGCTGCCGGAAATGGCACGCGCTGCCGGAATAGAAGGGTATGAAATCTGCCCGCCCGGCGTGATTGAGGCGGAACTCAAGGCCGCAAAAGCTGCCAATGCGCGGCTTTTGTGCCTAGGGTCCGCCGATTTCCCATCCGCTTTACATGATCTGAATGATGCTCCGCCAATGTTGTGGGCAATCGGCGACCTCTCTCTTTTACAGCGCCCCTCGGTCGCTATGGTCGGTGCCCGCAACTGCTCATCTCTGGGCGCGCGAATGGCGCGCGGATTGGCGACCGATCTGGGAAAACAGGGTTATGTGATTGTTTCTGGCCTGGCCCGCGGGATTGATACCGCGGCGCACCTAGCCACGGTTGAAACAGGCACCATCGCCGTTATGGCGGGGGGGGTCGACGTGGTTTACCCTGCTGAAAATACCGATCTTGCCGCTGAAATCGCAGGTTCCGGGCTGCGCGTCTCGGAACAACCGATGGGCGTCACGCCACAGGCGCGCCATTTCCCGCGTCGCAACCGGATCATCTCGGGCCTGGCAAAGGCCGTTATTGTGGTCGAAGCCGCCGCCAAATCCGGCAGCCTGATTACAGCGCGCGACGCCTTGGACCAGGGGCGCGATGTTCTGGTCGTACCCGGGCACCCCTTTGACGCGCGTGCGGCCGGCTGCAACCTGCTGATCCGCGACGGTGCTACTTTGATAAGGTCTGCAGAAGATGTGATCGAAGCGCTACCGCAGCAAGCGAACCTATTCGAACCCCAGCAAATGCTCCAAAAGAATTTACCCCGCACACCATGCTCAACCAATGACCTGGAACGCCTAATTCTGACCCGGCTCGGCCCCTCTCCTATCGCCGAAGACCAGTTGATCCGCGATGTTGAGGCAACGGCGGGTGAAATTGCCCCGGTTTTGGTCGATCTGGAACTGGACGGACGTATTCAACGCCAACCCGGGGGTCTTCTGTCATTGACCGCCTGAGTGTTGGATATCCAATCTTACACATGTATCCCATTGAAATCGCCTATAAATCCTTGCTTTCAAAGGAACGCATTGACAATTCGCTCTTGCCCTACACATCTTGCACACTCATAGAAGGCGCCAATTCCGTCGAGCGAGGTTTCCCCTTAAATGCCTGTAGTTGTTGTAGAATCCCCTGCCAAGGCCAAAACAATCAATAAATATCTTGGCCCGGACTACACGGTTCTGGCGTCTTACGGCCATGTTCGAGATCTGCCGCCCAAAGATGGCTCGGTCGATACCGAGGATGAGTTTGCGATGAAATGGGAGGTCGGGAACGACAGCCGCAAACATGTCAAAGCCATCGCCGACGCGCTGAAAGAAGACAACGCCCTGATCCTCGCCACCGACCCCGATCGTGAGGGTGAAGCGATCAGTTGGCATTTGCAGGAAGCACTGACCAAACGCCGGTCGATCAAAAAGGATACGCCTGTCAGCCGGGTGACCTTCAACGCCATCACTAAGGACGCAGTGACCGAGGCAATGCGAAACCCCCGTCAGGTGGACATGCCACTTGTCGAGGCCTATCTGGCCCGCCGTGCGCTGGATTATCTTGTGGGGTTCAACCTGTCGCCCGTCTTGTGGCGCAAACTGCCTGGTGCAAAATCCGCAGGCCGCGTGCAGTCTGTCTGCCTGCGCCTGATCGTCGAGAGAGAGATGGAAATCGAGGCGTTCAAACCGGTGGAATACTGGTCGGTGCGCGCCCTGTTCGAAACACCCCGTGGTCAGACCTATGAGGCACGCCTGGTCACACTAGCCGGTAAAAAGCTGGACAAGCACGATCTGTCCTACTCAACCCAGGCCGAACTGGCGGTGCAGGCGATCACCAGCCGCGCGCTCAGTGTCACTTCGGTCGAGGCGAAACCCGCCGCTCGAAATCCCAGCGCACCCTTCATGACCTCGACCCTGCAGCAAGAGGCCAGCCGCAAGTTCGGCATGGGTGCGCGTCACGCGATGCAAGTGGCACAGCGCTTGTATGAGGCCGGCTACATTACCTATATGCGAACCGATGGCATCGACATGGCCCCCGAGGCCGTGGCGGCTACGCGCGAGACCATCGCCGACCGCTATGGCGCGGAATATGTGCCGGACAGCCCTCGCATCTATAAGAACAAGGCAAAGAACGCGCAGGAAGCCCACGAATGCATCCGGCCTACGGATATGACCCGCGATGCCAAAGCGCTGAAGGTAACGGACGACGATCAGCGCAAGCTCTATGACCTGATCTGGAAACGCACCATTGCCTGCCAGATGGCCGCTGCCCGGCTGGAACGCACAACTGTCGAAATCGGAAGCGAAGATGGGCAGGTTGGCCTGCGCGCGACCGGTCAGGTGGTGATGTTTGACGGGTTCATGCGTGTCTATGAAGAAGGCCGCGATGATGTCGCCGATGAGGATGACAAACGCCTGCCCCAGATCATGCAGGGCGACCCTGCACGGTTCTCTAAAACCACGTTGCGGGATCAGTTCACCAAAGCGACAAGCGATGGCACGGACCGGGCCGCGAAAGAGGCCATTCTGTCAGACAATGAATCAGTTCTGGCGCTGCAACATCACACTCAACCGCCGCCGCGCTATACCGAGGCGACGTTGGTCAAGCGGATGGAAGAGTTGGGGATCGGCCGACCGTCGACCTATGCCTCGATTGTCACAACGATTCAGGACCGGGAATATGTACGCAAGGACAAGAACCGGCTGATCCCCGAAGAAAAGGGGCGGATCGTCACGATTTTTCTGCTGAACTTCTTCCGTCAGTATGTCGGTTATGAATTCACCGCCAATCTGGAAGAACAGCTGGACGATGTGAGTGCAGGTGATCGGGACTATAAGGATCTGTTGGGCAAATTCTGGCGCGACTTCTCGGCCGCGATTGGCGAGACATCGGAACTGCGCATTTCCGAAGTGCTGGACAAACTGGACGAAGCACTGGCACCGCAGCTCTATCCGCCACGCGAGGATGGATCTGACCCGCGTGTCTGTCCGAAATGCGGCGCGGGCCAGTTGCACCTGAAAACTTCACGCACTGGCGGGTTCGTCGGCTGTGGCAACTATCCCGAATGCACCTATACCCGTCCTATCGCCGGTGAAGGTGCAGAGGGTGAAGAGCGCCTGCTGGGTGAAGATTCAGGTGATGATATCTGGCTGAAGACCGGTCGGTTCGGGCCTTATGTTCAACGTGGAGAGCCAACGCCTGAGAACAAGAAACCTCCGCGCGCCTCGCTGCCACGTGGCTGGAGCAAGGATGATATGGATCTGGACAAGGCGCTGACATTGCTATCCCTGCCCCGCCAGATTGGTGAGCACCCCGAGGGCGGTATGATCAGCTCGAATTTCGGGCGGTTCGGACCATATCTGATGCACCAGCTGGCGGATGAGGCCAAACCGGTTTATGCAAACCTCAAAGACCCCAATGACGTGTTCGAGATCGGCATGAACCGCGCGGTCGAATTGCTTGCTGAAAAGCGCTCCAATCCGGGACGCGGACGCCGGGCTGCGGCCAAAGCGCTGAAAGAACTGGGGGAACATCCCGATGGTGGCGCAATGCAGGTTCTGGATGGGCGCTATGGTCCATATGTGAAGTGGGAAAAGGTCAACGCGACCATTCCCAAGGACATCAAACCCGAGGACGTAACGCAGGAAATGGCCATCGAACTGGTCAATGAGCGCGCGGCCCTGAAAGGGACCAAGAAAAAGGCGGCGCCCAAGAAAAAAGCCGCCAAGAAGACAACCAAGAAGGCCGGTTAGGTAGAAATACCACCCTTCGCCCGGTTTCATTGACTTCCCCGTGACGTGACGGCACAACCTGCCCAACACCATCTCATTGGGGGAGTTTTCCATGAAGAAAATCTATGCCAATGCCAACGAAGCGCTCGATGGCGTACTTTCGGATGGCATGTTGATCGCCGCTGGCGGGTTTGGCCTGTGCGGGATTCCCGAGCTGCTGCTTGAGGCAATCAAGACCTCGGGTGCCAAAGACCTGACCTTTGCCTCGAACAATGCGGGCGTGGACGATTTCGGTATCGGTATCCTGCTGCAAACGAAGCAGGTCAAAAAGATGATCAGTTCATATGTGGGCGAAAACGCCGAATTCATGCGTCAGTACCTCAGCGGTGAGCTTGAACTGGAATTCAACCCTCAAGGCACCCTGGCCGAACGGATGCGCGCAGGTGGTGCCGGGATCCCGGGTTTCTACACAAAAACGGGCGTAGGCACCGTTATCGCCGATGGCAAAGAACACAAGGACTTCAACGGCGAGACCTATATTCTCGAAGAAGGTATTTTTGCAGATCTGGCGATTATCAAGGCGTGGAAAGCCGACGACACCGGCAATCTGGTGTTCCGCAAAACCGCCCGAAACTTCAACGTGCCCGCCGCCACTTGCGGTAAGATCTGTGTGGTCGAAGTTGAAGAGATCGTGCCCCGTGGCTCTCTGGACCCTGACATGATCCACCTACCTGGAATTTACGTGCATCGTATCATTCAGGGCAATCACGAAAAGCGCATCGAACAGCGCACCACCCGCAAGAAGGAGGACGCATAATGCCCTGGGACCGGAATCAGATGGCCGCCCGCGCGGCGCAAGAGCTGGAAGACGGCATGTATGTAAACCTCGGCATCGGTATCCCGACGCTGGTGGCAAATTATGTTGGCGACAAGGATATCACCCTGCAATCCGAAAACGGAATGCTTGGTATGGGTCCCTTTCCTTTCGAGGGCGACGAAGACCCGGACCTGATCAACGCAGGCAAGCAGACGATCACCGAACTGTCTCGGACTGCTTATTTCGACAGCGCTACGTCTTTCGCCATGATCCGGGGCGGCAAAATCGCCGCGGCAATCCTGGGTGCCATGGAAGTGGATGAAAAAGGCGATCTGGCCAACTGGATGATTCCCGGCAAGCTGGTCAAAGGCATGGGCGGCGCGATGGATTTGGTTGCAGGTGTAGGACGTGTGATCGTGGTTATGGATCACACCAACAAACACGGTGAATCGAAAGTGCTGAAAGAGTGCACCCTGCCGCTGACCGGCAAGGGTGTTGTGGATCGCATCATCACCAATTTTGGAGTTCTGGATGTGGTCGATGGCGGCCTGAAGATCGTAGAGCTCGCAGATGGTGTCAGCGAAGATGAGATGCGCGCCGCGACACAGGCGACGATTGTCGACTGATCAATTCACCTAATGGCAAGGCCCACTTCAGTGTGGGCCTTGGTCAATTAAGAGCCTGAAACACGCACCCGTCAGAAATCAACTCGGGCGGTGTCGAACACAGCGCTCGCGCCACCTGAAAAGCCGCGAGAACCTTGGGCACATAGTCCCGTGTTTCCGCATAAGGCGGTACACCACCATGTTTGCGAACCGCGCCCTCGCCCGCATTATATCCGGCCAGGACCAGGATCGGGTCGTTTCCAAACTCTTCCATCAGCCAGTTCAGGTATTTCACTCCGCCCGAGATGTTCTGCCCCGGGTGAAGGCTGTCCTCGACCCCAAATCGTTTCGCGGTCGCGGGCATAAGCTGCATCAGCCCCTGCGCCCCGGCCGAACTTTCCGCCTTCTCCCGGCCTGCCGATTCAACCGAGATGACGGCCAGCACCAACGCAGGCGACACATTTGTCCCTACGGTCGAGCGTAAAATGTCGATCCCCTGCCGCTGAGCAATATTCTGAAGCGTCTGCAATCGGGGCGAGGCTACGTTTATGGCGGCTAGCGCATTTATCGAATCCTGCAAACGACCCGAACTGGCTTCATCTATCCCGGGTGAGATCCTGTCCCAGAACGCTTTATAAGACCCGACGGGTTTGTTTTGCGGTGAAATTCCCGGAAGCCCCGGAGGCGTAACACGTGTCCTCGCGATAATCTCAGGAACTACGATCTCAGCCCCTGTGCTGGGCGCCGAAGGTGCTGAGGCATGTTCTGTAGGCGATATCTGAACGGTAATGCGCGGGCGCTGACCGGGCTTGGCTGCTTTGATCCGTTTATATACGCCACGCGGTTCGACTTCGTTGGCGGGGACAGACACAGGTGCGGACACCACTGCCAGCGCCAAGCCGGCGCAAGTTATTGCGTTCCGGAGATTCATTTGCCTGCCTCATGTTCTCTTTTGCGTCGATTTGAACCCCGAATCTGTCTGTAAGGCCAGAAAAACAATGTGAATTGGGGCAATTTCGCCTCATTTGGCGCCATTTTGCATCGGGTTTTATCGGTACTCGTACGAAGGGATCATTTTTATTTCTTTAATTTCAATTAGTTAATCGGAAAGCTACCAAAAAGTTAAGCTGAGGCACAAAAATTTGGGGTTTGGCCCAATTCCTGCCACGCCCAACAGGCAAACATAATGCCATACCGAGACGATCGGGAGCGGACTGAGAGACGAAGCTCTGGAAGACGCCGAGGTTCATTAGACTTATTAGATCCTTTAGGAGGGACGTAACATGATCAAGTTCATCAAGAACTTCACCACTGACGAAGACGGCGCCGTAACAGTAGACTGGGTCGTTCTGACCGCAGCTGTTGTTGGCCTGGCCGCTGTTGCTTGGACACAGGTTAGCGACGGTGTCGACGATCTGGCTGGCGACATTGACACCGCCCTGACGGGTGTTGTTGTTACTGCACCTAACGCGGGCCCAACAACCCCGTAATTATTTAGATAGAATTTTGAAGGGGGCTGCGCTCGTCAGATCGCGGCCCCCTTTTTTATAGAAAAAAGACGAGGTCCTGCGATGAAGGGTATTTCAAAATTCTTATCCGGGGAACATGGCGCAATCACCGTTGATTGGGTGGTGCTTACTGCTGCGCTGGTCGGCCTTGGACTTGTCACCGTATTCAATTTGACGGGCGGGGTACAACACGTCGATACCGAGACGGGTAACGCACTTCGCGGTATAGAGGTCTATTCTGCGAATCAGGAACAGGCATCGGAATCAGATTGATCAATCTGGCACTAAGGACACGGGCGTCAAAAAAATACTTCATTGTCCCCCTTTTCGACACAATTCTCCTGTAACCAATAGTCAGTTGAAGTCGTATTCCCTATGACGACTGACATCGCATACAAATAATCGAGGGAACGCGCATGCGTGCAGTATTTGGACTTGTCCTGATTGTTGGGGTGGCTCTGGCAGGAGGAGCCGTTTATATGGCGCGGGACTATATTTCTCAGTATCAGGCGGAATTGGCTAGAGAACGTTTGGCGGCTCAGGAAGCATTGGCAAATGTTAAGTCCGTCCCGACGGTGGACGTTCTGGTTTCGAACCGTGCTCTTAAATATGGTGAGCGTCTGGTCGCCGAAGATGTGCGGATCGTGAAATGGCCTGAGGATGCAATTCCCGAAGGAAGCTTCCTTGAAATGGCCGTCCTGTTTCCAGAGGAGGCCAGTGGCGACCGCTTCGTTCTGAGGACCATGGAAAAAGACGAAGCCCTGATGGAGGTCAAAGTAACCAAACCAGGCGAGGCAGCGGGTCTGACATCACGAATCGCGAAAGGTAAGCGCGCATTTGCAATCAGCGTGGACGTTGCCTCGGGCGTATCCGGCTTCCTTCGCCCTGGTGACAGTATCGATGTTTATTGGACCGGTTCGTATGGTGGCGGAATCGATGGGTCGCGCGGCGAAATCACCCGCCTGATTCAAACCAGCATTGAGTTGATCGCTGTTGACCAGAGCGCCGGGTCCGATCTGACCGGAGCCACGATCGCGCGCACCGTTACGGTCGCTGCTACTCCGGAACAAATCGCGGCACTGGCTCAGGCTCAGAACACCGGCCGCCTGTCTTTGGCGCTGGTTGGCGTGCAAGACGACACAATCGCAAGCGCGGTCGAAGTTGACCAAAGAAAACTTCTGGGCATTAAAGATGTCGTCCCCGTGGCACCCAAAATCGCGGAAGAGGTCTGTACGGTCAAGACGCGCCGCGGTGCCGAGATCGTCGACACGGGAATAGTAACACCCTGCACAAATTAACAGAAAATCAGTGCGTTACATGACCGGGGCCGCGCGAATTGCGCGGCCCTAATTTGTTCGCATGTTGCGCATTGTCCACATAAGGAAAATTCCAGAAACCATTGATTATTGCAATAAATTCTCAATTCGCGCAGTGTTATCAGACATAAGGCAGTAGCCGCAAAAAACGAGGCGTGATCGGAGAGGCAGGTCACATGAAAAGAAGTTCCTGGATAAGCGCAGCCCTATTGGGCTTGGCGCTCGTAATTGGCCCAGTCGGCAATGCTGCCTGGGCTGAAACACTTCGCGTGGTAAAGAAGGGTACAGCGGAAACGCTTGATGTGCCAATGAACCGCGCAATAGTTGTAGAAAGTGAGCAACCGTTTGCCGAACTCAGCATCGCCAATGCAGGCATCGCTGATATTTCGTCGCTTTCGGATCGTACTATCTATGTTTTGGGTAAGGCTCCTGGCCTGACGACCCTGACATTGTTCGACGGCGCAGGTAATCTACTTGCTAATGTTCGGGTCCGTGTGGCACCGGATGTTACCGAGTTTAAAGAACGTCTGCGCCAGATTTTGCCAACCGAGCCTATCGAAGTTCGCACCGCCAATGACGGTATCGTTCTTTCTGGCACAATTTCTAGCGCTGCCAAGTTGGCGCGGGCATTGGAGCTGGCAGAGCGCTATGCACCGGAGCGCGTATCGAACCTGATGTCGGTTGGCGGCGTTCAGCAGGTCATGCTGAAAGTGCGCTTTGCCGAGATGAATCGGTCGGTGGCTAAAAGCCTGACTGCATCGCTTGGTTTCGGCGGCAGTGATGTGACTGGCGGTATCAACACGCTGAACAATGCTGGTGCTTTGGCAAATGCCCTGAACAACAACATTCCGGCGGTACAGACGAATACCGGCGCAATTCTGTTCGGCTTTGGCGCAGGCTCCACACAGGTTCGTCTGCTGCTGGAGGCGCTCGAGTCCAAAGGACTGGCGCGCAGCCTTGCAGAGCCTAACCTATCCGCACTTTCGGGTCAGGAAGCGACGTTCCTTGCAGGTGGTGAAGTTCCTATTCCGGTACCGCAGGACGACGGCGTAATTGCGATTGAATACAAAGCCTTCGGTGTTGAAATCGACTTTATCCCCCGCGTTGTGGATGGTGATCTGATCAACCTTGAAATGGCTGCTGCCGTGTCAGCTATCGATGGTTCGTCGAACTTCACCATTCAAGGTGATAATGTTCCATCTTTCATCACACGCCAGACCAGCACAACGGTTGAGCTGCGCGATGGTGAAAGCTTTGCGATCGCTGGCTTGATCCAGGATGATTTCACCGACCTGAACAGCCAGATTCCTTGGTTGGGTGACGTCCCGGTTCTTGGCGCCCTCTTCCGCAGCGCGGAATATCAGCGTCAGCAAAGTGAACTGGTGATCATCATCACAGCCCACCTTGTGTCGCCGACTCGTGGCGAGGCACTGGCTCTGCCTACGGATCGGGTCAAACCGCCCAGCGAATTTGATCTGTTCGTCAATGGCAAAGTCGGTCGGACTGAACGTCTGGGTGCCGGTGCAGCTTCGGAAGTCGCGAATCAGGACTTCGGTAGCTCGTACGGCTACGTCCTGGATTGATTAGGAGGATAGGACCAATGCAGAAGTGGATCATCACACTGGGTCTTTCGGTCGCTGTCGCCGCATGTACGCGTGAGGCCGGATACGAAGCCGATCAAGGCGCGTTCGGGAATGCGACACTGAACAACATTCAAGTAATGAATGGCGAACTGACATATGCCCAGATCCTGGGCCAACGGTTCGCAGCCGAAGTGCCGACCCAGATCAACTTTGATTTCAACAGCGCTCAACTGGACGAAACAGCTCGGCGAGTACTCTTGCGTCAGGCGAACTGGATCAAACAGTTCCCCGAGGCACGGTTCCGGGTCTATGGCCATACGGATGCTGTTGGATCAACGGCATATAACCAAAGCCTGGGCCAGCGGCGCGCGAATGCGGCTGTTGCGTTCCTTACGCAGCAGGGTATCTCTCGCTCGCGGTTGGAGGCGGTTGTTTCATTCGGTAAGTCTCGACCTCTCGTGGCTACGCCGGATCGAGACCGTCGCAACAGGCGCACCGTGACCGAAGTATCAGGCTTCGTTGATCGTGCACCCCAGCTACTCGATGGCAAATACGCCGCTATCGTCAATCGTGAGTACGTGGAAAGCGCGGTTTATGAATCCCAGCTGCGCCGCGAGACCGCTATTGGCGATACAAGCGAACAATAAACTGTGATTGGGCGACATCGTCGCCCAATTCCCTACAATTGGTTCTTTTGCGCCTAATTCTTGCCTAAGTTCCAAGCCACATTTTCAACAATTGGGTGACCTGCGTCCGAAAATGGCCGCAATAGGGTGACAGCAAGCCAATCCTGTCCTCTGGGCCAGGATGGTTCGCCTACCCTTCGACGAGGATTGTGTTAATGACAAGCGCCACGCCGCAAAACGAAGAGACCGCAATTCTGGCCTGCACGATCAGCCGTGATGTCCAGAATTTCGATCTGCTTATAGAAGATATGGAAGGCGCTTTGGGTGAGCGTTGGGGCGATCTCGGCTTTGCCGAAGCCCTGACATTTTTCAACCAACCCGAGGCGAATTCACTGCAATTTGTCGCGTTGGCCATTGATGGCGAGGATGAAGACAACCTGTCACTGATGGGTGAAATCATCACACAGGCCAAAGACAAAAAAATCAAAATAGTTCTGATTGCCGAGGACGTGACCCCAGCTTCGCTGCATCAGTTGTTGCGCAAGGGCGCGGACGAATTCGTCCCCTACCCTCTTCCAGAAGGTGAATTGCAAGAAGCAATCGACCGGATGAACAAACCCGAACCCGTCGCCGTTGCCCCCGGATCAGATGCCGCACGTGCAGCTGGCGACTCTAAAGAGGGTGCTTTGTTTGTGGTTCAAGGACTTGCCGGTGGGGTCGGGTCGACGACTATGGCCGTCAACCTAGCTTGGGAACTGGCAACGGTCTCTGACAAAGAGGCCCCTTCGGTTTGTTTGATTGACCTGGACCTGCAATACGGAACGGTTTCGACCTATCTGGATCTTCCCCGTCGAGAAACTGTATTCGAGATGCTGTCTGATACGGCGGCAATGGATGATGACGTCTTCAACCAGGCGCTTCAGTCCTATGAGGACAAGCTGCAGGTGCTAACTGCGCCGTCGGATATGGTGCCTTTGGATCTGATTACGCAAGAAGATATCGAACGGGTGATCGAAAAGGCGCGAAAACACTTCGATTATGTGATCGTCGACATGCCAACGACATTGGTTCACTGGTCGGAAACTGTACTGCAGGCCGCCCATGTTTACTTTGCCCTGATAGAACTGGACATGCGATCGGCTCAGAACGCATTGCGCCTCAAGCGCGCTTTACAGGCCGAGGAACTACCCTTCAATAAGTTGCGTTTCGCTCTCAATCGCGCCCCGAAATTTACCGATCTGAATGGTAAGGGCCGGGTCAAGCGCATGGGTGAAAGCCTGGGCATCTCTATTGATCTTCAACTGCCGGATGGCGGCAAACCCGTGATGCAAAGCGGTGATCACGGTCTGCCATTGGCCAACGCTGCGGCCAAGAACCCACTGCGCAAGGAAATCGCAAAGCTTGCGAAGTCGCTGCACAGCCTGGGCAGCAGTAGCGCCGAAGCCGCATAACACAATCCCACAGGGAGAGCCGCCGTGTTTTCAAGATATAAAAAACCCGAAGCACAACCGGTCCAGGCACCGGCTAAATCGCCCGAGGCCACACCTGCACCTGCAGCGGAGCAAGCATCAACCGCTACTGCAGTTGCCCGGCGACCCACCCCCAAAAAGGCGGCCGAGGTTGTAGGGGCGGACAAGGAACGCAAGCGCAAAGAGCGTCTGGGCGAAATCAAGATCGAACTCCACCGCGAGCTTCTTGAAAACCTGAACCTAGCGGCCCTTGAGAAAGCTGGAGAATCCGAGCTGCGCTCGGAAATCAGTGCGATTGCCAGTGAGGTTCTGGAATCCCGCAACATCGTTCTGAACCGCGACGACCGGCAGCAGCTGAACAAAGAACTTTATGACGAAGTAACCGGTCTTGGCCCTCTCGAGACCTTGCTTCAGGACGACTCTGTCAGCGATATTCTGGTCAACGGCCCGCAGCAAATTTTCGTTGAACGGTTCGGTAAGCTAGAAATTAGCGACGTTACATTTAAAGACGAAAAGCACCTGATGCGGATCATCGACAAGATCGTATCCGCCGTGGGCCGCCGTGTTGACGAATCCAACCCCTATGTGGACGCCCGTCTGGCGGATGGCTCGCGTTTTAACGCCATGGTGCCACCGATTGCCGTTGACGGCTCGCTGGTATCCATTCGTAAGTTCAAAAAAGATAAGCTGGCCATTGATGACCTGGTGAATTTTGGTGCCTTCACCGAAGAAATGGCCGCCTATCTGCAGGCTGCTGTATCTACACGCCTGAATGTGATCGTTTCGGGCGGTACCGGTTCCGGTAAAACAACCACGCTAAACGCATTGTCCAGCTTTATCGACGACGCCGAGCGTATTCTGACCATCGAGGATACAGCGGAACTCCAGCTGCAACAGTCTCATGTTGGCCGGATGGAAAGCCGCCCGCCTAACGTCGAAGGCAAGGGTGAAGTCAGCCCCCGCGACTGTCTGAAAAACGCCCTTCGTATGCGTCCCGACCGTATCATCGTGGGTGAGACACGGGGCTCGGAAGTTATCGACATGCTACAGGCCATGAACACTGGCCATGATGGCTCGATGACAACGATCCACGCGAACTCGGCCCGAGACGGGATTTCGCGTCTTGAAAACATGATCGCGATGGCCGGGATCGAAATGCCGATCAAGGCCGTCCGTAGCCAGATCTCCAGTGCTGTGAACCTGATCGTTCAGGCAAGCCGCCTGCAGGACGGCTCGCGGCGTATGACTTCGATCACCGAAATCACTGGTATGGAAGGCGATGTGATTTCCATGCAGGAAATCTTTCGTTTTCAACGCGTTGGATTAACGCCCGACAACAAGATTATTGGCCATTTTACCGCGACCGGCGTTCGCAGCCACTACTCCGAACGCTTCCGTCTGTGGGGCTATGATCTGCCCCCTTCGATTTACGAACCAACGACTATGTAGGAGATCTTGAAATGCAACTGCCTATGGAGGCACTGATCTACGTCGCGATCTTCGTAGGCGTACTTGCGTTGGTGGAAGGAATCTATCTGGTTGCCTTCGGAAAATCCATCAGTCTGAACAGCCGCGTGAACCGCCGTCTGGACATGCTGGATAAAGGCGTCGGGCGCGAACAAGTTCTGGAACAGCTGCGCAAGGAAATGCAGCAGCATATGAAGTCCCAGAGCATTCCGCTCTATTCCCTGTTGGCGGACAAGGCTCAGAAGGCCGCCATCGCCTTCACACCCCGTCAGTTGATCCTGATTATGGTGTTGGTGACAGGCTTTGCCTTTATGGGGCTCAGTATTGCAACGGGAACGGAAACCATAATGCGGGCCGCTATTTCGGTCGCAATCGGTGTTGGCGGTGTCTATGCGTGGGTAAACAACAAGGCCAAAAAGCGTATGGCAATGCTGGAAGAACAGTTGCCAGATGCTGTGGAATTGATGGTTCGGTCGCTTCGCGTCGGGAACCCTTTTGTGTCCACCATTCAAATCGTCGCAAATGAAGTCCAGGATCCACTCGCCACTGAATTCGGGGTTATCGCTGATGAATGTGCCTATGGCCGTGACGTCGGTGAATCTCTCAAAGATCTGGCACAACGACTGGATATGCAGGATCTACGGTTTTTGGCAGTGGCCGTCGGCATCCAACAGCAATCCGGTGGTAACCTGGCCGAAATTTTGGCCGGTCTGGCCAAGGTGATCCGGGCCCGTTTTCGACTTTTCCGGCGCGTCAACGCCATCACAGCTGAGGCAAAATGGTCAGGAAAATTCCTATCTGGATTTCCACTGTTCTGCCTGGGATTCATTTTGGTGAACGACCCCGGGTACTATGACGAAGTTATGGATCACCCATGGTTCATTCCTGCCTGTTTCTTTGTCGGCATCATGCTGACACTGAACCTGATCGTCATGCGCATTCTAACCGACATCAAGGTCTGAGGACACCACCATGGAAATCCTGACCCAAATAAATGACTTTCTAACCGAGCTCCTTGGCCCCTTCGGTCCACTGATCGTGGTTGGTGTACTTGGACTGTTCATGATCTTGATCACAGTCCCCTTGATCCTGAGCCAGCCAGAAGATCCCCTGAAGAAACTGCAGCGTTCTAATGCAGCCCCTCGACAGGATAAGAAGGTCAAAAAGGACAAGCTCAGAACCAGCGGGCGAAACGAGCAGCTTGAGAAGTTTGCCAACTTCCTTGAGCCACAGAATAAGGAAGAACTGTCTGCCATGCAGCTGAAACTGCGGCAGGCGGGGTATCAATCAAAGGACGCAGTTCGGTTCTTCCACTTCGCTCAATTTTCCTTGGGCATCATCGGAATTGTGATTGGTGTTTTGCTGGTCACTGTCCTTTCCGACGGTCAGGAATTTACCGCGCAGCAGATGATAATACGAGTTCTTGTCCCGTCGGCCGCCGGGTATTTTCTGCCACGCTATTGGATCACCCGAAGGGTCGCAGAACGGCAAGAAGCGATCACCGCAGGCTTTCCCGATACTCTTGACCTGATGCTGGTCTGTGTCGAGGCTGGCCAGTCGCTGGACCAGGCCATCGTTCGCGTCGCACGCGAAATGAAAGCTTCCTACCCTGAGATTTCGCTTGAATTTGAAGTCGTCGCCCACGAATTGAAGGCCGGTAAGGACAAGGATACGGTTCTTCGCGATTTTGGTACGCGCTGTGGCGTTCAGGATGTTAACTCATTTGTGACGGTGATGATCCAATCGGCAACATTCGGTACATCCATCGCCGAAGCCTTGCGGGTTTACGCTGGCGAGATGCGAGATAAGCGCGTGATGCGCGCCGAAGAGGCCGCTAACAAGTTGCCAACCAAAATGACACTCGCCACTATGATGCTGACGGTGCCACCGTTGCTGGTCATTCTGGTTGGACCCTCGGCCAAAGGCATCGCTGAATTCGGCGGAGGCTAATAGCCTATGAAATTGAAACCCAGGTGCATCCAAACGGGGATACGCCGCGTGTTACAGGCCACCGTGGTTCTTGCCACGGTGGCTTCTTGCACGGAAACGGGGTCCTCCGGGGATCTGGATGCACCTGGCATTGATCGTAAAGCCCCGGCCGAGGATCAGATCGCAGTTGGCAACCGGCTGATGGCTTCGGGTGAATACGAGCTTGCGTTGGATGCCTTTATCCGCGCAGCGCTCAATCAGGGAATGACAACGCAGATCCTGACCTCGATGGGGACGGCAAATCTGGGCCTTCGGAGGCTTGGACAGGCGGAAACACTGCTGCGCCGTGCGGTTGAAGATGACCCCGAATGGTCTGTCGCCTGGAACAATCTGGGTGTGTTGCTGATGGAAATCGGTGAATACCCCGAGGCCGCTCAGGTCTTTCGCCGGGCCTATGCTCTCGATAATGGCGAAAGTGACGCAATCCGGGACAATCTGCGGTTAGCTCTCGCAAAAATGGAAAATACTGATAATAATACCCCTCAAGAACAAGAATACACACTGGAGCAGCAAGGCG
Source organism: Ruegeria sp. YTSA105 (assembly GCF_059610225.1). Lineage (NCBI taxonomy): Bacteria > Pseudomonadati > Pseudomonadota > Alphaproteobacteria > Rhodobacterales > Roseobacteraceae > Ruegeria > Ruegeria sp. YTSA105. Next base: position 125,251 of record NZ_JBXWNE010000010.1, read on the forward strand.
ACGGGCAATTCATGCTGCGCAAGCTCCCGTAACATAGGCAAGAGCAGTAAGGGACGCAAAAATGCGCCAACAATTCTTGATTCCGTCTATCGCAATCTGCGGGCTGATCCTCTCAGCCTGTGAAAAAGAGTCCGAAGAAGAAAAGGTCGAGCGTACATTTCAGGAGGTGAACGTCATTGACGAAACCAACCTGAACGACGTTCTTCTGTCGGCCGCCGATCCGAACGAAGCCGTTACCTATTTCCAGGGTGCCGCCGCCAAGAACCCGGGTCGTATAGACCTGCAACGTGGGCTGGCGATTTCACTGGCGCGCGCTAAACGGACGACCGAGGCAACCGCCGCCTGGAAAAAAGTCACCACGATGAGCGGTGCGACCAATGTAGACAAGGTCGAATACGCAGATTCTCTGGTACGTTCCGGGAACTGGTCACAGGCCAAATCGACATTGGATTCGATCCCGCCGACTTTTGAATCTTTCAAACGCTACCGCCTGGAAGCCGTCGTCGCGGATTCACAAAAAAACTGGAAACGCGCGGATCATTTCTATGAAACCGCCGTGGGTCTGACGACCCGCCCCGGTGGTGTGATGAACAACTGGGGATATTCCAAGCTGACGCGCGGCCAGTACGACGAAGCCGAACGGTTATTCACCGAGGCCATTCGACAGGATAACTCTCTATTCACGGCAAAGAACAATCTGGTCCTCGCCCGGGCTGCACAGGGCAATTACAGCATGCCTGTCGTTCCCATGTCTCAGGTCGAACGCGCGATGTTGTTGAACACAATGGCCATCTCGGCGGTGAAACGCGGTGATGTGGCGACGGCCAAGAACCTGTTCCGCGAAGCGATCGCCACCCATCCGCAACATTACGACGAAGCCGTTCGATCCCTGCGCGCGCTTGAGGAAGCCTGATACATGCATATTCCAGCGGGTGCTGCGGCCTGGTTTTTGCCGTTCGTACTGCCGATCTGCTATTACGTGGCCTTCACCGACCTGCGTGACATGCTCATCAAGAATCACGCCGTAGTAGCACTGGCTTCGGTATTTGCGGTCATCGGTTTGTTTGTCCTGCCGCCCTGGTCGGATGGTTGGATTACCGGCCCGTTTTCTGTGTCCCTCCCACCCTATTTGTGGCAGCTGTTACATATAGTTGTAATGCTGGTCATCGGCATTCTGCTCAACGCAGCCGGCATTATGGGAGCCGGAGACGCAAAATTCATAGCCGCGGCCTCAGCCTTTGTTTGGATGGGCGATTTCACATTGGTATTGTTGATCCTGATGTCGACCACCTTGGCGGCCTTTGTCACGCATCGATTGGCCAAACATACCGCCCTCAGAGCTATTGCCCCAGATTGGGAAAGCTGGCGTCGGGACAAACAATTTCCAATGGGTTTCGCGCTTGGTGCAACCCTGGCCATCTACCTGATACTTGGAACTGTTTACGGCTCGTAAACTATCATCAGTCCGCCTTGTCCCCGCCTTGGAACTGACACAAAGCCCGGCCAAATTTTCGTCAAAGGGCCCTTTTCAGGGCTATTGGCGTGAATACTGAATTAGACGGGCAACGCTCATGAATATGCAGACAACCTCGGTAATGGCCCCCCCTACCCCAAAGGGGTTGGGCGATATGCAGCTTCCTATTGTTATGATGCGGGATATCCTGCTGAAAACTATCTTTCGTAAAACCGTAGATACAGTTTCCGAAGTTGCCCAAGCGATCTGCTTGCCGGGTTCTGTCACACAGGAATTGATCGACCTTGCCCGCGAACAAAAGCTGCTGGAAGCAACCGGTACTTTGAACGCCAACAGCGGCAATGAGATGGGGTATCAACTGACCGATGCGGGCAAAGCGCGTGCATTGGATGCGCTGAGCCAGTCCGAATATTTCGGCGCCATGCCCGTCCCGTTGGATGTGTACCGCGAGCAGGTAAAACGCCAGTCGATCCGGAATATCCAGGTTTCCCGCGACCAGTTGACCGGGGCAATGGGACATCTGGTTCTGCCTGACAGCCTGCTGGACCACCTTGGACCCGCGGTCAGTGCAGGCCGATCAATCCTGATGTATGGACCTCCGGGTAATGGTAAATCCTCTATCTCGAACGGTATTCGGGATGCTTTGGGCGATAATGTCTATGTCCCATATGCCATCGAATACGCTGGTCAGGTGATCACGGTGTATGACCCGATTGTACACACAGCCATCGAACAAGAAGCAGATGATCCCAATAGCTTGCGCCGCCGCAAGCGGTTTGATTCGCGCTATGTCCAATGTGAAAGACCAACTGTTGTGACTGGCGGTGAACTGTCACTCAGCATGCTCGATCTGGTTTATAACCCTACGGCGCGGACCTATCAGGCCCCGCTGCAGCTGAAATCGACGGGCGGCATCTTTATCGTTGACGACCTTGGCCGTCAGCAGGAACCACCTCAGGCCCTGATCAACCGCTGGATTGTTCCACTGGAAGAGAACAAGGATATCCTTGGCCTGCAATCGGGTGAAAAATTCGAAGTGCCCTTTGACACGCTGGTCATCTTTTCGACCAACTTTCACCCCAACGAGATCTTTGACCAAGCCGCTTTGCGCCGGATCTTCTTCAAGATCAAGATTGACGGTCCGAACCAAGAGAACTTCCTGAAAATCTTCGCCATGGTGGCCCGCAAACGCGGGATGCCTCTGGACGAGGCCGCATTAGTCCATCTGCTAAAGGTCAAATACCCGACCATCGACAACATCTATGCGAACTATCAGCCGATATTCCTGATTGATCAGATGATCTCGATCTGCGAATTCGAGGGCATCCCCTATCAGATGAGCCCCGATCTGATTGAACGCGCTTGGGCCAACATGTTCGTCAAAGATGAGAAAATCGTCAAATAACCTAATGCCATTTCGCTGACGGGCCGGGTAATCTGCCTTTATGACGCAGATTCCCGCCCGGATTACTGACTGGTTTGAAGACAAAGGTTGGTCCATCCACCCGCATCAGCAGGACATGTACGACCGGGCCCTTGAACCGGCGACGTTGCTGATAGCCCCCACCGGCGGGGGCAAGACAATGGCCGGATTTCTACCCACGCTGGCCGATCTGGCAGAGCGGGACCATGATGGCCTGCATACAATCTACGTCTCCCCTCTCAAGGCGCTGGCGGCAGATATCCGGCGAAACCTGCGTGGCCCAGCCGAGGAAATGGGCCTGGCCGTCCGGATTGAGGACCGCACCGGAGATACCTCAGCCACACAGAAAAAGCGTCAGCGAGTTGACCCACCGCAGATCCTTTTGACCACACCTGAAAGCCTGGCCCTGCTGACCTCTTATGAAGACGCCGGGCGGATGTTTCAGGGCGTGCAACGGGTGGTTGTCGATGAAATCCACGCCCTGGCCGAGAGCAAACGTGGCGACCAGCTGATGCTGGCGCTGGCCCGTCTGCAGGGGCTCTGCCCGGACCTGCGCAGGGTGGGCCTGTCTGCAACGGTCGAAGACCCCAATGCGATTGCCCGATTTCTGGCACGTCACCCTGATCCCTGCCGGATCGTTGAGGCCGATCCTGGGCCTGACCCCGATATCCAAATGTTGGAAACGCCGGAAATGCCTCCGTGGTCGGGCGGTGGCGCGGCCTATTCCATCCCTGCCGTTCTGGACCAGATCCGGAAGCATAAGACGACGCTTATCTTTCACAACACCCGCGCACAGGCCGAGATTTTCTTTCACAACCTCTGGCTTGCCAACGAAGACGGGCTGCCGATTGGCATTCATCACGGCAGTCTGGACAGGCAGCAACGCCAACGTGTCGAGGCCGCAATGGTTCGCGGTGAGCTGCGCGCAATCGTCTGCACAGGCAGTCTGGATCTTGGTATTGATTGGGGCGATGTAGACCTGGTCATTCAGATCGGGGCGCCTAAAAACGTCAAAAGGCTGGTTCAGCGCATCGGGCGCGCAAATCACAGATACAATGCCCCCTCCAAAGCATTGTTAGTGCCTGCAAACCGCTTCGAAGTTGTGGAATGCATAGCGGCACTTGAGGCTGTGCAAGCTCATGATCTGGACGGTGATCCCCGCGGCGCAGGTCCACGCGATGTGTTGTGTCAACATATCCTGATTGCCGCAGCATCCGGGCCATTCTTGGCCGATGACCTGTTCCGGCAAATGACCGCAGCGGGCCCCTATGCCGAGTTGACCCGAGCAGAGTTCGACGCCTGTTTGGACTTTTGTGCAACCGGGGGCTATGCCCTGCGCGCCTATGATCGGTGGCAAAGGCTGCAGCTACGGCCAGATGGGCAATGGCAGCTGCGTGACCCCCGTTCTGCGCAGCGTATCCGCATGAACCTTGGCACGATTCAGGACACAGATACATTGAAAGTCCGCCTGAAACGCAATCGAGGGGGCAAACCTCTGGGAGAGGTCGAAGAAGCCTTTGCTGCCTCGCTGACCCACGGAGATACCTTTCTGATCGGCGGCCAGATCGTGTGCTATGAGGGATTGCGCGAGATGACGGTCGAAGTCAGCCGCCGAGCGGATAAAAAGCCCAAGATCGCAACGTTTTCAGGCACCAAATTTGCGACCTCGACGCAGCTGAGCGACCGTATCCTGCGGCTGTTTGCACAGCCTGATTGGCCCCAGTTACCCGCGCATACCGCGGATTGGCTGGCGTTGCAGCGCGATATCTCGCGCCTGCCTCAGCGTGACAGGTTACTGATCGAAAGTTTCCCCAACGATGGGCGCGAAAACCTGTGTGTCTATGGTTTTGCAGGTCGCAACGCCCAGCAGACGCTGGGGCTGTTGCTGACCAAACGGATGGAAGAAACGGACCTTGCACCGCTGGGCTTTGTTGCCACCGACTATGCAACCCTGATCTGGGGGTTGGACGCGGTGATAGACCCGCGTCCGCTATTTCAGCCCGACGAGCTGCGCAACGGCTTGGAAACCTGGCTGGCGGGCAATGCCGTAATGAAGCGCACCTTTCGTGCCTCGGCCACGATTGCAGGGCTGATCGAACGGAACATGGCCGGTCAGCGCAAAAGTGGTCGGCAGGCCACGTTTTCCTCAGATATCCTCTACGATACTTTGCTGAAATACGATCCCGATCACCTGTTAATGCAAATCACCCGAGAAGAGGCCATGCGCGGTCTCGTCGATTTCGGGCGGATCGAGGCACTGATCGAGCGGATCGGGGGACGTATAGATCTGATGCGATTGGATCGGGTTTCACCTCTGGCTGCACCACTGTTTCTTGAGGTTGGCAAGGTACCCGTCAAAGGTGCTGCTGAAGAACGCTTGCTGGCGGAAGAAAGCGCGCGCCTATTGCAAGAGGCTGGGCTGAAATCCTGCTAAAACCTCTTGCACGCGATAGCGGAACGTCGCAAAGAACGTAACATGAACGAAGTTTCGATCTGTTTAGCCGGGCAAAATCTGCTCGCGCTTGGGTCTGGTGCCCTTTGGTGGCCCGACAAAAGCGTGCTTTGCGTGTCCGATCTGCATCTGGGTAAATCCGAGCGTTTGGCGCGCCGGGGCGGCACGACATTACCCCCCTATGACAGCCTGGACACCCTGGCCCGATTGGCCGCAGATATCGAGCACACGCAGCCTGACATCGTTATTTGCCTTGGGGATAGTTTTGATGATCTTGATGCCCTAAACGCCTTGAGTGTGCCCGACAGGCTGCAGATTACGGCGATGCAGGCCGGTCGCCGCTGGGTCTGGATCGAAGGAAACCATGACCCCGGCCCGGTAGATCTGGGCGGAAGCCATTTGGCCGAATATGCGGTTGACCCTCTGGTCTTTCGTCATATTGCGCAACCCAAGGGCAAGGCTGAGGTTTCGGGACATTACCACCCCAAGGCGCGCGTGCGGGTTCGCGGTCGTTCCATCACCCGCCCCGCCTTCCTGATGGATCAGGCGCGTCTGATCCTGCCTGCCTATGGGACTTATACTGGTGGGCTCTTTAGCTCGGATCACGTTCTGGACGCCTTGATGAGCGATCAGGCAATGGCGATCCTGACAGGGAAAATCCCGCAAATGATCCCAATGCCCAGATAGGGCGGCTCAGATCAGACCATCTTCCTCTAGGAACGGACGGTATTTCCTGCTGACCGGAACAAGCTCTTCGTTCTTCAGGCGCAACATGATCTTGCCACCCTTACGTTCGACCCCAGCAATGGCGTCATCGACAACCCAATGCGATCTGTGCGTGCAATGGCCCGGTATAGGTTCCATTTCCTCTATGGCGTCGGTAAAACGCGACCGGATCGTAAACGTGCCCTCAGAAGTCACCACATCCACATAGTGGTCTTGGACCGTCAAGCGATAGACCCGGCCCTGAAAGGATCCCGGCAACCGCTTGTACATGCGCGGCAGCGGAATTTCAGCATATTCGGATTGAGGTTTCGATGCCTCACGCCGCACCAGGATCAAGCCCACCGACAGCAAGGCGCCATAAGATGTTACGGATAACATATCCGGGCACGGCAGTCCGTTGGCCGAAAACAGCAACCAGACCATCAACCAAAGGCTTGGAACGAAAAGGACGAAAACCAAAGATATCAGCACAAGGTCGCGCCCAGAAAACTCGGTCTCGGCGAACAACCTGCGCAACAGTCTTCTTGCGACGCAGGTCACCCCTAGCGCCAGCGCCATCACCCCGATCCAGAAGGCCAAGCGCCAAGGAAAGGTTACTTCGATGGCCTGAAATGGTTGGAATACGAAGGACAATAGCAGAAGGAAAACCAGCCCGGCAATCAACCGGTACCCTACTATTTCGGCGAAAACTGGGCGCAGTTTCGTGAACATAAACACTCGACAACAACTCTCCGGGTCCAGCCAATACTACTGGGGACTTGCCATATTACAACGTAACCGGCTGGAATAGAAAGTTTATCACCAATACAGGCACATTCAATGCCCGTAATCTCACACTTAGTTTACATATTAACAAATTTTAGGCCGGGGAGTACCCCGGCCCTGAAAATCTACATGCACGACTGTCCGCTATGGGTCACACAGTCAGGCCTTCTGGTTCGGGGAGTTTGTTTGCGCGGCATGCGGCGGTCAGGGTGTTGGCCAGCAGGCATGCGATTGT
>NZ_JBXWNE010000011.1:0-114174 GCF_059610225.1 Ruegeria sp. YTSA105
ACAATCGCATGCCTGCTGGCCAACACCCTGACCGCCGCATGCCGCGCAAACAAACTCCCCGAACCAGAAGGCCTGACGGCTTAAAACGAGGCCGCCGCTGTTCAAACTGCGGCTGTTCTTTTTTCCGTTCTGATTTAGGTAGGTATTGGCGACCTTTTAGGTCGTAACTTGTGCATGGTGATCGTATCCATTGGCGTGTCGCCTCCCAATTCCCTCCGATCCCCCCTACTACGAGCGTTGTGTGAATCCGGACCGCCACGCTCAGGCGAGATTGAGTGCCTGCGAAACAGCCCGGCTGCAGCCCATCAGGCACGTCAATTCGCAAGGCCGTCCTCAGAGCGCGAGATAGCCGATTCCGGCAAACGCGACGACACAACCAAGCCACTGGCTTGGTGACATACGCTCTTTCAAGATTGCCCAGGCAAGGACAACAGTCAGTAGTCCAAAAACCGAAGCCGCGACGGATGCATATTGGGCATTGGGCAACCTACCGGCCGCGACCACGCTGAGAATTGCGACCGCATCCAGTAAACCCATTAAGCACAATAGGGGCAGTGCTTTTGTGCCGGGCCAAATCGACTTGCGAGACGCAAAAGCTATCGCTGCCAGAACCAGAATTGCCGTGATTCGACCGATTAGAGACACGGTGTATTCGTTGCTGATCTCTGCCGCGTATTGCCCCAGGGCAAATGCTGCGGCGAACCCGGTTGCGGCGAGCAAAGACAAGACAATGGTTGGGCCACGGGCAGGGTAGGTTGTCTCGGTTTTGTCTGAGCGGGCTGCGACGATGGATACTCCGAGGCCGATTGCAATTACGGCCAACCAGTGCCACGCACTGACCATCGAGCCGCGCCAAATTGCGACGGTGACGGACAAGACCGGATAGCTGGCAACTAGCGGCGCAACCAATCGCACGGGCCCTCGATGAAAAGCCTCGTACATGCTGAGCCCGGCCAAGAGGTAAAAAAAACCTGCTGCAATCGCATAAGCCATCGCGTTGCCCGATATGGAGTTGATGTCGCCCCAGGCTGCAACCATCCCGATCTGCAGGATGGCACCAAAGAGCAAAACAAACATAAGCGAGGCGACCACGCTGACGGACTGGCTGATATAGCGGACCGAGAGATCATGAATGCCCCAGCACAACGCAGCTAGCAACCCGAGTGCAAGGGCGCTCATGTAAGGGAAGATTGTTGTAGTGTCGACCATATTGGCATGTGTTCGGTCCCAGATATCAACAGCGCCAAGATGTCACTGTTGATAAACTAATATTCCTGTTATGCAATAATTTAGGCAATGGAGACCCGGAGGATCCACTATGTCCTCGGCTTTGGATCAACTTGGAGGCGAAGAGAGCCTGCGCGCGCTTGTCGAACAATTTTATGATCGAATGGAGGCCGATCCGGCTGTGTATTCCTTGCACCGGCTGCATTTTCGTGGTCACGGATTGAACCATACAAGGCAAGCGCAGTTCGAGTTCCTCAGCGGTTTTTTGGGCGGGAGAGCATATTACCGGGAACGATTTGGCCACATGGATTTACGGGAAATACATGCCCATGTGCCTATTCGCGAGGCCGATGCAGAGCTTTGGCTGGAAACCTTTGACGCCGCTTTGGAAGATTGTGAACTGCGCGGCCCGACGGTGGATAAAATGCGAACCTCCCTGCGACGTGCGGCATTGATGCTTGTTAACGACGTTCCCGACTGGCGCATCGAGGTGGATAGGGAAAAAGAACAAGAAGTCCCAGAATAGGCTATTTGCAGGGTCTCGAAATCAGTCGTCAAACAACCGACCGTTCAGATTAGATGAAGCTGGTCTAAAGTGTTGAACGTCATAAAGATTTGCTCGATCGCGATATCGTCGATTAGGTGTCATCTTTTGCACAGCACCCTTAGCCCATGCCCTGATTGACTGCTTTTCGGCCGCAAGCCAGGGATGATTCCGATTTCCTAGACAACCAAGGGGCCGCCCAAAGCAGCTGTGCAATGCGGGGATTGGGTTCCCGTCTTAAAGGCGCACAATTTCAACGGAATCCCCGTTTGACGATATGTGTGCAAAAGACGCGCCTCGATCTTCGCCCGGCGCGTGTTGACTGAAAAGAACATCCCGGCGTGATCGTTGTTGGTGAATGAACAACAAGGCCGCGGCACAGGCCGCAACCTCGATGTCTTCCAGTTTTACCGGATCAGATATCCAGCGTGTTTTCCTTTTCCCAGCGCGAGAAATGCGACACGAAGGAATTCCACTCCTGATGCTTCATCTTCAGGAAAGCAGACGAGAATTCGGCGCCCATCATGCCCTTCAGGTCTTTGTCTTTGTCGTATTCGCGCAGTGCATCAAGCATGTTCAACGGCAGCTTTGGTGCTCCGCGCACTTTATGGCCTTCGGCATACATATCGATATCCCAGCGCTTGCCAGGGTCTGCTTTGGATCGGATACCTGACAGTCCAGCCGCAATGATCACGGCCTGAAGCAGGTAGGGGTTGGTTGCTCCGTCCGGCAGACGCAATTCAAACCGCCCGGGGCCGGGCACACGCACCATGTGAGTCCGGTTGTTGCCCGTCCATGTCACGGTGTTGGGCGCCCATGTTGCACCCGACATCGTCCGCGGCGCGTTGATGCGTTTGTAGCTGTTCACCGTGGGGTTAGTAATCGCGGCCAGTGCTGAAGCGTGCTTCATGATGCCACCGAGGAAGTGCTTGCCACGCTCTCCCAGACCAACCTCACCGGTCGGGCCGTCGCCCTCGCCTGCAAACACGTTGGTCTTGGCCGCATCGCCTGGCGCATCCCAGACCGAGATATGCGCATGACAGCCATTACCGGTCAGGCCTTCCACCGGTTTCGGCATGAATGTCGCACGCAGCCCATGTTTTTCAGCAACCGATTTGGTCATGAACTTGAAGAAAGAGTGTTTGTCAGCAGTGCGCAGAACGTCGTCAAATTCCCAATTCATCTCGAACTGGCCGTTGGCGTCCTCGTGGTCGTTCTGATAAGGTCCCCAGCCCAGTTCCAGCATGTAGTCACAGATTTCGCGCACGACATCATACCGGCGCATCACGGCCTGTTGGTCATAGCAAGGCTTTTCAGCTGTATCGAAAGGATCGCTAATCTGTTCTCCGTCCGGCGTCATCAGGAAGAACTCGGCTTCGATACCGGTTTTGACATGCATTCCTTCGCTTGCAGCTTCGTCGATCAGGCGGCGCAATACGTTACGAGGGGCTTGCGCGACATCGCTGCCTTCCATAACGCAGTTGCCAGCAACCCAAGCCACTTCGGGCTTCCAGGGCAGCTGAATGACCGATGATGGGTCTGGAACTGCCAGCATGTCAGGATGAGCCGGTGTCATATCCAGCCAGGTGGCGAACCCGGCAAAGCCCGCACCATCTTGCTGCATGTCGGCAATCGCCTGCGCCGGCACAAGCTTGGCCCGTTGTCCACCGAACAGGTCGGTGAACGAGATCATGAAGTATTTGACGCCTTTTTCTTTTGCGAAAGCTGCGAGATCTGTCGTCACGATTGCTTTCCTTTCCCTGTTGAATTCTAGTTTTTCAAAGCAAAAACGCGGCCCCCATCAGGGAGCCGCGCAGCATCGGTTCAGAACCCTTCCTTGCCCGGGTACCAACTGGTGCCCGCCAAGGGGACTCGCGCCATGGCGGCCGCCTCCATTGTCAGGGCACACAGGTCTTCAGGTTCGAGATTGTGCAGGTGATTGTGGCCACATGCGCGCGCGATGGTTTGGGCCTCAAGCGCCATCACCTTCAAATAGTTGCGCAGCCTGCGACCCGCAGCAACCGGGTCAAGACGCGCAGCCAGATCGGGGTCTTGCGTGGTTATCCCTGCCGGGTCCTGACCTTCGTGCCAATCGTCATAAGCGCCAGTGGTTGTGCCCAGCTTCTGGTATTCGGATTCCCATTTGGGATCGTTGTCCCCAAGGGCCACCAGAGCAGCCGTGCCAATGGCAACTGCATCTGCACCCAGCGCCAATGCCTTAGCCACATCGGCCCCGGTGCGAATGCCGCCCGAGATGACCAACTGAACCTCACGATGTACGCCCAGATCCTGCAATGCCTGAACGGCAGGGCGGATGCATGACAGTGTTGGCAACCCGACATGTTCAATGAATACGTCTTGCGTCGCAGCGGTGCCGCCCTGCATGCCATCCATGACGACAACGTCCGCCCCGGCTTTCACTGCCAATGCAGTGTCGTAGTAGGGGCGCGTGGCGCCAACTTTCACATAGATAGGCACTTGCCAATCAGTGATTTCCCGAAGTTCGAGGATCTTGATCTCAAGGTCGTCCGGCCCTGTCCAGTCTGGATGGCGGCAAGCGGACCGTTGGTCAATTCCTTTGGGCAGGGTCCGCATCTCGGCCACACGGTCACTGATCTTTTGACCCAACAACATACCGCCCCCGCCGGGTTTGGCGCCTTGGCCAACCACAATCTCAATCGCATCAGCCTTACGCAGATCGTTGGGATTCATGCCATAGCGTGAGGGCAGGTATTGATACACCAGCTTGGTTGAGTGGCCACGTTCCTCGGGCGTCATGCCACCATCACCGGTGGTGGTTGACGTGCCCGCTGCGGATGCGCCGCGGCCCAGAGCTTCTTTCGCCGGACCTGACAATGCGCCAAAGCTCATACCCGCAATGGTGATCGGGATATCCAGCTCGATCGGCTTTTTGGCAAAGCGCGTGCCCAACGTTACTGAGGTATCGCAACGTTCCCGATAGCCTTCCAACGGATAGCGCGACACCGACGCACCCAGAAAGAGTAGATCGTCGAAATGAGGAACTTTCCGTTTGGCGCCACCGCCACGAATGTCATAGATACCTGTCGCAGCGGCGCGACGGATCTCAGCATTGATCGGATTGGTAAATGTCGCCGACTGAATCGGCAGGGTGCGGGGGATCTGATCGTCCATATCTTTCATACCCTTCTTCCTCAGTAAGCTGCGGAATTGTCGATGTCGAAATTGTAAAGCTGACGAGCCGAACCATAGCGTTTGAACTCTTCCGGCTTGGCGTCGCTGCCAGCGCGGTCCAGCAGATCCCTCAGAATATCCAGATGCTCTGGGCGCATTTCTTTCTCGATGCAATCAGCACCGAGGCTTTTGACCGAACCACGCACGAACAGCCGTGCCTCGTAGAGTGAATCCCCCAGCGCATCGCCCGCATCTCCGCAGACGACCAGATTTCCTGCCTGTGCCATGAAGGCGGACATGTGGCCGATATTGCCATGCACCACGATGTCGATACCTTTCATCGAAATACCGCAGCGCGAGCTTGCGTTACCCTTGATGACCAGCAACCCACCATGGCCTGTGGCCCCGGCATACTGGCTGGCGTCGCCATCGACGATGACTTGGCCGGACATCATATTCTCAGCCACACCCGGACCAACTGAGCCCTGAACCTTGATGGTCGCCTGTTGGTTCATGCCGGCACAATAGTATCCGGTAGACCCCTTGACCGTCACTTCGATCGGCGCGTCCAGTCCGACAGCAATCGCATGGCTGCCTTTTGGATTTACAATTTCCCAGCTGGTTTGGTTGGTCTCGGCGTTTTGCGCCTGCAGGGACGAGTTCAATCCACGCAGTCCGTCTGCCTCTAAATCATAGGTCTGCATTTCAGGCGGCCTTTTCGTGGGTTGTGGGACTGTCGTTGTGCGACCAGAAATATACGGTGGCCGGTTCAGGTTCCCAAACTCGGGCGTCTTCGATTCCTGGCAGGTTCACCAAGGCGCGGTATTCGCTGCCAAAGGCAACATATTGATCTGTTTCTGCCATCACTGCAGGCTTGCAAGCGATTGGGTCACGTACGACGCCAAACCCGTCTTTGGTCCCTACTACAAAGGTGAAAAACCCGTCCAGATCATCAATGCTGGATTCCAGAGCTTCCCCTAAAGTGGCGCCATTCATCATTTTCCAGGTCAGGTATGCGGCACCAACTTCGGTGTCGTTCTCTGTCTGGATGGTAACGCCTTCGCGGCGCAACTTGCGGCGCAACGAGTTGTGGTTGGACAGCGACCCGTTGTGAACCAGACATTGATCGGACCCCGTGTTGAACGGATGTGCGCCCATTGTTGTCACGGCGGATTCCGTCGCCATGCGTGTGTGTCCAATGCCATGAGTGCCGCTCATGCCGCTAAGGCTGAAGCGGTCTGCAACATCCTTGGGCAGGCCAACTTCCTTGTAGATTTCGAGGCTTTCGCCACGACTCATGATACGAACCGTCGGCCGGATTTCAGCCAGCGCGGCGCGCGCGGCTTCGAACTGACGGGCGGGAATTTCCAAGACGGCATGTGTATCATTGTCTGCCTGACCAACCGTCACGCCAAGTCTTTTGCCTAGCTCATCAGCCAAGTCGACGAAGTCCGTTTCGGGGTTGGGGGACTGAACTGTAATCTTGGTTTTGCCATCGGACTCAGAGCCGTAGATTGCAATACCGGCACTATCGGGGCCACGATCTGTCATCGTGATCAGCATGTCTGTCAGCATATTGCCCAGTTGGGGCGCAAGAGACTGGTCTTTGAGGAATAATCCAACAATTCCGCACATGGCTGGCAGATCTCCTTATGTGTTTCATTATGATTCGACGGTACCAACAAATCAGTGGGACATCAATAATCATAGGAAAGTTTTTTTCCTAAGAGGCAATGGGCGCGACCTGTGTTTTTCGCGCCCATTGCAAGCATTCAAGGCTGGATCAATATCGCTCCAACTGTGCTTTCACCTTTTCTTCGTCACCGGTGTGGCGCGCCTTTTCCAGGTGCTCAGCTTCGCGGACGAATTGGATGCGATGCCAGCCAACCCAGAAGACGACACCAATGATGACCATTAGAACTTCGTAACCTTGGAAGGGATAGACCGGCCCGACTTCGGCCAGATCCACGGCCCAGTTTGTATAACCATTCGTAGACATATCTTACTCCCTCATTTCACTGCTACGCCACGGGCGGCCAGTTCTTCTTTATCGGCTTCGATAATGGCAGCTTTGGCGTCCTCATAGGCATGGTGTTCAGCGTAATCGAGACCCTGAAGTTCAACTTCTTCCGGGATGCGCAGTACGCCGGCAGCGGATTGCATTTTCGCCAGAGCCCAGCCTGGCAGGAACCCAAGGACAAAGAACATGATGACCGCACCCGTGATCTGACCGATCGGGTTGATGGTTGCATAACCTTCATATGGTGACGAAGGCACGCCCCACAGGACAAAGCCCGCGATGACCAGCCCGACGACACCTGCATAGCCATGCACGGCAACGGCACCAACGGCATCGTCCAGCTTGAACCGACGCTCTACCCAGTAGTGCAGATTATAGACGATCACGACGCCGATTGCGGCAATGATCATCGCTTGGATCGGGTGATACAAATCGTTTCCAGCAGACGCGGTGATGATACCGGCCAGACCGCCCGAGAAGGTCCAGAAGGCATCTCCCTTCGAGACGACATAGGCTGCCATCAACCCACCCGACAGCGACATCAGGAAGTTAAAGGTAATCGCCGACAGCGTGGTCGGAGCCAGATAGATGTTGGTTGCAGTCCAGGTGGCGCCAACGATCTGACCGTCGATAACCTCGGGCGAGATTACCGGAACGTTACAGGCGGCATAGAAGCCCCAGAACCCGGTATAGATCAGGAAAATTCCGATGGTCAGCAACCATGGATTATGCGGAGGAATATCCCGCGGCGTTCCATCCTTGGCAAACTTGCCAAGTCGTGGACCCAGTACCATGATCACACCAAGTGCGTAACCACCTGCGATTGCATGGATAACGCCTGACGCATAAGCATCGTGATACCCCAATATACGCACCATCCAGCCACCATAGTGCCAGCCCCAAGCAGCGTCGATGATCCACCAGACGGACCCGATCATGACTGCATGGACCCACAAAGCCGATGACCTGATCCGTTCGATCACTGAACCAGAAACGATCGAGGCGGCTGTCCACGAGAACAGAAGGAATGCGGCCCAGAAGACCCCTGTGATTCTGTCGTCCAAATTGGTTGCCATTGTGTTCGCCCACGGTAGATTTGCGGCACCTGCTTCGGTGTCGAGACCGCCCCAGAACGGAAAGTTCGGGAACGCCCAGTAGATCCACCATCCAAAGAAGAAGAACGTGACCGTCACCAGCGGGATGATCATGATGTTTTTCATCAATGTGTGCATATGGTTACGGGCCCGACTGGCACCGACTTCGTACATGCAAAAGCCCACATGGATGAGGAACATGAAGACGACCGTTACCCAGTAATAAAACTCGGTAAAGACCGTCGTAAGTGCATTTAGATTGCCATCCACTTCGTAGTCTCCCTGTTGTTGCAGCAGGAGGTCTTTCTGCGAAGCATTTCCTGCTGGGAATAATTGTATACTAAGGGGACAATCTCATTGGCGACCTGTCAATAGATATGTGGGGCAAACATCTTTAAGGTCTGTGCTTGATGTATGTCCCCACACGTCCAAAAACGCACTAAGCCACAGATAAAGAAAAGAAATATCAATATTCTCGAATGTTCTTAGGGTGCAAAAATTGCAGGCAAATATTCCCAACAGGAAAAAATTCTGCACACAAGTGTTGATTTTCAACCCAACATCGGCCTCAATATGGGCAACAAAAACGATCAACGGGAGAACCGAACCATGGCCATTCTTTGGAGAACGTCGGCCCTTGCGCAGCGCCACGCCCAGATCGGCGGCGAGCTTGAAGACTGGAACGGGATGGGGACTGCTTGGTTCTATGACCAAAGCCCTGAACGCGCCAAAGCTGACTACGAAGCAATTCGAACCAAAGCTGGTCTTATGGATGTTTCCGGCTTGAAAAAGGTTCACGTGGTTGGTGAGGATGCCGCCTATGTCATTGATCGTGTCACCACGCGGAACGTCGAAAAGATCATGCCGGGGCGGTCGACATATGCCTCGATCCTGAATGCCGAAGGCAAGTTTGTTGATGATTGCATCATCTATCGCCTGTCGGTGAACACGTGGCTGGTGGTGCATGGCACAGGCACCGGAATGGAGCAGCTGACATCCGTGGCGGCGGGTAAGAATTGTTCGGTCATCTTCGATGATGACATGCATGACATGTCGCTGCAGGGTCCGGTGGCTGTAGACTTCCTGGCCAAGCACATCCCCGGAATTCGGGATCTGGCCTATTTCGGCATCATGCAGACCAAACTCTATGGCTGCCCGGTGATGATTTCGCGGACCGGATATACCGGCGAGCGCGGGTATGAGATATTCTGTCAGGCCAAGCACGCCGTTCACTTGTGGGACAGCATTCTGGCTGATGGCAAGGATATGGGCATCGTCCCGGTCCAGTTCTCGACGCTCGACCTGTTGCGCACCGAAAGCTACCTGCTGTTTTACCCCGGCGACAATTCCGAAACCTATCCGTTCGATGGCGATACCTGCGGCGATACACTGTGGGAACTGGGCCTGGATTTCACTGTCTCACCTGGAAAAACCGGCTTTATCGGCGCCGAGAACCACTATGCATCGCAAGGCAAAGAGCGGTTCAAGATCTATGGCGTCAAACTGAACGGCACGACGCCGGCGGATGAAGGCGCGGATCTGCTGCAAAACGGCGAGAAAGTCGGCGTTGTCACCTTCGGCATGTATTCTGATATCAATGGTCACAATGTGGGTATCGCGCGGATGCCGGTCGCATGTGCATCACCCGGCACCAAGCTGACGGTGCGCAACGGCGATGGGACAGAAATAACGGCAACTGCGGAAGAGATGCCGTTCTACGATCAGGACAAATCGATCAGAACCGCAAAGGGCTGAGTTTCAGGGGGCGCGACGGACACACCGTGGCGCCCTTTTCCTATTGAGGGCACAATGTCAAAGTTCGAATTTCCCAAGTCAATCGCAAGCCGCCCGGTCTGGGGCGCGCTAGAGGTTCGCCAGGGCGAACATCATCTCATGATAGCCGAGGCCCAAGGGGCCGAAGCCATTCTCGACATCGCAACACCTGACCTGATGGCCAAAACCCATCTGATCTATATCCCGAAAGGCACGGATTTCGCGGAAAAGATAAGGGCATTGAACCCTGCTCAGTTCTATGAAGGCCCGTCTTTCGAGGCGTCTCTGCCGCGCATTCGCAGGGTTCTGGAGGACGCGCATATGGGATTGCAGGTCTACCTGACCGGCACCGAAGGCATGATGGGGCAGGCCATGAATGAAGTGATGGCTGTGGGTCTGCCACACACGGCGATCCAGACCGAACATCGCGGATCGGTCGCCCGTCGGATGCAATGCGTGCATTGCAAAGGCATCACCGAAGACGTCGAGATTGACCCGTTTGTCTGTTCACATTGCGGCCTAAACCTGTTTGTGCGCGATCACTACTCCCGCCGTCTTGCCGCCTATCAGGGCGTCCGTATCGACGCCGAGGATCATGGTAATGTGCCCGAGTCGAAGGGGATTTACGAATGAGCGGTGCTGAGAAAATTCAGGTCAAGGTGACCGAGATCACTCCGCTGAACGAATTGGTGACGCGGTTCCGGTTCGAACGTATCGACGGCGCGCCATTACCAACCTTTTCGGGCGGGGCACATACTGTGGTCGAAATGCAGGATGGTGCCATTACACGGCTTAACCCCTATTCGTTGATGTCAGATCCGTTTGATCAGTCATCTTATACAATTTCAGTTCGACGCGATGATGAGGGCAGGGGGGGGTCGCTGTTCATGCACCGCCAGGTCAAGCTGGGCGACGAGATGACCATCAGCTATCCGGTCAACTTGTTT
Organism: Ruegeria sp. YTSA105; assembly: GCF_059610225.1. NCBI lineage: Bacteria > Pseudomonadati > Pseudomonadota > Alphaproteobacteria > Rhodobacterales > Roseobacteraceae > Ruegeria > Ruegeria sp. YTSA105. Next base: position 10,759 of record NZ_JBXWNE010000011.1, read on the forward strand.
TCACTGGACTTGCGCGCCCGCAAGCATCTGTTTCTGGCCGGTGGCATCGGGATCACCCCGTTTCTGGCACAGATTAAACAGTTGGAATTGCTGCACGGGCATTGGGAGTTGCATTACGCGTGCCGAAACACTGCCTTGGCATCTTATGCTGAGCAACTGACAGACAGACATCCGAACGAAACCCATCTGTACTATGACGATCAGAGCCAGGCGATTGATCTGAAAAATCTACTCAGCGGGCAACCCCTGGGAACGCATGTGTATGTGTGTGGTCCAAAGGGCATGATCGACTGGGTCCGAAACACGGCTGCCGCCGAAGGCTGGCCCGAAGATTGCGTGCACTACGAAGAGTTCCTGGCGCCTCAGCCCGGCAAACCGTTCGAGGTGCGCTTGGCGGCATCGGATAAGGTCATTCATGTGGGTGAAAACGAAAGCCTGCTGGAGGCCATCGAACGTGAAGGCGTGGACGCACCATATCTGTGCCGCGGTGGGGCCTGCGGTCAGTGCGAAACCGTTGTGCTCGACCATGAAGGTAATTTCGTTCACCGCGATCACTGGCTGACCGGCGAAGAAAAGGCTGCGGGCAAGAAAATCATGCCCTGTGTATCGCGTTTCGAGGGCAAGTCCCTCGTGCTGGACCGTTGAGAGGAGGCCCAACATGACCATTCAATTCAACGACGAATCCTTCCGCGACGACTATACGTTTCACAACTCGGACTGGGCGATCAAACGCTTTCCGTTTCCGTTTCACGAAGACAGCTATATGTATTCGGTCAACATGGAACAGCATCGCGGCGGGCCCAAAGGATCGGTCTACGAGATGCGGTTCGACGTCGACGAACACTATGTGTCCGAGATGAAAGACCGCGCCATGGTATTGGATCAGGATCCGTTGCGCTGCCAGTCACTGCCGCATATGACTTTGGCCGGTTGGGACTTGCTGGAGCTGATCATGGTCAGCAAATCCGAAGACTATCCCGATCTGTTCGAACTGCATCGCAATGGCAACCAGTGGCGCTGGGTCAACAAACCGATGGGCATTGATCACAGCTTTACCTTCATGGACGAAACCACGCTTCCGTACGGGCCGATGGAATACATCACCCGTCAGGCACAGGGTGATTTCGCCGTGCTGGATCAGCGTGACGAGATGCTGTGGATGGACGCGGGAATGGTGACGACCCAAGCGGATTGGAGCCTGGATTTTGACATCGGAATGAACTTTTTCGAATGGCACGCGCCGGTTCCCAAAGCCCATGAAATGGGCATTTTCCAACGCGCCCTGAAATTCCTGCTGAACATTCAACAGGGTGCCCCGGCACGGCGTCTGAATTGGACTATGACAGTGAATCCGCTGCTGGATACCAGCCCGGAAAACTATCACAAATGGGGTATCCAGAAGACGACGCTGACACCTGAAAACATAGCGCACAAACAGTATCTGCGGGTCGAGTTGCAAACCTTTTTCCGCCTGCCGCGATCCAACGCCCTGGTATTCCCGATCCGCTGCTACCTGTGTAGTTTTCAGGACCTGATGACCGTTCCCAAATGGGGCCGCCGTCTGCATCGGGTCATCCGGGACCTGCCGGTCGAGCTGGCAACCTATAAAGGGTTCATCGATAACCGCCCCATGATGTTGGACTATCTCAGCCAGTTTGACGACGGGTTGCCCACATCTCCGGGGATCTGGCCGGATTTGGAAACGGAACCACCTTTGTCTAAGTAAGCGAGACTTGCGAAATTTCTCAACTCATATGATTGATCCGGGCGAAGCGCCTTGGCTCATCTCGAGTGACGATTTTGCATTGTATGACGTGCTTGCGCTGCTTCGCGGGTCATTTCAGTACATGGATGCCCGGATCGACCCTCCGTCTTCTATCCATAGTCTGAACGTGGAAGGAATGCAGGTGCATTGTCAGGGTGGCGGCGAAATCTGGGCCGTTGGGCGACCACTTTTCGCGTGTATGTTTCTGACGCCCAAGCCAGACAGTTTGTACCTTGGAAAGCTTGCGGTGAAGGATGGATTGCGGGGTCAGGGTATCGGCCGCAGGTTAGTGCATCATGCTGAACGCCGTGCAGCAGAGCTTGGCTTACCTGCGCTGGAACTGGAAACACGCGTGGAACTTACTGAAAACCATCGCGTATTTTCGAGGCTGGGGTTCACGATCGTAAGCACGGGCAGTCGCGAAGGCTATGACAGACCCACAGATTTCTTATTGCGCAAACCGATCAGTTTGTCTGCGGATAGCTGATAACTGATATATACCGCGCCGGCAGGCTGACAAGCCGTTCGGGCCCATGCGGAGCATCTGCATCAAAGAACAGGGTATCGCCGGGTTTTAGCGGGTAAATCTGGTCCCCGTGGCGGTAATCCACCTCACCGTCCAGCATGTAAATCGTCTCGATCCCGCCATGTTGGAAAGTTGGGAACACATCTGATTCAGCGGTCAGGGTAATCAGATACGGTTCGACGATCACGCCGGATCCGTTGGCACCAATATGTCCCAACAGGTTATACTGATGGTTCGCACGTGTTCCTTCACGCTCCAGTTCGACGCCTTCTCCTGCTTTTGTATGAACCGCCTCGCGGCGTTCTTCAAACTGTCGGAAAAAGCTTGTCAAAGGAACCGAAAGCGCATCCGCCAGCGATTGCAGAGTCGTCAAGGACGGCGACGTATTTCCGTTTTCGATCTTGGACAGCATGCCAATCGACAGGCCGGTCAACTGGGCCAGCTCTGCGACCGTTATGTTCTGCTGTTTGCGAAAGGCACGAACCTCGCGGCCGATGGCAACTTCAAGAACTTTCTCTCTGTCACCCGAACGAACGGAATGTGGGTCCTGCGTCAGGTTTGCTGCCATTTCTTTGTCGCGTTTTTTCAATTTCATTCTTTCAACGTCTTGCTACACGTGTCCAAACCGGTTCTGCAAGCAGGCGCGGCGCAATACCCAATTCTATTCGGATTACCATAGCATCAGTTTTTCCTGATAGTAATATAATCATGCTGACAGAAAACAGAATAGAGATCGGGTTCTCACTGTTTGACGGCTTTCACGGCTCTGACGCCGATGTCCTAAATCAAGGTTCGGCAGCTGTGGCAAGGATGCTTGGTACACCAGAACGTCTTAGGTTTTGACCCTTTCATCGGGCGCTTCCACAAGAGACCTCAACCAGCGACGCGGATTGACGCCGATCACCCTTAAGAACTCGCGGTTGAAGTTCGACTTGGTGTTAAACCCGCTGGCCAACATCGCCTCGGTCACCGATTTTCCAGTCTTCATTACGGCGCAAGCGTGAGATATCCGATGCCTATTGATGTAGCGAGATACATTCTCGCTTTTGCCTTTGTTGATTGCGCTTGAAAGCTGCTTTTCTGGAACCTGCAATTTTCGGGCCAACCGGGCCAATGTGAGATCGGGATCGAGATATGGCTTATGTGTTTCCATATAGGCGTCGAGCTTTTCGACAATAGCGGTGTCACGGGTTTTATCTTGCTTGGAATACGCATCGCGAGTGTCAGAGCCAATGCTCTGGCTTTCGATTGCATGCGATAGGCTGAGCGCCCCTAATATGAGCAATGTGATTGCGGAAAACAGGCTTGGCAGCCAGAGCAAGACCTCGGTGTCTCCGGATGCAAGGCGGACTCCAATGAATATGTCGCTGCCTGCTGAGGCGATCAAAGCGATGGCCAGAACACGCCAAACCCAAACAATCATGCGCCCGTTTTCTAAGCGGCTATGGGGCAAACAATCTTCGCCGCACAAGAGCATAAACGCGATGGCGATACCGTATGCCGCAAAGAGAAAGGGGATCAACACGTCCAGCGCTTCGGGTTGGGTTGCCAGAAAACTTATCGCAAGGGCCGGACCTACCGCATGCAAATACAAGTCCTGTCTGCGCAGATAACCCACCGAGGCCTGACGAAAGGACAGCCACGCGGATGCGGCAATTACAGTCGCAAGAATGGGCTGAACGACCCTGAGACCCGTAAAGCCATAATATTGCACAAGCGCGATAACCGCACTTTGTGCTGCGCAGCATCCGATGAGGACCAAAAGCGTGGGATGGGTTTTGCGGGTCAGAAAGCGATGTAAAAGAAAGCCCGAAAGCAGCAGGGCAGTAATCATTGGGATTGGTAGAACTGGCATCAGGGGGGTCCGTTTTCGTCTGTCATAGGACCTAAATCCTGATCTGCGCGACCTTAAACCGGATTCAGGTCGTATGAAATCCCGACAGCGTCTGAATGTAGGCCGACACTAATGCCACCCTACAAAAAAGGCGCGCCATGAAACTTCCTCTTCTTACCCTCGTCATGACCCTTTCGGCGGGCACGGAAATTGCTGCACAAGATGTCGGCCTCGTCGAATTGACGATTGCCGCACCTCATCATGATCAGGACATGCAAATGGCTGTCATGTTCCCTGCGGCAGGTCAGCGCCAGACTATGTTTGCAGAAAATGCAGTGTTCTATGGAACAGCAGTAGTCGAAAACGCCAGGCCGGTGCCAGGGCAACATCCGGTTGTTCTTCTCTCACACGGATGGGGCGGCAATTATGCACGAATGGCGTGGCTTAGTGCGGGGTTGGTCTCGCAAGGTGCAATCGTAGTGGCAGTAAACCATCCAGGCAGCACGACCTTAGATTTGGATTTCGATACTGCATTTAATCATTGGACCCGCGCCCAGGACATGTCCACCGCGTTGGATCACGCGCTGCAAGACCCGGTTTTCGCCCCCCTCATCGACACTTCACGGATCTACGCCACGGGCTTCTCTTATGGTGGCTGGACAGCCCTTTCGCTTGCGGGCGTCCAGGGCAATCGTGACGGATTTTTCGATTATTGCGAGGCCGCAGGGGCAGGGTCACAATTTTGCGCAAAGTTGACGGCAGAGGGTGTCAATGTAACCGCAATCGACCAGGAAAAATATGAGGCATCTTACAAGGATCCACGGGTCAGTGCCGTCGCAGCCATTGATCCGGGACTAACTTGGGATCTTGCGCATAAGGATGTGCGGGACGTGACAGCCTCGCTTTTTCTGATTGGATTGGGTGACGGGGCCGACAGGCTGAATGCAACAGACACGAGCGCTCTGGGAAGCAATTTTGAGGCGCTGGTTCCTCAGGCTGCGGTGATGACGATCGCGCCCGCAACGCATTTCACCGCGCTTGGATTATGTAAGCCCGCCGGTGAAGCGATTTTGATCGAAGAGCAGGACGATCCTGTTTGCACTGATCCCGTGGGAACTGACCGCGCCCAAGTCCTTGATATGATAATTGACAGTTTGGCCGCTCACTTCGATCTGAATTAGTGTATTTCGGACATTTACATATCGGCATTGCATCCATGGTGCGGGCCGACCATACCCCTCAGCGGTATACTAAAAATTCGTAGTTGGCTTGCCGCTACCTGCCACTGGCTTTCTTCGTGCCCCGGTGATGGGCGAGGTCGATGAGCCGTCTGAATGTTGGGCATTCCAAATGCGATGGCGCCGGGCAATCCGCCACATGTCGCAGGGTATCGCGCAGCGCCGTCAGCTCGCGGATTTGCCGATCCAGCGCATCCGCACGAATGTGAAACTCTTGCCGGGGGATATTCGGAGTTCCATCAAGGCCGAACATCCCCGAGATTTCCTCAAGTGAAAACCCCGCAGATTTGCCCATCGTGATCAGGGCTAGTTGCAATAAGACATCCGGCGTGAACTGCCGACGAAGCCCGTGCCGCGCAACAGACGAAATCAGGCCAAGCTCATCATAGTAACGCAGCGTTGAAGTTGGGGTGCCGGTCATTTTCGACACCTCGCCTATATCCAAAAGTTTCATGCTTGACCTCAAGTCGACTTGAATTCGTAACGTCGCCTTCTGTAGCGATTCCGACAAGAGGAAAATAGTGGTGCACATCAAATCAAATGCATTGAAGACAACGAGACCCGGCGCTTTGTTGTGTTTCTCCCTGTCCATGCTGCTGGCCTCATTGGGCACCAGCATTGCCAATATCGCCTTGCCTGCAATCGCCCAGGACCTGAAAGCGCCGGTACATCAAGTGCAATGGGTGGTGATCGCATATCTCGCGACACTGACGCTGTTCTCTGTGCTGGCTGGACGACTTGGGGACCGCTTTGGACGACAGCAGATGCTGATCTTCGGGCTTATACTTTTCGCGCTGGCCTCTGCGTTTTGCGGCTTGGCGCCCAATCTTAAGGTGTTGAGTGCCGCGCGGTCTCTTCAGGGAATTGGCGCTGCATTCCTCATGGTGCTGACCGTCGCACTCGTTCGCGATATTTTTGAAACAGAGCGTGTCGGGCAAGCCATGGGCCTGTTGGGCACGATGTCGGCGGTCGGAACCGCACTGGGACCTTCGTTGGGTGGCGTGCTGATTGGAAAACTCGGGTGGCAAGGAGTGTTCTTTGTCCTGGTGCCGATGAGCCTGACTACGGCCATTTTGGCCGTTCGGCTTTTGCCCGCAAGTGTTTCCTCTGGGATAACACCTCTGGTCGGACTAACTGCACTGCGAAAGAGCGGCGCTATCCCCGGCCTTGCGGCAAATTTTCTGGTGGCAAATGTGATGTTGACCACTTTGCTGATAGGCCCCTTCTTTCTGGGGCAGTCTCTTGGGCTGAGCGCGGCGAAAGTGGGGCTTGTCATGTCGGTCGGACCAATCATATCGATCTTCCTCGGCGTCCCATCGGGTCGGCTAGTGGATGCATGGGGGGCAGCGCGTGTTCTGTCGCTTGGGCTCATTGCTCTGACCACCGGGACCTTTGCGCTTGCGGTCCTGCCAGTCGCATTCGGTGTCATTGGTTACATTGGCGCTATCAGCATCCTGACACCGGGATACCAGTTGTTTCAGGCCGCCAACAACACCATGATCATGGTGGGGGTTCGGGCAGATCAGCGGGGGACAGTTTCAGGGCTGCTTGGCTTGTCGCGCAATCTGGGCCTTATTTTCGGCGCCTCTGTCATGGGGACGGTCTTTTCCTTTGGGATCGGGGCCCGCACCGTCGAGGCAGCATCTGCTGAAGCGATTGCCAACGGGATGCAGCTCACCTTTGTAATCTGCGGGGTATTGGCCATCGTGGCGTATTGGCTTTCGCGTCGAACTTCGTTGAAGAGCATCACCAGTAAGACAGTCGCGAGATAATGATAAAGGAGGTCGCAGTCCTACCGATGAACACTTTTAAACCTGTCCCAATAGACGGCTTGAACGTACAGATTTGGGGGCATGGCGATACGCCCGCGCTCATTTTCCATGGGGGGCCAGGGTCGGGTCTCAACCCGCAGCACACAGCCTATTTCGACGCCGACCGCCATCGGGTGGTTCTTTTTGACCAACGCGGAACAGGGTTGTCGGGCAGAGCTGGTCGGGTCACTGCAAACACGACCCAGCACACCCTACGCGATGCCGAGGCTATCCGGATGGCCCTGGGATATGAAGATTGGATAGTGCTGGGTGGTTCATGGGGTGGCGCACTGGCATTGGCCTACGCATCCGCTCATCCTGATCGGGTACGCGCATTGATCGTGCGCAGCACGCATATCTGCCGCCCTTCAATGGACCAGTGGATGTTGCGCGATAGGGCAAAGCGTTTCGAAGCCGGGCAGCGTGCGCGCGGCCTGTTTCTCGATCCTCTCGATGAGACAGAACAGCTCCATCCTGCCATAGCATGGTTTGCCCGTATGGAAGATAATGACGCGCAAGCACGTGAGGCAGCCCGCCGTGTGATGGCGCTTGAAGATGCGTTTCATGGACCGCAACCCGGCACTGTGCGGCTTCCGGCATCCGTCACCCAAAGCGACATAAATCGCACCCGCGTGTACCTTTGGTACTGGCTTAATAATTTCTTCCTACCTGCTACCGGCCCCGGAGATCCAAATACAATCGCCGTACTCCCACATCGTTTGATCCATGGGGCGGATGACCTAATATGCCCGATTGAACCTGCCCGTGCCTTTGCCCAAGCTGGAAAGCTTCAATTTGAGGAGATTGAGAGACTGGGTCACAACGGTTTGGCGCCGCAGATGATCGCTGCTGTGCGCCAAGCCGTAGAAGATTTGAGCGGTTGAGTATCAAGCAGAAGCGCGTTCTCAAATCGGACAATCGCGGCAATTCCGAGTGCGCGCAATTTGGGTTCAGGGCATCGTCATTTTTTTGGTTGCGTGAGGTGGCTGAAGCAAAGCGCGATGCCTGACCGCCTTCGATTCCGTATGCGAGAGACAGGGGACAATTCTGGCTGGTCATTTCGCTTCGCGCGTCGATGTTGCTCAGCAGTTTATATCGTTTTGCCGGTAATCTTTTGGTCGAATTTTGTGCCAAGGCGACCCATCTCACCCGATTTAAAAAGCTGTTTGTTCTTGCTCGGCATTCACGTTGGCTGTGGCACCTAAAAGCCCAATGGCAGGAATAGTTAAGCTATCTATGAGGCGCATGTTTAGCCTCGCCCGGTGCCAGCTTCGTATGAGGCAGATGATTACAAATCGAAATATTTTTCGAAGCTATTTTTCTGCATATGTGCAATCGAAATAGAAAACTCCGACCACGGGCAATACTGCACCCTACCTTCGGGGCAGGATCACTTTAGTCAGCCACAACCTCAAAGGTGACAACGATGGCGGTGTTTTCGCTGCCTTTGGTGTATACGCGCCCCTGATACTGGCCGGGTTCTGCCAGATCATGAATGGTGAGGCTTACGGCAACGTCGACGGCCTGTCCCGGGGGAATACGGACTGCGGAAGGTTGGATGCTCATCTTGTCGGTTGGCAACACGTTGCCGTCGCGGCTGATCATGTCGCCCGGTTCGAACTGCAAGTCGACAACGTCTGCTCCGGCAGGTGCAGCAAAGGACAAGAGAATGGTTCCTGTCTCACCGGGCCTGCAGGGCTTGCGGCAGTGAAAGGGTCCGTCCAGCTGTTGTGTGGTGCTGTTTTCCGCATTCAGAATGCCCCGTGCGATCTGAGATATCGGAAGTGTATCCTGCTCCGGAACGGCCTTGGTGGCCGTGCGGAGAGCGCTGACAAATGGTTTTCGCTCGAAATAAGGCATAGCTCAATGTGCACAGCCTACAGCGTTTAGTAAATGACAAACTTGAAAGGAATGCGTATTGGATTCGGCGGTGGATTCACGGGATTTCGAAATTTAAGATATTGAATATCTACAAAAAAATAGGGCGAGTGTTAGACCTGACGCGCCACCAGATAATCCATGAACTGACCAAGAAACGCGCGCGGCGCCGCGTTGGTATTTGCAAATACAACATCGAATTCCCGACGGGCCGCCGCAAGCAGGTCATTTGCTGCGGCCTGAGCATATTCAATGCAAGAATAGTGGTTCATCCGCGCCAATACCCATTCGACCTCTTGCTCCGAACGGGCCGTTCTTGGCTTTTCTAGAAACTCTGACAGTCGGGACTGTTCCTGCCGATCCGCCTGCGCCCCAAGACGTCCCAGCATCAGCGTGCGTTTGCCTTCGTAGATATCCCCACCGATCTCTTTGCCGTATTTACCCTGGCTTCCCACAAGATTCAGAACGTCATCCTGGATCTGAAAGGCGGCCCCCAGAAAAAAGCCGAACGCGTTGAAGTCATCCAGATTCAGCGCCCCGGAGGCGACATCGTCCGGGCGCGCGATCAGGGCACCTATACGCATCGGGTGAATGAAGCTGTACCAGCAGGTTTTCTTCAGACACATGGTCAGATAGTCGGACGGGCTGAGGTCAAGGCGATTGTCTTTTATCCATCCCAATTCAAGGGCTTGGCCCTCGATCGACTCTTTCAGCAGGTGATCAAATTCGTCCACCACACGCGCGCCGGTCATCGGGCCCAGAGGGCCGAGGTTCTGGCGCAGCAGGCTTAGCGCCAGAGATTGCATGCCGTCGCCGATATTGATCGCCAAGGGCACACCAAGACGTTTGTGCATACATTCCCGACCCCGTCGGAAATCGCTGAGGTCTTCGATATCGTCATGAACCAGAAATGCATTGTGCAGCAATTCGATGACCGCAGCAGCAATTTCGGCATCCTCGGCTTTTCCGCCGAATGCTTCACACGTGGCCAAAAGAAGGGCAGGTCTAAGCCCTTTGCCCGAGGTTTCGATATAGTCCCGCATAGGCCCATAGAGATAGGCTTGCGGCTCACCCGTTGGCATTTTGTCCAACAGTACCTTGCGCGCCTGATCGCCATAACGCGTCAGTTGGTCAAGGAAGCCTTGCGTGGCCGCGGATGCCGGCTGCGCCTTGGGAACAGTCACCTGTCAGCCCTTCTGTGTGATGATGACTTTGCGACCGGACGTGTCGGTTGGCGGTGAGGTCGCCTCAACAATGCCGATCGCCAGATCTTCGGCAAAGTCCGCGCCGGGGATCGGTGTGTCCCGGCCCGGCAGATGCGCGGCCATCAGATTATAGAGCTCAGGAGGTGCCGCGACCATGCGCAACGCGTCCGAGATCGCAGGGTCTTCGACAATTCCGCCGGGCTTGGAGTATTCGGCCGTTAGCGGACCAATCGCGGCCAGCGGTCCTTGCCCACCACGTTTGGTGCCGGTGGCGTCTTGTCCCATGCGCAAAGCGGCCTCGACAGCGATGGCAAAGCGTTCATCCCAGGGCTCACCCGCCTGATATCGGGCATAGTCATAGGCCCGCAGGGGTTGCAGGATGTCGGGCTCATGCAGATCCCAGATTTCACAGGGCTGCGCCTCAGAACCACTGCGCCGTAGGATGGCATTGACGGCTCTTCGGGCAGCCTCATTTGCGCCTTCCATGGTGGCCAGGTCGGTGTTGGTCCGGACGTAGTCGGACGCAAGCATAAAGTTCGGAATCAGCGTCGCCGCTTCGGGCCGCAGCCGCCAGCTGTTAATGCGGTTTACCAACAGCGGTTCGACATTGCTTTCTCGGGCAGGATGATCGGGGTCCTCAACGATGTCGGGATCCAGGAACCAATAATGCAGTTCTTCATCCCTGAGGACGATGTTGCCATCAACGTTCAGGCTGCGTTTGAGCTGTTCCCAGACCTCTTTGGCGATTTCTTCACGAGAGCTGTCGCGCGCGGTTTTTCCGTTCGTGCCCGGCTTGTCCCATTCGGAAATATCGACCGAGAGCAATCCCTTGGTCTTACCATCGGCCCAGTTTTCAAAATCTATCTGGGACCAGAATTGTTTTTGCGAAACAGCCGTCAGCGCCCAAGGGCTGTCGATAAAGATCACATGGCCATGGGCTAGTTCAACATCCTTGGTCAGGTAAAACTGTATGCCATTCATCCATTGCACGTCTTCGGCAAGCAATGGCAGCTTGGCCAGACCCGGATCTACCTTTGTCATGGCCGGCGTCACCAAAGGTGCAATGCGTTCAATGGGCAAGGCGCTGATGAACCAATCACCGGTGACCTGCTTTTGCGTGCCGTCCTGTTCAACCGTGGCGCTGGCAATTCGGCCGTTTCGGCATTCAATCCCGGTCACCTTGGAATCGAAATGGTACACCACACCCCGGCTTTTCAGATATTCCAGCCAAGGCTGAATCCAGACCAGATTGGTCGGCCCGTTCAGCAGCCTGTTGCTGGTCGCCTCGGGTGTTGCGATCCCAAGCTGCAGTTGAATGGCGACATCGCCAACGGTCTTGGTGCTTGCGGTTGTCGCTTTGGCCGCCACCAGTGATCGGGTCAGGCCGATTGCCAGAAACTTCTGATAGGCCTCGGACCGCTCCGCGGCGCCGATGAATTCCCACCAACCGATACGTTCATACTCATCGAACCGGCGCTCTTTGCACGAGGTCGCTATGCGCCACATGCAACCAAGGAAATGTTCGATATCCTCAAAGTCGATTTCGTTGCGCGGCGAGATTGTATAGGCAAAGGTCTTGAGCGCATTGGCGACCTCTTTTAGCGATTGTGGAAACCGCTCGGGTACGATGATACCGGGGTGGTCGAACTGGCTGACCAATACCTGGGTTGTCGGAACCAGATTGTCGTAGCAGGTGCCCTTGTCATAATAGGGCGTGCGCGACATCGTATTGGTGATGTGCCGGTAGAAGTTTGGGAAGAACCGGAACCCATGTTCACCGGGCAACCAGGGGCGTTTGACACCGGGTGGCAGGTCATAGCCGTGCATCCCGATCCAGTCTTTCAGCGCTCTGATATGTTCCTCTTTCGAACCGTGATCGTCTTCGCCTTCAAGCACCGGAATGCTGCGGGCCTTGCCGCCAGCGATAAGCTGGCGCTCGTAGACTTCGACTTCGAAACCCCGTTCGATCAGCTCATGCGCGGCGCTCATCCCGCCGACGCCCCCGCCTAATATGACCACCTTTTCAGCCATCGGATGTTCCTTTCGCGGAATAGACGTCAAATCGCAGGGTGATGTCGGACAGGCTGGCCTCTCCGATCCCGAAACCCTGCAAACGGTTGATCCACATATAACGCGGATTCGAGGTCAGATACCGGGGTGCCAGCCGAACCGGGGCACTGGGTGGCAGCTTGCCCTTGGCAAGGGCGGCATAGCCATCCGTACCGAAATCGCAGATCCCGGTATCGTCGAACATGACCGGGGCACCGCCGGTTGTCGGATTGATAAGCGCCTTGGCATGCAGAATACCCACGCCATCAGGGCGCACGCGCATCCAGTCTCCGCCCACGGGCTCGATCGTTCCGTTCAGTTTCGGGCCGGTCACGGTACCGCCTTCTTTGATCGCAAAATGCAGCCATATGCCATCGGGAGTTTCACCCGATGGGTTGAAGTTGCCCGAAAACGGCACCTCAAAATGGGCGATATGATCCAGCACCGGACTGGATGTCTCGTGTTTTGGCGCGCGATCTTCTGGTTTCGGTGCGACCGCGTTTCCGGGGTCATAATCGCGCCCGCCCGAGGTCAGAACCGGCCGCCAGGTCATCTGTTTTCCCACAGCGGGAACGGGCAGGGCCGCTGCAAATTGTTGCAACCCCGTTTGTTGATCCTGACCCAGTGGCCACCCACGGACAGCCCGCTCAGGTCCGCCGCCTTCGCGATAGAACAGGCGCAGCGTGTCATGCGGAGATATCGCAGGCCCGGCCTCAACCAGAACCCGCTGTACCCCGGTGGCTGCCTGAAAGGCGGCCTCGGACCAGCGCAGGGTGACCCCGCCGTCGCTGAATTCCCGCATACCCATCGCGCCGGTCAGCACGTGATGGTCGAGATAGCCTGAGCTTCTTTGATCCTGAGGCGGAATTTCTGCTGAACGCGGAAGATATGATCGCCATCTGCCGAGGTCTGCAGATATTTGACCGCAATGTCAGAAGGTACAACAATCTCAACCGGTGCGCCCTGCAAAGACACCAGCACGGCCTTGTTCACCGGAAATGCGCCAGACCGCAGCAGCGGCCCGTCCAGAAATGGCAAAATGCTGTCGCGGGGCAGGACCATCGAGTTTTCCATCGGTGTCGTGACCGCCTGGAACAGGCCGTTACCCATCACACAAGCATAGGGTCCAAGATGACCCAGGGATTCCAGTTGACTGATCCCCGCAACCACGGCCTCGAAAACCTCGGGGCCGGTAGGCTTTTTCTTGGAACCGCTGGAAATGGGTTGTGCCTCCCCCGCTTCCAGCAGGCCTTCGTATTTTCCACCACCGCTTACGGTATAAACCGGGGGCAGCGTGACGGGTGTGCCGGGCGCGGGTTGGGGGCCTTCACCGGTGCCGGCCTGACCGTTAAAAATGATCTCATCCTCAACCCGTGCGACAATGGCAGCCGCCCGGCGGAACATAATCAGCGCGGCGGCCAGTTCGGGATCTGCAAGCTGTGCGCCTTTGACATGGACGTTCACGGACACTGTCGACAGCCGCGTCGTATCAAAATCATTCACGCCAAAGCGCATCTTTGGACCGGTCGCTTCGGGAACCAGTTCAAGCTTGTTCAGAGGAACCGATTGGGTATCAGCCGGTAGCGGGCCGTAGAGCGGCAGAAAACTGGCAGCAATACGCGCGCGCAACGCTTCATCGTGGACGGCCTTGTTCACAGCGTCCCACTGCTGCTGGTCCAATTCAAGTGCTTCGGTCATCGTCTCCCCCTTCTGGATGGCACTGCGCGGTTAAATCTGGCAGCTATCTAATTTCATAACGTTTTAGCAAGTTTGTTCAGGCAATCCAGAGCGCGTTTCTCTTGAACAACTGCCCCGATGTCACGTGCAAGCTGCAGGGCTTGATTTGCCTCGGTGACAGCTTGGTCAAGGTCGCCACGGGCGGCCAATGCTTTAGCGCGCACACGGTGATATTCCGGCTTGTTCAACATCTCTCCACGCTCCCACCCGGGCGTGCAAACATGTTCAAGCCGGTTCAGGGCGTCCTCGATATGACCCTGATCTATCAACAGCTCGGACAGGACAATCTGGTTTTGCGGGAAGGTAAAGTTGCCGCCAGCCTGGGACACAAGGTCCATATAGGTCCCGACACGAGCAGCCCCCCCGATCACGTCACCTTTGCCCGCCTGAGCCAGACCCAGATAGATATCCTGCATTGCGTGAAGATACAGGAACCCTTCTTCGTCCGCGATCCGACGCGCTTCGTTCATCGTATCGTCCAGCAAGTCCCATTCGCCCGCATACGGAAGGAACATCGACGACGCGCCCATAATGTAAACAAGGTTGGGGGCGTGTTCGAACGGCTTGCTGATTTCGATCGACTTCAGGCGGGCCTCTTCGGCCTCGTCGAATTTGCCAAGCTGCCACAGAAGACAGCCCTGAATGGCAAAGAACGACGCGCTGGTCGAGGACTGGGTCATCGGCATCATGGCCATGTCAAGCTCGGGCGTGATCAGGGCAAGGCCCCGTTCAAGCTGTCTTTCGCAATCGGCGAACTCGCCGCGGAAATAATGAGTATAGCTGAGCGCTCGAGCAGCAAGGACGTTTGTAACCGGATCCGGTGCAAGGCTGGCCATGCCGTCAAGGGCCTGCGCCATCTCAAGTGCGCGGTTCATCTGGCCCGACACAAAGAAATGCGTCCATCGGCAGAAGGTCGCGGCAAACAGGGTTTCGCCCGCACCCAGCGCCTGTGCAAGATGCATCGCACGGGCTGCGGTCTGCCCAACCTGTGTGGATGACCAACCGTGTATCGCCATGAACGCAGGCAACACATTCATCTGAACGCCAAGCTCTACCCCATCTCGTTCGGGACCGCCGGGCATCGTTTCGATATTGCGCAATGCGGCCTGAAAAGCGGCAATCGCCGGTAGGTTCGCAAGGCGGCTGAGGGCCTGTTCACCCGCCAGAACCCAGTGGGTAACAGCCTCGCCCTTAAGACCGCCTAGATCGCAGTGATGCGCCACGGTATCCGGTGTCGGGTTACCAAAAGCCTTGTGACCGGCCAGCAATTCTTTGGCGATTTTCAGGTGAATCTGTTCCCGGTCTTCAAGTAAAAGCGACTGGTACGCTGTGTCCTGCACCAGCGCATGGTGGAACGTGTAAGTCGGCGCCCCGGCTTCGCTGGTGATGGATACCAGACCTGCACCGATCAGTTGGATCAATGCCGATTCCACATCCGTTTCCTTGGGCGCTACCGCATGGATCATCGCCGACGTGAAGCTGCGGCCAATCACGGATCCCAACTGCGCTACAGGTCGCGCATTTTCCATCCGGTCCAGCCGCGACATCAGCGAGTCATGAAGAGTTGCGGGGATACTGAGGGTTCCCATTACCCCGGCGTCGATGGGCACGTCCTGCGGCAGTTGATCCAGAACCGCCTTGGTCATTTCCTCGATATAAAGCGGTACACCATCGGCTTTTTCGACAATCTGTCTGACCAAAGTGACCGGCAGGCTGCGCGGTACGGCAACACGGCGCACCAGTTCAGACGCTTCGAGAACCGAAAGAGGTGTCAATTCGACGATTGACGCGCGGCCTTCAAAATGTTCCGGAGGCTCGTATTCAGGGCGGTGCGTCAGAACCACAAGGATGGGCAACTGATCCAAGGCGTCGATCAGCGCGTCCAAGGCATCCAGCGTGGTTGCGTCCGCCCAGTGCACATCTTCGAATACCAACAGCAATGACCCGCGTTCATCGCAGATGCTCCCGGCACAGCGGATCAGCAAATCCAAAGATTTGCGGGCTTTCTTGATCGGATCGGGTTCGACCGGAGCGTCAGTTTCAAACCCGGCCAAATCCAATAGCAGCGCAGCATCTTCTTCGGTCAAACGAGAGGCGTTTTTCGCGTATTCCCTGATCGACTCGGTTACCTTGTAGGTATCAGTCTCATCCCCTGCAAACCGCCGAAGCTCGGCACGCAGCGGGTGCAGGGGCAAACTGGCAAGATGCGGGACACATTGCAGGGTCATAGGCCTTTGTCCCAGCGTTTTGCTGAGGGAATTGATCAGCCGCGATTTCCCGATACCGGCCGGGCCACCAACCAGCGCAACCTGACCCGATCCGCGCAGCACATGATCCCAAAGCCCTGTCAGGCCGGTCAGGTCGTCTTCGCGGGCAACCAATTTGACCGTCGACTTGCCGGTGCGTGCGTCGAACCGGCTGGCGGCGATCTTTTCGTCAATAACGCGGAAGACCGAGCGCTCACCATCAAATCCCTTCAATTCGTGATTGCCGCGCGGTTCAAAGTTAAAGGCCCCTTTTGTCAGGCGCCATGTCTCGGACGAGACGACAACTTCACCGGGATTGGCCAATCCCTGAAGGCGTGAGGCAAGGTTGGCCGTTTCGCCAACAATGAAATCCTGTGTTCCCAGGCTGGCAGAGGAAACAACCCCGACAACGACAACTCCGGTTGCGATTCCCGCGCGCAGGTCCAGGTTTTCACCGAACTTGTTTTCCAGATTCTGAACCGCTTCGATGGTTTCCAAAACTGCACGCACCGCGCGCTCGGTATCATCTTCAGTGGCTTTCGGATATCCGAAATACATCATGATGCCATCGCCCTGCTTATAAGCCAGGTGGCATCCGTGTTGTTTCATCGTGCCGATGGCGGTGTCCAGATACAGATTCATGATCTGCATCAGCTCTTCCGGATCATGCCGCTGTGCTAATTGCGTGGACCCGACCAGATCGCAGAATACAAGCGTCAGCTGTCGCCGTTCGGCCACGCGGGACATTGCGGGTCTGTCGGACGCTTCCTGAAGCTTCAGTTGTGCCTGTGTTTGCCGAAAACGTTTCCTTTGACCGACAGTCAAACCCAGATCTCGAAGTTCCGGGTCTGTCAATTCGTCCAATATTACGTCGTCTATCCCTTCTTCGAGAAACCGCGCGCTGAAGTCATGTAGATCGGCGTTTTGCAGAATAGTTGAAAGGCGTGTGGATTTCCCGATGACAGTCGTCATTGATCAGCGCTTGCCCCCTGGTACTTCTTCGGCACATCGTTGCATGCCTCTTTCGCGTCAATATCGCGCCGAATCCAAAAGATTGACGTGGTATCAGACCAATTTGGTAACAAGTGTGGCAGATGTCAGGCCGAATTGCTATGATATTGCGGTCAAGCCTCCCAAATGAATGGTTTTGTTGTCAAATCGGAACCAGCCCGGTGTGGTCGCACCACGCAGACGCAATTTCGGTCGGTCCGAGGTTAATTGGCACCAGGTACAAGGCCTCAGGGGTTCAGGTTAATCCGGCCGGAAACCAGTGGCCTGACCGGATGGCCGTAAATATGCCGGTTGGTCACAAATGCGTCGCGAGCCCTTTCGCGGGCCATAGCTCTTGGATAAAAGAATAACGCGCCAGCACCGAAACGCCGGCCTTCGATGTCTTCATTGAATTACCGGGAGAAAACCTGTGACGTCTTTCCGCCTGGCGAAACTAGCGATCCTTTGTCTTGGCATTCCAACCATGTCCCCTGCGCAATCCGCCGAGGACCCAAGCGCTGGGCTGTTGATGGAACTGAACAATTTGCAACAGGTCGATGGCAACTGCCGATTGTCATTTCTGTTGCAAAATCAGACCGGTGCCGAGATTGAGGCCGCCAATTATGAAACCGTGATCTTCAACGCTGAGGGCAATGTTGTCAGCCTGTCGCTGTATAATTTCCGCGATATTCCTGCGGGACGTCTGCGGGTGCGGCAGTTCAGCATCGCGGACATGAGCTGCGGCGATGTTGGCCGGATTCTGATCAACGGATCCAATACATGTACGGTCGAAGGCGCCGAAAGCGATCTTTGCGACGAAGCCCTTACGCTAAACAACCGAACAGATGTGGAGTTTCTCAGATGAGCCCGCTTGATGCTTTGCGTGAAATTGTTGCCCTTGGCGGGCCGGTGGTTGCGGTCCTGATCGCCATGTCGATCGTGACGCTGGCCGTCACGCTGTACAAGCTTTGGCAGTTCACCGTTTCCGGTGTCGGTCGGCACAAGATCCTGTCCCAGGCGCTTGCGGCCTGGGATGCAGGTGACACGCAGGCCGCAAGGGCCAAGCTGGCGGAAAGCCGCAGTTATCTTGCGCCGCTAGTCAGCACTGCCATGGATGCGCCCATCATGCCCGGGCTGGACCAAAGGCTGGATGCCGAGGCCGGGTTGGCCTTGGCGGGCCTTGAACGCGGCTTTCGCCTGCTGGACACCGTGGCACAGCTGGCGCCTCTGCTGGGCCTGTTCGGCACCGTCCTTGGCATGATCGAAGCGTTCCAGAGCCTTCAGACTGCCGGATCGTCGGTTGATCCCTCGCTGCTTGCGGGCGGTATCTGGGTAGCGCTGGTCACCACAGCGGTTGGTCTGGCCGTGGCGATGCCGACCTCGATGGTTCTGTCCTGGTTCGAAAGTCGCACTGCGCGCGAACGGGTTTTCGCCGACAAGGCCTTGAGGACCGTTCTTGTTCCGGGGCGGGGATCGTCAGACCCTGCCCAGATGGCCGCTGTCCCAACGACAGCAGATCATGCGTAATCGGGCACCATTTGTGCGACGGCCAATGTCGATGACGCCGCTCATCGACATCATTTTCCTTTTGTTGCTTTTCTTCATGCTGACTTCGACCTTCTCGAAATATGCCGAGATCGAATTGAGCAGTGCGACCGGCGGCGCCTCGACCGACGAAGTTACGGGTCAGCGGGTGTTTCTGCAGCTGGGCTCAGAGCGCCTGATCCTGAACGGCGTTCCGGTCACATTGGACGAGGTGGTCGAGCAGGTGAACACCGGGCAAGTCCTGGTCAGCCTTGACCCCGATACAACCTCGCAAAGGCTGGTCAATCTGCTGGTGCGGCTGCGTGGGCGCGACGGGTTGAGCGTTCTGGTGTTGGAGTGAGGCGATGATCCGCAATCTTCGACCCCGCCGCAAACGCGATTCGACCATTGCTTTGATCAATGTCGTGTTTCTGATGCTGATCTTCTTTTTGATCACCGGAACGATAGCGCCGCCGCTGGATCCGGATCTGCAACTTGTGGATACGTCAGAACTGGATGGCAGTGAGCCTCCCGACGCATTGGTTCTGCACAAGAACGGATTGCTCAGCTTTCGGGGCCGCCCGATGACCCCCGAAGTTTATATGGCCGGTCGCGAACCCGCGCCGGTGCGCATCGTGCCCGACCGTGAAGCACCGGGCCACCGCCTGATTGAGGTGACGGGGACTCTGCGGCGGTTGGGGGCGACGTCGGTCTTTGTAGTGACCGAAAAGGCGCTGGAATGATCAGACGCTCGGTTGTCATTGCGGCTATTGCGGTCCTGGTGTCCCTGTTAATTCACTTAGTCGGGTTGAGCGTGACGGCGCCCCGTCTGACTGAAACCACGGAACCTGCAGGCCCGGCCGATGCCATCGCGCTGGGCAATGAGTTCGAAGAGATTGCCGATGTCGTTGCGGACCCGGTTGAGCCCGAGCCCGCCCCCGAATCCGAACCGGAACCGGAAGAGCCGCTGGAGCCCGAACCGGCACCCGAACCCGAAGAAGTGCCGGTCAGCGAAGCATTGGTCGCCTCTGATAACCCTCAACAGGTCCCTTCACCCGATCTGGGCAAGTCCGAAATCGTGCGCCCGGTTGTGACGGAAACGGTTGAGCCGTCGGAAACCACATCTGAGACACCTTCGGACGCAAATGAAGCCGCCAGCCAGGACGAAGATTCCACGCCTCAGGCCGAACCCAGTGAGCAGGCCGAAACACCCGAAGGAGTGCCCGAGGCCAGCCCGGTGCAAGCCGAAGAACAGGCAGCGGTTGACCCGGCCCCGGCCGAAGTTCCCACGCCCGAGCCATCGCCGGTTCCCGACATACCGCTGATAGCTGACATACCCGACGTCGACATCCCACTTGTCGAGCCCGAACCCGAACCTGAGGCGGAAGAAGAGACAGCGACGGCACTAACCTCTTCGGTGCGTCCGAAGCTACCGGATCAACGACCTAGTTCCAAACCGCAGGGCGTCTTGCCGGGCTCCAACGATTTCAGTGATCTGCGGTTCCCAGAGAAAGAAGTCGAATCCCCGCTGTCGCAGTACAAACGCGCGGGAATTGACCCGTTCACACGCGGCAACACCAGTGCAGGTTCAGGGGGAAGGGGGCCAGGCAATTCCACCAAAACCAACTATGCTGGCCGTGTGCTCATGCATCTGAACCGGGCGCCTTTGGTCTATGTTTCGGCACGCGGTTTCGCTCAAGTCTTTTTTCAGATCAACCCGGATGGCACCTTGGCCTTTGTCGATGTGGTCGACAGCTCTGGATCCCCCGAAGTCGACCGCGCTGCCAAGGCGCAGGTTCGTGCGGCGTCACCTTTCCCGTTGCCCCCTGGCGGTGTCAGCCGCAGCCTGTCATTTTTCTATAACAGCAACTAGCATATGGTGCCGTAGCAGGATCGCATCCGACCCGAAGCGCGGCTGGGCATTATGCTGTGTGACTGGGCGTGCTCTTGGGCGTGGCAATTCCCGGAATGCGGACTCTCAGATTGCGACTCACCTGAAATTGGGCTGCAGTCACAACAGGGGTAGGGACCGAGAATCCCTGAATCATGCGACCTGTCAATAATTCCCGGTTTAAAGAGGTGGTCTGGCTTTTTTGCGTTCAAATTTTTGTAACGTTTCCAATGAGCGAACAAAGTGCTCGAAAAGCTTGAATATCTACGCCCTGCGGCCTTTTTGCCCGGTGCAAAGTGGCAACACCGTTGCAGGCAGAGGGCGTGGAAAATCCCGTCTCGCTATTGTGCCCATGTTGAAATTATTCGACGAATTTAGCCGCCGCTTCGGTGGCACTACTCCTCTCAAAACTTATGGATTAACCATGAAAAACGTACTCATCGCATCGACCGCGCTGATTGCAACCGCCAGTGTTGCTGCCGCGGAAGTCAAATTCAGCGGCTATGGCCGCTTTGGTCTGGGCTATGAAGAAGACCGTTCAGCAACCACCACCACAACGACCGCGTCTGGTGCGGTCAATTCAAACAACGCCTCGACCGACGATACCATTTTGGTGTCGCGTTTTCGTCTGAACATCGACGCCAGTGCCGAAACAGATGGCGGCGTTGAATTCCAGGGCCGTGTTCGTCTGCAGGCGGATGACGATTCAAGCACCGGCGAGCAGAACGAAGCTGGCCTGAATGGCGCCCGTTTCTCGGTTATCTATGGCGGCCTGCGTGTTGACGCCGGTAACGTTTCGGGTTCGTTCGACAACTTGGATGACTACTTCGGTACCGAGCCGGGCCTGGAAGAATTCCTGGGTCAGTATTCGGGCGTGAACTATTCCTTCCTGGAATACAGCTCAACCGGCACGGGCGCGAATGCTGTGTTCTTCCGCTACACCGTTGGCGATCTGGCATTCTCGGCATCCTATGACCAGGACACGAAATTCCTGGGCGCAGGCATCACTGACGACCGTGATCGCTGGGACGTAAGCGCATCTTACACCTTCAACAACTTCACCGCCTCGCTGGCATATGGTGAAACTGATGAAGGCGCAGGCGTTGACAAGGAAAGCCTGACTGTTCTGACCCTTGGTGCAGAACTGGGCGATTTCTACGGCACCCTGTTCGTGGCTGACGATGACGTCAACAACGACGCCGAAGACGGCACCGCTTATGGTTTCTCGGTCGCCTATGATCTGGGTGCGGCAACCACGCTGCAGCTGGTTTACGGTGACGGTTCGGCTGACGACGACACCCGCAACATCGGTGTTGGCGCCATCTATGACCTGGGCGGCGGTGTATCGCTGCGTGGTGCAGTTGGCGAGATCAAAGACGGCGACGACGACGGCAAGATCCGTGCCGACTTTGGTGCTCAGTTCAACTTCTAAGCTGATCTGAACCAGATTGATCTAAGGGCGAGCCTTCGGGTTCGCCCTTTTTCTGTCTGGCTATTTCTTTTCAAAGAACAAAATGACCTCACCCAGCCGGATGCCATAGCGCGAGACATAGGCCCGGTTCAGCAGCCGGTCATCGCTCAGCAGCCACATCCAGTCATCGAAATCGACCCGCATGGTCCCATCCTTGACGGGCAGGTCGATCTTGTAGGTCCAGTTGAACGTATCGCCGCGCTCGATCCCGCTGGCGGTGCCCAGCACGCCGGGGGCTGTGCCGGTCCAGCTATCCTTGCCGGTTTTGGTCAGGGTCCAGACGCGCTGCTCGGTTGCGCCGTCGTCATAGACGAAATCCTCGATCAGGGTCAGCGTCTCGCCATCCCATGTACCATTGATATCAACAGTGAACCGGCGTGGCACATTGCCCAGAACATCCTGAAATTGACCATAGGCCACAGTCTGACCCTCAAAGAACTCTTCCAGGTTCAACTGCCGATCGGACAAAAAGGTCTTGGGGGTTCGGGGTTTCGCGGAGCAGGCAGCCAGAACGGTCAGCCCCAGAACAGCAAGGCCAGCGATGAAAACACGACGTGGTTTCATTGCAGCACCCGTGTTTCAGCGGCGGTGTCATGGCCATTCGCCCGGTCCAGATAGGCCGATTTGGTGGAGGGCGCCGGGCGCATGGTGGCTATCAGCTCGGCGACTTTGATGCCGAACTTTCGCATCTCGGACCGGTTCATGATCACGCCACTTTCCGTCAGGTACATCCAGTCGGTTACGTCCAGCGTGTGTCCCCCTGCGTCCTCGGGCAGGATGATCATGTAGGTCAGCTTTACGGTCGAGCCCGAGACCGTGCCGCGCCCTTCGCCCACAATGTCATCTGCTGTCGCGATGAATGTGTTTCCTGTGCCCAGAGTCAGATACCATTTGCGGGCCATCTTCTTGCCGTTGGAATAGGTGAAATTCTCGGTCAGGGTGCCTGTGTTGCCGTCCCATTCCCCGACCATACGGGCGACAAAGCTGTTCGACATCTTACCGTCGGGGCCATAGATCAGCCCTTCGGACAGGATCTCCCCGTTCAGGTTTTCCGTCATCTTAAACGCGGGGCCGGTGCCGCTGTAATCCTCAGGCGATTGGGCCCTAAAGCTGAGATAGCGCCCCTTTGCAATGGACAGGGCGAAGATGATGAGCAGGGCTATAGCAAGTAGTTTCATTTGGCTGAGACCTCAGTTGGCAGCGTCAGGACCATTCCAAACGCGCCGAGTTTCAGGATGCAGGGCAAAATGGCATAGGCGAGGTTGAGCGTTCGCAGCGCCTCGGCTGAATTTGCCTGTCCCGGGGTGAATCCGCTGCGTTCCAGCAATGGCAGGGTGAAAAAGGCCGCCAGGGCTAGCCCCAGCTTGCCCGCGAAAGACCAGATGCCGAATGCGGCGGATGCGTTCAGACCTGCGCGTGTCAGAGCGACCGAGAACATGGCCGGCAGCACCACCATATCCGCCCCAAGTGCGGCGCCCGATGCAATGCAGATCAGGGCGAACCCGGCAAGGCTGCCGGTTGACAGCGTCGCGGCGCTGACAAAGGCCGCAATCGACAGCGGCATGGCGATCATTAGGGTCTGTTTCGGGCCAATCCGATTGCTGAGCCGCGCCCAAAGGGGCACGCTTGCCCCCGCGCTGAGGAAGAACAAGATCAACAGCGGTCCTGCCATGCCTGGCAGTTGCAGCCGGTCTTCGACAAAAAACAGAAACAGAGTCGAGGTGATGGCGACCGGCAAGCTGTTGATCAGCGCAAGAACCAGCAGGCGCAAAGCACCGGCATCGCCGAGCCCGGAAAAGGTCAGGGCTTGTCCGGTTATCGGCGCGCGTCGCCAGATCGGGGCCGTCAGGACAAAGGTCAGAATGGCGATGAGGCCCAAAAACAGCCCGAACGCAGGATAGCCCTGCGCCTGCGCGCCAAAGGCGACAAACAGCGCGGGGGCACTTGCGGCAAGTATCACGCCGGTTAGCTGCCCGCCCTCGCGATAGGCGGCGAGTGTCATCAGCTCGGACGGGGTGGGCGTTTTGGCCAACGTGGCGCTGCGGCCATAGAGCAGGATGGTTCCCAGGCTGTAGGCTGAAAACAGCAGGATAAGGATGGCCACCAAACTGGCAACGGACGCGCCCTCAGACAGAGTGAACAGCAGCGGGAAGCCAACCGCCAGCCCAAGTGCGGCGAGGGCAGCAAACAAAAGCTGGCCACCAGGCCACCGGTCAATCGCCCAGCCAATCAGGGGATCCTGCACAAGGTCAACCAAACGGATCAGCAACAGGACGGCGCCGATCACCCCAAGGCCAATGCCCAGATTGACCGCCGCAAAACGCGGCAGGTGAATGTAAAGCGGGATGCCTGCAGCGGCGAGCATCAACGCATAGAGACTGACCCGGGGATACAGCATCACTGACCCTTCAACTGCCGGGTAAAGTTGGCCGATCTGGTGTTGCTGCCAAGAAAGATCGACATGAATGCGCGCGTGATGCCCGGGCTCGACAAGGTGCAGGTTCTGCTGCCATTGCGCCAGAACCCGATCTTGTCCGGCCCCTTCGAGATTGCCAAATAGCTGTCGCCTTTGCTGACGGCCTGAAAACAGGCCTGCAACTGATCGGCGGTTGGAGGCGGGTTGCCCTGTCGCACCATTTCGTCAAGCGTCGACTTTATCAGAGCCTTCTGCGCGATGGATTTGCGGTATGTCAGTTTCAGCCCAAACTCTTGATTCCAGTTAAACGGTGCGCCGCCGGGCGTATAAAGCCTGGCATCGTAAACCGGCAAACCCAGAAACCGGAACGTAGAGCTGCCCAGAACTTTTGGATCGCCCAACCGTTCAGCCAAAGGTGACGCCGCTAAACCGCAGGGCAGCACCATCGCCAGCGCCAGAATGGCCTGGCGCAACAGCTCAAATATCGGCCGCAACAGGTATGGCCGCGATCTGTTCGGGGGTGCCATTGTCTGCTCCGATGGTTTGCGGGCCGCCAGTGATCCGCTCGACGACATGCATGGCGCTGGCAATCCCGTCTTCGTGAAACCCGTGCCGGTTATAGGCGCCCGCAAACCAGGTGCGGTTCTGTCCCTGCATCTCGCGGATTTGCCCCTGTGCCCAAAGTGCGGCCTTGTCAAAAACCGGATGGGCGAATTCGACCTTATCATAGATCTTGTCGGCGGCGATCTCGGATGAGGCGTTCAGCGTCACAAACAGCGGGTCACTGTCGGGAATATTCTGCAGCCGGTTCATCCAATAGGTCACCCCGACATTCCCGGCCTGCGAGCGATAGGTCCAGCTGGACCAGCAGGCCCGGCGTTTGGGCATCTGCGACGGATCGCAATGCAGGATGGCCGTGTTGGGCTGATACCGGATCGCGCCAAGCGCGGCTGCTTCGGCTGGGGTGGCATCCTGGCCCAGAATGGCAAGGGATTGATCCGAGTGGGTGGCCAGAATGATCTCATCATACTGATCCGACTGGCCTTGGCTGTGAACGGTCACGCCTATCTCATTGCGCTGCACCCTCTGAACGGGGCTGGCCAGACGTATTTCGGCCCCGCGGGCACGCAGGGTGGCGTCAATCCGGCGGACATATTCAATGCTGCCGCCCTTGACCGTGTACCATTGGTGCTGATTGGCGCGGCCATTGGCCAGCAGAGCGTGATTGCGAAAGAACTGCACCAGCGACCGCGCTGGGAATTGATCCACAAATTCAACCGGGGTCGACCAGATCGCCCCGCACATGGGCATCAGGTAATTGTGCCGAAACCAGTGCCCCAACCGCAGCTGATCAACCAGCTCTCCGATCGTTGTGTCATCGTCCTTGGCTGCGTCCGGGGCCTCTCTGCCAAAACGCAGGATGTCGGCGATCATCTTGTAATAGGCCGGCCGCGCAAGGTTGCGTTTCTGCGCCGTAAGAGTGCGCAGGTTGTTCAGCCCGTATTCGATGCGCCCGTTGTCGATGGTCGCACCAAAGCTCATCTCGGATTTGTCGACAGGCACGTTCAGCGTATCGAACAACCGTGTCAGGTGAGGGTAGGTGGCATAGTTGAAGACGATAAAACCGGTATCGACCGGCTGATCGCCATTTTTGCCCGCCATGACCGTACGGGCATGCCCGCCAAGCCTGGGTTCGGCCTCAAAGAGTGTCACGTCATTGTTTTCGGAAAGATAATAAGCCGCTGAAAGGCCTGAGATGCCTGCGCCAACTATGGCGATTTTCTTCCTGCCCCTTTGGGTTTCGTCGAACATGATAGCCTCGTTACGTGACGTTTTGATAATGAATACGCAGTCGGAGCAGGATTGGATCATTCAAGACAGGAGTTTTTCAGGTGCGGCTGCAATTTAGCGGCCTCACCGCGAGCAACCGAAGGTGATCCAATCTGGCCGTGTAACCGTATTGAAATAACACAATTCAGAAATGGTCGGCATGAACAGCTTTGACGGGAAAACTTATTGGATAGTTGGCGCAAGCGAAGGTTTGGGTCGTGCATTGGCGCAAGCTCTAAGCAATCGCGGCGCCCGGGTGATCCTGTCGGCGCGAAACGCGAAACGCCTGGATGAAATCTGCAGCATTCTGCCAAATTCAAAAGCCATTCGTTGCGATGTCTCTGATTTAGACTCTGTTCGACGTGCCGCTTCCGCTGTCGGAAAGGTGGATGGCCTTATCTATAATGCCGGGGCTTATGACCCGATGCGCAGCACGGAGTGGAACACCGAGGCCGCTCTTCGGATGTCCGATGTGAATTTTCAGGGCGCTTTGCGGGTTCTGGGCGAAATACTTCCTGGGTTTGTTAAGGCCGGGCAGGGGGAGATCACGCTGATCGGGTCGCTGTCCGGCTATCATGGCCTGCCATCTGCAGTCGGGTATGGTGCCAGCAAGGCGGCTTTGATTTCACTGGCAGAAACCATGCGGCATGATCTGGCGGGTTCGGGCGTCACGGTTCGGATCGTAAATCCCGGCTTCATCAAGACTCGCCTGACCGAAAAGAACAGTTTCCGGATGCCGATGCTGATGACGCCTCAGGGCGCGGCCCAGCATGTGGTTCGGGCAATGTCCCGCCACAGATTCCGCACAGACTTCCCAGCGCCGTTTTCATGGCTGATCCGCCTTGTAGGCTATTTGCCGGATTGGGTGATATATCGCGGAAGATAGGCCCTAACATTGGGGTTTTGAGCTTCTGCCAGGCTTAACCGCAGGTCAGGCTCTGTATGATCCCCGAGCCGTTTACAAAGACGTTCAGCCGGTCGATGCGATAATCCTGTGTGGCGATGTCATCGGGGCCTAAAACGCGCGACCGTTCGGGTAATTGCGACTGAATGGTCGATACAGGCTTGCCAATCGCATCGGCAATTGGCTCTCCTTTGCAAAAGGCCAAATCTACCGGGGTGGGTTCAAGTGGCAGTGGCGCGTCCTCAGGAGCGGGCGACTCCGTACATGCGACCAGCAAAATCAAAACAGGGGTCAAACGGCGCATTGGCGCTCCTCTTTCTGGCAATGTCGTTTCTGTAATATCAAATATTTAGCATTGCTGCCATCAAAGCGCAGTTGAAAAAATCCTGCATTTAACGCAGGGTCAGGCCAAATTTGACTGGGAGAAGTACATCATGCGCACCCGTGCCGCCGTCGCCGTGCAGGCCGGCAAACCTTTGGAAGTGATGGATGTGAACCTCGAAGGCCCCAAGGCGGGCGAGGTTCTGGTCGAGATCAAGGCGACCGGCATTTGCCACACCGACGAATTCACCCTGTCGGGTGCAGACCCCGAAGGCCTGTTCCCCGCCATTCTGGGCCATGAAGGCGCAGGTGTGGTGGTCGAGGTCGGCCCGGGCGTGACCAGCCTGAAGCCGGGCGATCACGTGATCCCGCTTTACACCCCCGAGTGTCGCGAATGTGAATACTGCCTGCATCCCAAAACCAACCTGTGTCAGGCGATCCGTTCGACGCAGGGCCAAGGGTTGATGCCCGATGGCACCTCGCGGTTCTCGACGCTGGATGGTGATCCGATCCTGCATTACATGGGCTGCTCGACCTTTGCCAACCACACGGTCCTGCCGGAAATCGCGCTTGCCAAAGTGCGCCCGGACGCGCCTTTCGACAAGATCTGCTATATCGGTTGCGGCGTGACCACCGGCATCGGCGCGGTGATCAACACCGCCAAAGTTGAAATCGGAAGCCGTGCGATTGTGTTTGGTCTGGGTGGCATCGGTCTGAACGTCATTCAAGGTCTACGATTGGCAGGCGCCGACCAGATCGTCGGCGTCGACCTGAACCCCTCCAAGGTGGAAATGGCCACCCGGTTCGGTATGACCGATTTCGTCAACCCGGCTGAAGTTGAAGGCGATCTGGTGCCCTATCTGGTCAACCTGACCAAAGGCGGTGCAGATTACACCTTTGACGCAACGGGCAATGTCGGCGTGATGCGCACGGCGCTGGAATCTGCACATAAGGGCTGGGGTGAATCGATCATCATCGGCGTGGCACCTGCAGGGGCCGAGATCTCGACCCGCCCGTTCCAGCTGGTCACCGGTCGTTCCTGGCGCGGTACGGCCTTTGGCGGCGCCCGTGGCCGCACGGATGTGCCCAAGATCGTCGACTGGTACATGGAAGGTAAGATCGAGATCGACCCGATGATCACCCACACCATGGGCCTGGACGACATCAACCATGGGTTCGACCTGATGCATAAGGGCGAAAGCATCCGCTCGGTCGTGGTTTACTGAGAAAACCGAAATAGTTTCCGAGGGCGGGCTTTTGCTCGCCCTTTTTGCGTCTTACATTCCTTACCATGAATTAAATTTAAGGTTGAGGATTTCAGGTGACGACAGAAAGGACAGACCGTCTGGCGGTTCTGATCGATGCGGACAATGTCTCTGCAAAACATGCAGCAGAGATTTTCGAAGAAATTGCCACGCTCGGTGAGGCTGGTTTAAGGCGGATATACGGGGATTTCTCGAACGGATCACCGCAGGGATGGGAGGCCAAATCTCTGGCCGAATACGCCATCGTTCCGCATCAGCAATTCGCCAACACATCCGGCAAGAACTCCAGCGACATTGCCTTGGTCATTGATGCCATGGATATTCTGCATTCGGGTCGGTTCAGCGGCTTTGTGTTGGTCTCGTCAGACAGCGACTTCACGCGACTTGCCAGTCGGATACGCGAGCAGGGGTTGGATGTGTTCGGAATAGGAGAACGCAAAGCCCCCAAGGCCTTTGTGGCAGCGTGCAACCGGTTCATCTATATTGATAATATTGAGAAGCCAGCGGCACATAACCCACAGGCCAAAAAGTCCGAAAGCCCAAAGCCAAAGCAAGAGCTGAACCATGCCTATCAGCTTATTCGCAATGTCGTTCAGAATACCAATGATCCGGACGGCTGGACCAGCCTTGGGATTGTCGGAAGTCAGCTGGGTAAGATGTATCCGGATTTTGATTCCCGCTCTTATGGCCACAAAAGGCTGAGCGATCTGGTGCGCGCCATAGACCGGTTTGAAAAGAGCGGCGAAAATGGTGGTCTCAGGATCAGATGCAAAGAGCCATAAAGGCAGGGGTCATTCCCCCGGTCGTGTCGCCCCCGTATCGGATCGGGGCGAACGAACCCGCAGAACCGGGGTGTTGGCTGAGGTGGTGTTCGACCGGCTCTCGCGCCAGACGACGAAGACACCAGATGCGATGATGATGCTGGCGCCGACGGCAACCCAGCCGTCTGGCTTTTCGCCGAAAAACGCCATGCCAAAGATCGTGGCCCAGATGATCTGGCTGTATTGGCTGGGGGCGATGACCCCCGCTGGCGCGGCACGATAAGCCAGAATAATCAGGTGTTGGGCAATGACAGAAAACACTCCGACCAGTGCCATCATGGCCAGATGCAACAGGGACGGAGGCTGATAAACGGCCGGTTGCGCGATGCTCATGACCACTATGGCCAGCAGCATCGGATAAAGGATCAGAACGGCCGAGCGTTCCTCATTGCCGATCTTACGGACCAAAACTGACGCGAAAGCGCTGCAGAACGCGGCCGTCAGCGCCGCCAGATGGCCTAGCGTGATGTCCGTGGTACCCGGGCGCAGAACGATCAACACGCCGATCAGGCCCACGCCAACCGCGGCCCAACGCTGGGCGCGGACCACCTCGCCCAATATGGGGATCGACAGGACCGTGACGATCAGCGGGAAAGAGAACAGGAGTGAATATACCTCGGCCAAAGGCAGGACCGAAAAGGAATAAAATGCGCAGGACATGCCTGTGACCATCAACCCCGACCGCAGCAGGACCAGCCAGGGATGGTGCGGAAGGAAGTTGCCGGTAGAGCGGTCTGTCAGGATTGTCACGGCCATCGGCACAAAGGAAAACAGCGTGGCGAAAAAGATGATTTGCATCACCGAATAGGTTCCGCCCAGCACCTTGATCAGCGCATCGTGGCTGGCAAAGACAGCAAAGCCCAGAAACGCATAGCCAAGGCCCCTGAGGGTGGTGTTTTGAGTGCTCATCGGTCTAGCCTTGGGCAGCGGAATGGTGGGTTCATCCGTTGCATAAACCCATTTTTCAGAGTCTGATAGCCCTTATTTTACCGCTAACATGGCAACCGGCCATGATCTGAGATCATCGCAGGATCGGTGGCGCGTCCTTTGGCTGGCGCGCGGATTGTACACCCACTTTCATCCCTACGCCGATGCGCCGGGCCAGCGCCACCCAGGGCAGCGCGGTTTCTGCGGGCAGGGTGCTATGGGCCACCTCCTCGAACAGGTCCAGCCAATGATCGAACAATTCGGGCCTGATATCGGGCCTTTCGATGTGAATACGCTGCGGATTTCCGTCATAACAACGCTCATGCAGAATGGCGTTGCGCCAGAACGCGGCGATCTTGTTCTCGTGCGGGGGCCAGTCGCTGACATGGTTTGCAAAGACCGGCGCCAGTGCCTCGTCCTGCCGGACGCGGGCGTAGAATGCGCTCACCTGCGACATGATCTGTTCAGCGGTGGCGGGAAACCTCGGAGGAATTCCTGGGCGGGCAGGAGGGGTAGGTTTGGACATGGGCGTTCCGAAACTGAATTGCGCCCCGTTCAGATCGGATTGTAGCCCGTGCTGTCAAGCCACGGCGCGTATATGTCGCGCTGTCTCAAAGAAGCGTTTGCGCAGGAAACGGGTCGGTTCCCCTCGCCGGGTCAGGCATCTTTTGTACAAAGAAGGAGACCTAACATGCACAAAATATCTGCCCTCCCCACCGCGCAGGTTCAGGCCTATCGCCAAGGCGCGCCTGATGGTTATGGCAACCCGCCCGAACGGGCGATATCGAACGGGGAAGGAAACCCCTGCCGTCATTGCCTGACCTATATTCCCAAGGGAAAGGAAATGCTGGTGCTGGCCCACCGGCCCTTTCCAGCGACACAACCTTTTGCTGAAACCGGGCCGATTTACCTTTGTGTAGAGCATTGTCAGCGCTATGAGGATCTCACCAACCTGCCCGAGGCGCTGACCGCCTCACCCAATTATCTGATTAAAGGGTACGGATCGGACGACAGGATTGTTTACGGCACCGGGATCATTACGCCGCAGGCGGAATTGCAAAACGCTGCCGGGGGTATCTTTGCCCGCGCGGATGTCGCCTATATCCACATCAGATCCGCGTCGAATAACTGCTATCACGCGCGGATCGACCGCGCCTAAAGCTTAACCCGGTGCAATCCCCGGCGCGGCTGATCAAGATCAGCTGCCGGGACATCGCCCGCCCGGGTCGAGGTCAGGGCCAGGAACACATCCTCAAGATCCGCTTCTTCGGTGCGAACGTCCCGGATACGGATGCCCACGGCCCTGACGGATTCCAGAACCTGTTCGGCACTGGTCTGGGCACTGCGATAGCGCAGCACCAGGCTGCCATCGTCGCGCAGTGTGGCCTCGACTCCCTCGGTCGCAGGCAGTTTAGTGACGGGGCCATCCGGAATAATTACCATCGTCCGACCATCCATGCGGCTCAGCAGGTCTGCCGTGCTGTCCTGTGCGATCTTTTCGCCATGGTTGATGATGGCGATCTGGTCGCACATCTCCTGTGCTTCTTCCAGGTAATGCGTCGTCAGGATGATGGTCATGCCCTGCTGGTTCAGCTTGCGCACGTTGGCCCAGAGCATTTGGCGCAGCTCGATATCCACGCCCGCCGTGGGTTCGTCCAGAACCAGCACTTTGGGGTTATGCACCAAAGCCTTGGCCAACAGCAACCGGCGCCGCATACCGCCGGACAGGGTGCGGGCATAGGCCTCGGCCTTGTCGCTGAGGCCAACCAGTTCGAGGATTTCATCACTGCGCCGCTGCGCCTTTGGTACACCATATAGGCCAGCCTGAACCTCCAAAGCACCGCGCGGGGTAAAGAAAGGGTCCAGATTCAGCTCTTGCGGCATAACGCCGATGGCAGCGCGAGATTGGCGCGGGTTGCGGTCTTGGTCATGACCCCAGATCGACACATGGCCTGCAGATTTCACCACCAACCCGGCCAGAATGTTGATCAGGGTCGATTTCCCAGCCCCGTTCGGCCCCAGCAATCCAAAGACTGAACCGCGCGGGATTGTCAGGTCGATGCCCCTCAGCGCCTGCTTTTCAGGCTGGCCCTTTCTGCCGCGATAGGTCTTGCGCAGCCCTTCGATCCTGATTGCCGCATTGTCCATGTGGCTCTTGCCCCCGGTTTGCTCATCGCTCATAAACGCACCTAATGCATGCCCGCGAGGCCGACAACCAGTGAAGGATCGCCAGCCGTGACAATCGAAGCGCCGGAAACCAAGATCGTCGAAACCTCTCGTGTCGCCTGTGATGGCGGCGAAGGTGCATTGGGCCATCCACGCGTCTGGTTGCAGATCCCCGAAGACATCGGCTGGGTCGAGTGCCCCTATTGCGACTGCAAGTATGTCTTGAAGGGGCACCATGCCAGCGCCTGAATGTGCAAAGCCGCGGGCAGGTTTTACCTCTGCCTGATCATTGGAGCTGTTGGCTATTTTCTGGCCGCCGCTATCGGAATGCTTCTAACCGGATCGGGAAATCGGGCGCAGGGCGATGATACGATCGAAATCGCCCTGGTCAGCGGGCCGATCTACAGGCCTCCTGGGTGCCGGGTTTTTCCAACCACAATCAGTTCTTAAGGTCAGAGGGCGTTTCAACGCGCTTCGAACCTGCAATGTCTGGACCGGTGAGGTGCTGTGGGCCGCGAATGAAGACTTCGGCACATGGGTGCCATTGCCTTACTCGATCACTTTGTCCTGCTTGATAAACCAATCAGGCAAGGTCTAACCTGCCCAACTAATGTCGTGTTCTGACGATAGCTTTGCGCCGGCTCAATGGAGGAAGTGTGTTGATGGACGCCAGTATCCAAAATACCAACCAACCGGTCTTCGGATGGATTGGTTTTAGTGTTTCCGCGATGGCCCTGTTGGGCGCCCTGTTCCTGTTCTGGGCCGGGCCATTCGCACCGCAACAATCGACTGGCGTGTCTTTGGGAGAGCTTGCAGCCGAGCTTGGAAAATCCACCCTGCGCTCGGCCGCCGGGCTGGACCAACCCGAGCCGGTGGCCCGGGTCCGTGATCTGGACGACTTTCTGCAGATCGGCGTAGCCCTTTTGGGAGGATTGGCCGTCATCCTGTCGGCCATAGGCATTCTGCGCCACGAAAAACTGCGCCCGGCCATTGCGGGTATCGCAATCGGCATCGGCGCAATCCTGTTTCAGTTCTTTGCTTTTGCGTTTTTCGCTTTCCTCGGTGTGCTGGTCATCATGGCGCTGCTCAACAGCTTTTCGGATGTATTTGGCGGCCTGTTCGGCGGATAGTTCACCTTCTGTACTGGTCACCCGTGCGCCCCTGTGGCAGAACCATCCCTGACCGACAGGGAGCGCGCGCATGAGCAATTTCGGAAAAGGGTGTCACCTTCATCTTATTGACGGATCGGCCTTTATCTTCAGGGCCTATCACGCGCTGCCGCCGCTGACGCGGAAGTCAGATGGGTTGCCGATTGGGGCCGTGTCGGGCTTTTGCAACATGCTGCAGAAATATGTCGAAGGAAACACCGGGCCAGACGCGCCTACCCATGTGGCGGTGATCTTCGACAAGGGCTCTCATACGTTCCGCAACGATATGTATGACCTTTACAAGGCCAACCGCGAGGCCATGCCCGAGGATCTGCGCCCTCAGATGCCCCTGACCCGCGAGGCGACCCGCGCCTTCAATATCGCCTGCAAAGAGCTTGAGGGCTATGAGGCCGACGACATCATTGCCACCCTTGCCATACAGGCGCGTGAGGCGGGTGGTCGCGTCACGATCGTCAGTTCCGACAAGGACCTGATGCAGCTGGTCGGCGATGGGGTCGAAATGCTGGATGCGATGAAGAACAAACGCATCGACCGCGATGGCGTGTTCGAGAAATTCGGCGTCGGGCCGGAACGTGTGGTGGACGTGCAGGCGCTGGCCGGGGACAGCGTGGACAATGTGCCGGGGGCTCCGGGCATTGGGATCAAGACGGCGGCGCTTTTGATCAATGAATTTGGGGATCTGGAAACCCTGCTGGACCGCGCCGAAGAGATCAAACAACCCAAACGCCGCCAGACCCTGATCGACAAACGCGCCCAGATTGAGCTGTCGAAAAGACTGGTGCAGTTGGATGAGAATACGCCGCTGGATTTCACCTTAGACGATCTTGAGGTGCAAGACCCTGAACCGGACACTCTGCTGGGCTTTCTTGCTGAGATGGAGTTCCGCACCCTCACCAAGCGCATAGCGGACAAGCTGGGGGCCGAGGCACCGGTGATTGCAGACGCGCCTGCGCCCGTTGCAGATGTGGCCGAGGCTGAAGACATTCCATTCGACGCGTCGAAGTATGAATGCGTCCGCGACGCGGGGGCTTTGCAGAAATGGATAGACCAGGCCTATGAGCGTGGCTGGGTTGCAGTGGACACCGAGACCACCGGGCTGAACGAGATGATCGCAGATCTGGTTGGCATTTCGCTCTGCATTGAGCCGGGCGAGGCCTGCTATATCCCATTGATCCATCGTCAAAGCGCCACCGACGATCTGTTCGGGTCGGACGCGCTGGCCGAGGGGCAAATGCCGATTGAACAGGCTCTAACACTGATAAAACCGATGTTAGAGGACCCGTCGATCCTCAAGATCGGGCAAAACATGAAATACGATGCCAAGATTTTTACCCGCTATGGCGTGGATGTGGCGCCGATTGATGACACGATGTTGATGTCCTATGCGATGCATGGCGGCGAGCATGGGCATGGCATGGACACCCTGTCCGAGCGTTATCTGAACCACACGCCGATCCCGATCAAACCGCTGCTGGGATCCGGCAAATCGGCGATCACATTCGACAAGGTTCCGATTGATGAAGCGACCGCCTATGCGGCCGAGGACGCTGATATAACGCTGCGCCTGT
The DNA here is from genome assembly GCF_059610225.1 of Ruegeria sp. YTSA105. NCBI lineage: Bacteria > Pseudomonadati > Pseudomonadota > Alphaproteobacteria > Rhodobacterales > Roseobacteraceae > Ruegeria > Ruegeria sp. YTSA105. The sequence continues at coordinate 46,311 of NZ_JBXWNE010000011.1, forward strand.
GGAAACTGTTCAAGCCGCAACTGCATCAGGTGCAGGTGACGACCGTCTATGAAACGTTGGAACGCCCGCTGGTGCCGGTTCTGGCCGAAATGGAGATGCATGGCATCAAGGTTGACCGCGATGTCCTCAGCCGCATGTCCAACGCGTTTGCCCAGAAAATGGCCGGGTTAGAGGCTGAAATCCACGAGTTGGCTGGTGAAAGCTTCAATGTAGGCTCGCCCGCTCAGCTGGGCGAGATTCTGTTCGACAAGATGAGTCTGGAAGGCGGCAAGAAGGGCAAGACCGGTAAATATTCAACCGGGGCCGATATCCTTGAGGATCTGGCGACCGAGCATGAATTGCCGCGTCGGGTGCTGGATTGGCGGCAGCTGTCGAAACTGAAATCGACCTATACGGACGCGCTGCAGACCCATATCAACCCCGATACGGGCCGGGTACATACATCCTATTCGATCACCGGGGCGAACACCGGTCGTTTGGCCTCGACCGATCCGAACCTGCAGAACATCCCTGTGCGCACCGAAGAAGGCCGCCGTATCCGCGAGGCGTTCATTGCCGAGCCGGGAAATGTGCTGGTCAGCCTCGACTATAGCCAGATCGAGCTGCGCATTCTGGCGCATATTGCCGATATTCCGGCCTTGAAACAGGCGTTTACTGATGGGTTGGACATTCACGCCATGACCGCGTCGGAAATGTTCGACGTGCCGCTGGATGAGATGACGCCGGATATTCGCCGTCAGGCCAAGGCGATCAACTTTGGTGTGATCTATGGCATCTCGGGTTTTGGTCTGGCGCGCAACCTGCGTATTCCACGGGCCGAGGCGCAGGGCTTTATCGACCGCTATTTCGAGCGCTTCCCCGGCATCCGGACCTATATGGACGACACCGTCGCCTTTGCCAAAGAGAATGGCTATGTGCAGACCCTATTCGGGCGCAAAATCCATACGCCCGAGATCAACGCCAAGGGGCCGCATGCCGGATTCTCGCGTCGGGCGGCGATCAACGCTCCGATTCAAGGCACTGCGGCCGACGTGATCCGACGCGCCATGGTGCGGATGCCGGATGCGATCCATGGGTTGCCTGCGAAAATGTTGCTGCAAGTGCATGACGAATTGCTGTTCGAAGTATCCGAGGACGCCGTTGAACCGCTGATCGACGCGGCGCGCGACGTGATGGAGGGGGCCTCGGACCCAGCGGTGAAACTGGATGTGAAACTCAGCGTTGATGCGGGACAGGGCGCGAATTGGGCCGAGGCGCACTAGCGCCGCCGTTCATCAAGCCCTGCGGGCCCTCTTCGCGGCGGGTCAGCCCTGTGGTCTGACCATGCGGTTGACCATCCGTTGCACGCTGGGGCCCAGCAGTAGGATAACTGTGAACGCGATGGGCCAGGAGAAAACCCATGAGCCCATCCAGTCGCCCAGCGTCGCGGGACCGAAACCGACGGCCTTGGCCGTGGCGATACCGGTGACGATGCAGGACATCATGCCTGACATGATCAGGCTGAACAGGGCGCGGGCATAGCGGGCAGGGATCATCCGGACATCCTTGGTGTGAGTGGCACTGATCTGCGCCATTTTTCCGGGTAATACCAGTGCCAGCGGACAATTAAAGGTGCATCCAGCCGAGCGTCTCGACGGTACGTTGGATCGAGGGCTGATATTCGGCACTGACCCAGCCGGTGTAGCCGCTGTCATCAATCGCTCGGAACAACTCGGCAAAATTCATCTCACCTCGACCGGGCTCTGAGCGATCCGGGGCCGCTCCGATCTGGGCATGCACGATGCGGTCTTGGTAATCCTTCCAGACTTGCAGCGCGTTGCCATGGATCATCTGGGCGTGGAAGCTGTCATATTGCAGGCCGACATTGGGCCGGTTCACGCGATCCAAAACCTCGGCGGCCAGATCGTAAGAGTTCAGGAAATATTCAGGCTGTGACACCGGGTTGAGCGGTTCGATCGTGAACGGCTGTTGGGGCGCGTGGTCTGCTGCCCATTGCAGGTTTTGAACAAAGCAATCCATAGCATCCGCGCCCGAGGAATATCCGGACATGATGTGGATTTTTTCGGGCCGTAGCGCCTGAGCATAGCGTAGAACACGGCGGATGTCGGACTGGAACCGCGCCTCACCGCCCGGAACGGCGGCATATCCGGGAGTGCCGCCGGTGTAGTTGGGTGGCGGCGCGTTGATCAGCACCAGGTCGAGCCCATTAGCCAGCAGAGCACGGCGGGTTTCCTTGGTAGCCAGATCATAGGGAAACAGAACCTCAACAGCCTTGAACCCGGCCTGCGCGGCAGCTTGAAACCTGTCGAGATAGGGCAGTTCGGCAAAGAGCAGTGAGATATTTGCAGCGAATTTGGGCATGGATGGCCTTTGCGTGTCTGTTCGCCGGACCATATCGGTCGGGTGATTTCAGCGAAAGGGACTGAAAACGACAGATTGTCGAAAATCGGCCAGATCACCCGGTTTAATTCAGTGACGTTCGGGACAATGCGGCGAATCATTTCTGACGCCGCTTTGACCAGAGGTATGACCCATGGCAATGAGCCCCGACCCCGTGCGCGGGACCGCTATTCCTATGTCCGCCGACCGCAACTCCGCCTTGTCTGGCAACGGGTTGGCGGTTGCCTCGATGCTGGCATGGGCCGCAGGCTTTCCGGCGGCGGAGGTCTTGTTGCAAAGCTGGTCGCCGGTGGGCTTGCTGGCGGCACGGCTGGGTCTGGCGGTTCTGGTGCTGCTGCCGATCTGGCTGATGCTGGACGGTCCCAGCCGTATTCTAAGGGCCAGATGGGGATGGGCGATGATTGTCGGAGCGTTTGGCTTTGGCTGCCCGATGTTCCTGCTGATCCTGGCGCAAAAGCTGACCGATCCGGTAACCGTCGTCATCATCGCCTCTTGCGCGCCACTAATCGCAACCCTTCTAGAGCTTAAGGCGGGCACACGTCGGCTGAGCTGGAATTTTGGCCTGGGCGTTCTGGTTTCAATTATCGGCGGGCTGATCGCCACCAGCGCCGTCGCCCCGGCGCAGCTGGGCCTTGGGGCCTTATGCGCGGTCGTGTCGGTCGTCTTTTTCAGTTGGGGCAGCATGACCACAGCGCGCGATTTTCCTGAACTCAGCCAGACCGGGCGCGCGACGATCACGTTGATCGGGGGCTTTGCCATGGCCGTGATCTTGTGCTTTGCCGCTGGGCTGCTGGGTATGGATGTGGTGCCTAAGGTTGCGATTGACGGGCAGCAGATCGGGATGCTGGGGATTTACGCGCTGATTTCGCTGGGGCTGAGCCAGATCCTGTTCGTTGCTTCGGTTGGAAAGCTGGGCGTGGCGCTGGCCTCATTCCATATGAACATCGCGCCATTTTACGTGATGCTGATCATGATTGTGCTGGGGGATGAGTGGAATTCAACCCGCGCACTGGGCGCGGGCATCGTGGCGGTCGCCGTTGTTCTGGCGCAGGATCGCAGGCCGCGCTCAGCCCAGATCGGCTGAGCGGATCAGCGGAAAGAACTGACCTCCCGACCACACCCCGAACCAGTCTTCATGATCGGTGCCGATCTCGACCAGTCGGTAAAAGCTTTTGCGGTCAATGCGCGCCTCTAGATTTGCGCGGATCAGGATATAGGGCGAGGGTTCCTGGGTCTTCGGATCAAACTCAACACGGATCGGGTGATCCGGTCCGGCCTTGGCCGTGTCACCCACATGGGTGCTGAAAGTCAAAATCTGCGCCGCGCCTGAGCCTGTGGCATCAAAGTCGACAGCGACGAACGGGACATCCTCAACCGTGATTCCCACCTTTTCGACCGGGGTCACCAGGTAATATTTGCCTTCTTCTTTCTTAAGAATTGAGGAAAAAAGCTTCACAAGCTCGAACCTGTTGATGGGCGAGCCTAAATAACTCCAACAACCATCTTTTGCGATCCTGATGTCCAGATCGCCACAAAACGGGGGATTCCACAGGTGAACAGGGGGTAAATCCCGTGTTTTCGCGGCTTTGACTGATGCCGCTATGCCATCAGGAGAAGGTGTCACAGGGATTTGTCCGCTCATTACTTTTGCCATTTCCTTTTCGCGCGATACACTTCAACCATACTCGTCCACGGAAGGGAAAGTCATGAGCGAACCTGCCGACCTCGTATCCGAGATCGAAGCGCTGGAAACTAAACTGCAAGAGGCCAAGGCCTCGATCACCCGACGCTTTATCGGGCAAGAGCGGGTCGTGGACCTGACGCTGGCAGCGCTGTTATGCGGCGGGCACGCGTTGCTGATCGGCTTGCCCGGGCTGGGCAAGACCCGGCTGGTTGAGACTTTGTCGACCGTGATGGGCCTGCATGGCAACCGTATCCAGTTCACGCCGGATCTGATGCCGGCTGATATTCTGGGGTCCGAGGTTCTGGATACGGCCGAGGATGGCAGTCGCCACTTCCGGTTCATTCCCGGCCCGATCTTCTGTGAATTGCTGATGGCGGATGAGATCAACCGCGCCAGCCCGCGTACACAGTCGGCTTTGCTGCAAGCGATGCAGGAACGCACCGTCACCGTTGCGGGCGAGGATCGTGCGCTGGATGAGCCGTTTCACGTGCTGGCCACGCAGAACCCGATTGAACAAGAAGGCACCTATCCGCTGCCCGAGGCGCAGTTGGACCGCTTTTTGGTGCAGATTGACGTCGAATACCCGGATCGTCAGACCGAGCGGGATATCCTTCTGGCCACGACCGGTGTCGAAGAAGACGACGCTCATCAGATTTTCACCAAAGAGGAATTGCTGGCGGCGCAACTTCTGTTGCGCCGGATGCCGGTCGGCGAGTCTGTGGTCGAACTGATTTTGGATCTGGTCCGCGCATTCCGCCCCGGCGAAGCAGGCGTGTCCGATCGTGTGGCCGAAACCGTGGCCTGGGGCCCTGGCCCCCGCGCGGCGCAGGCGTTGATGATGACGGTGCGTGCCAACGCCATGTTGCAGGGGCGACTGGCCCCCAACGCCGAAGATGTTCTTGAGATGGCCCGCCCGGTCCTCAGCCATCGTATGGCGCTGAACTTTGCGGCACGGGCGCGCGGTGACAGTCTGGCCGATCTGATTGACTCGACTGCACTTGGGTTGATCCGAACCGAGGCTGCGGCGTGAATGCCGGGCTGACCCTTCGTGAAAGATCCGAGGCCGAGGCATCTCGGTTGCCGCCCCTGTTGGCGCGGGCGGAACACCTGGCCGGAACCGTCCTGCTGGGTGACCATGGGCGTCGCCGATCCGGGATGGGCGATGATTTCTGGCAATACCGCCCGGCACAGGTTGGCGACAGCCGCCGGATGATTGACCACCGCCGCTCGGCCCGTGGCGATCAACAATTTGTGCGCGAACGCGAATGGCAGATTGCCCAATCGGTGATGCTGTGGGTGGATCAGGGCGCGTCGATGCGCTTTGCCTCGGACGCTTCGCTGCCCACCAAGGCGGATCGCGCGCGTTTGCTGGGGCTGGCAACTTCGATCTTGCTGGCGCGTGGTGGTGAGCGTGTGGGCCTGACGGGCACAACCCTGCCGCCCCGGCGCGGCAATGCCCAGATCATCCGGCTTGCGCAGGCCTGGTCCGAGGATGATCAAGCCGACTATGCGCCACCCGAGCACCGCGCCATGATCCCCCATGCGCGGGCGGTGTTCATCTCTGATTTTCTTGGCCCGATGGAAGAGGTTGAACTGGCACTGTCCAAAGCTGCGGATCGTGGCGTGCGCGGGGTGGTCCTGCAGGTGCTGGATCCCGGTGAAGAGAATTTCCCCTATCGCGGGCGCACCATTTTCGAAAGCGTGGGCGGCTCGGCCCGGCATGAAACGCTCAAGGCTTCTGATCTTCGTGACCGGTATCTTGCGCGCCTTGCCGAACGAAAGGATGCCTTGATGCGCTTGTGTCGGGTGACGGGATGGCAACTGGGGCTGCACCACACTGGCGACAGCGCACAGGCGGCTCTGTTATGGCTGTATAGCGCTTTGGACGGGGGCAGAGTATGACGGTTTTGGCTGGGATAGGCTTTACCGCGCCTTGGGTGTTGCTGGGATTGTTGACCCTGCCCATCCTGTGGCTGGTCCTGCGCGCTGTGCCGCCTGCGCCGATCCGGCGAATGTTTCCGGCCGTAACGCTGCTGCTGGGGCTGAAGGACGACGAGAGTGTTTCGGATCGGACACCATGGTGGCTGCTGCTGTTGCGAATGCTGGCGGCGGCGGCGATCATTATCGGTCTGGCCGGGCCGGTTTTGAATCCCTCGCGGGATCAGGTGGGTTCGGGGCCGCTGTTGTTGGTGCTGGATGCCAGCTGGGCAGGTGCAAGCGGCTGGCCATCGCTTCAGGACCAGCTTGATACGCAGCTGACCGAGGCCGGACGCGCCGGACGCACGGTGGCCTTGCTCAACTTGACGGAGCCAGAAGCCCCAGTCTTTCAGGCCGCCGAAGCGTGGCGGGGTCGGCTTCCGGGGGTGACTCCGATGCCCTGGCAACCAACTCAGCTGCAGATGGATCAGGTGCTCGATATGCTGGATCAGCTTGATGGTGGTTTTGATACATATTGGTTCAGCGACGGTCTGGAATTTGCGGGTCGGGAAACGGTTCTGGCTGCGTTGCAATCGCGCGGGGAAGTAACCGTGTACCAGTCAGGCTCGCCTGTTTATGCGATTCTGCCCGCCGCCTATCAGGATGGTGTCATTCAACTGACGGCCCAACGCGCCACTGCTGGTCCGGAAAACATCCTGACCATTTTGGCACAGGGGCGCGATCCGGCGGGCGCAATGCGGGTTCTGCAATCCGCCAATATCGTCTTTGCTGAAGGCGAAACGCTTGCTCAGGTGGAGCTGGCGCTGCCCTCGGAACTACGGGCCAGAATCACCCGGTTCGAGATTCAGGGTCAGCGGTCGGCGGGTGCCGTAACGCTGACCGATGACAGCCTGCGCAGGCGTGAGGTGGCCTTGCTTGCGGGCAGTTTGAACCGTGAAGGGTTAGAGCTGTTGTCGCCGCTGCATTATCTGACACAGGTTTTGGTCCCGACCGCGGATTTTGTCGGGGGCGGCCTGATGGATGTGTTGCCCGCCAATCCGGATGTGATTGTTCTGGCGGATGTGGCGAAATTGGCCGAAGCGGAACAACTGGGGGTGACCGAATGGGTCGAACAGGGCGGGCTGCTGTTGCGCTTTGCCGGGCCGCGCATGGCCGCCAGCGATCTGGGGCGGGATGTCGAGGATACCTTGCTGCCGGTGCGCCTGCGCAGCGGTGGCCGTTCGGTCGGCGGCGCGATGAGCTGGGGTGAGGCCAAAGGTCTGGCCCCGTTCCCCGAAACCTCACCCTTCTACGGGTTGCGCGTGCCACCGGATGTTTCCGTGACCACACAGGTCATGGCGCAACCAGACCCAAATTTGGCCGATCGGGTGATTGCATCGCTCTCGGATGGCACGCCTCTGGTCACGCGCAAGGCCTTGGGGCTGGGGCAGGTGGTGCTGTTCCATGTCACCGCTGATGCCGAATGGTCGAGCCTTCCCCTCTCGGGCCTGTTTGTCGAGATGCTGGATCGGCTGGCCGTCGCCTCGGCTGCGAAATCCCGAGAGGAGTCGCAGTTGCAGGGCACGACCTGGGAACCGCTGCAGGTCATGGACGGATTTGGAGGCTTGTCGGATGCAGATAATCTGGCAGGCGTCGATGGGGTTGATCTTGCCGCCGGCGCAATCGGGCCGGACCTGCAGCCGGGCCTGTATGAAAGCGGCAAGCAAAAACTGGCGCTGAATGTGCTGGACGCGGACTCGGTTCTGATGCCCGCTGTCTGGCCATCCGATGTGCCCATCAAAGGGCAGGAAATCAGCGCCGAAACGCCGATCGGGGGCATTTTGCTTAGCCTCGCGCTGATCTTGCTGACGGTGGACGTTATTGCGTCACTTCTGTTGTCGGGGCGACTTGGGCTGGCCCGGGCCGCGGCGATGGCGCTGGGTGCGTTGCTGATTGCACCTGACCTTCAGGCACAGACGTCCAAGGAAACCGATTTTGCCCTGATGGCAACGCAAGAGCTGGTACTGGCTCATGTCATGACTGGAAACGCGCAGGTTGATGATATCGCGGGCGCCGGGATGCGTGGCTTGGCGCAAACTTTGTTCTTCCGCACTTCGGTCGAACCGGCAGAGCCCATCGGCGTTGATCTGGAACGGGACGAGCTAGCGTTTTTCCCGCTGCTGTACTGGCCGATCACGCCGGAACAGCCGCAACCCTCGGACGAAGCCTATGCCAAGCTGAATGCCTATCTCCGCTCGGGCGGCATGATCTTGTTCGACACGCGCGACGCGGATGTGGCGCGTTTCGGTGCAGCCAGCCCCAATGGCCGCAAGCTGCAACAACTGGCCGCCCCGCTGAATATCCCTTCGTTAGAGCCTGTTCCGGATGACCATGTTCTGACGCGGGCCTTCTATTTGCTGCAGGATTTCCCGGGCCGATATGCTGGTACCGAGATTTGGGTCGAAGCCGCCCCGCCGGATGCGGAACAGATCGACGGCATGCCGTTCCGCAACCTAAACGACAATGTGACACCGGTAGTGATCGGCGGGAATGACTGGGCCGGGGCCTGGGCCGTCGACCGAAACGGGCAGGCCTTGTTGCCGGTTGGGCGCGGATATGCCGGTGAGCGGCAGCGGGAATTGGCCAATCGGTTTGGCGTCAATCTGGTGATGCATGTGCTGACCGGGAATTACAAATCGGATCAGGTCCATGTGCCTGCGCTGCTGGACAGGTTGGGACAATGACCGGAACCGTTATCTTTGACCCTCTGATTCCGTGGCCCGTTCTGATGGTCGTTGCCGCGATTGCCATATCAGGCGTTGTTCTAGCCCTGTGGCGGGGCCTGTCTGGCTGGGCCTTGCGCGGGTTGGCCGCCCTGGTCGTGATCGCGGCCATGGCGGGGCCTGTTTATCAGGTCGAAGATCGCACTCCGCTGACCGACATCGTGGTGATGATCGAGGATGAAAGCGCCAGCCAGACCCTGTCCGATCGCGCGGAACAGACCGCACAGGCCGCTGCCGAACTGGCGGCCGAGATCGACGCGCGCGACAATACCGAGCTGCGCCGGATCCGGGTGGGTGACAGCGATGGGGATGAGGGCACACAGGTCATGGCTGCGCTGAACAAAGTCCTGGCCGAGGAACCCCGTGCGCGCATTGCGGGGATCCTCGTGCTTTCGGACGGGATCGTGCATGACGTTGATCAGGCCCCTGACCTGCCTGCACCGATGCACTTGTTGCAGACTGGGCGGGCCAGCGACTGGGACCGCCGTCTGATCGTCCGCAATGCACCGGCTTTTGCCATTATCGGAGAGCCGGTCACGCTGACGTTGCGGGTTGAGGATAGCGGCGCAGTTCCTGTTGCGGCTGCGAATGCGCCTTTGGAAATTTCGGTTGATGGCAATGCGCCAGAGCATTTCACCATTCCAATCGGTGTCGATGTTGAGCTACCGATCAAGCTGTCCCATGGCGGGCGGAATGTCATCCAGTTTACCGTACCCGGCGTCGAAGGAGAGTTGACCGACCGCAACAACACCGCACTGATTCAGATGAATGGTGTGCGCGACCGTCTGCGGGTGCTGCTGGTTTCGGGTGAACCGCATCCCGGTGGACGGACCTGGCGGAACCTTCTGAAATCCGACAGCTCGGTCGATCTGGTGCATTTCACGATCCTGCGACCGCCTGAAAAGCAGGATGGTGTGCCTGTGGACGAGTTGTCTTTGATCGCTTTTCCGACTCGAGAACTGTTTCTGGAAAAGATCAACGATTTCGATCTGATCATCTTTGATCGCTATAAGCGGCGCGGTATTCTGCCTGCGGTCTATCTGGAGAATGTCACCAATTACATCAATGATGGTGGTGCGGTTCTGATTGCGGCTGGCCCTGATTTTGCCAGTGCCGACAGTATCTTCCGCTCGCCGCTGGCGCCGATTCTTCCGGCCCAACCCACCGCGCGGGTCATCGAAGAACGCTTTGTCCCCACAGTTACAGATATGGGGCACCGGCACCCGGTGACGACGGATCTGGGCGATTCCGAGCATTGGGGAGCATGGTTGCGCCAGGTTGATGTCCTGTTCCGATCAGGTGAAACGCTGATGACCGGCGTCGATGACCGGCCGCTGCTGGTGCTAGACCGGGTCGGAGAGGGGCGCGTGGCAATGCTGGCCTCTGACCACGCCTGGCTCTGGAGCCGTGGCTTCGACGGCGGTGGTCCGCAGCTTGAACTGCTGCGGCGATTGGCACATTGGATGATGAAAGAACCCGAGCTTGAGGAAGAGGCTCTGTGGGCCGAAGCAAATGGTCAAATCATGCGCGTCATCCGTCAAACCCTGGGGGATGACGTCGGAACAGTTACCATCACGCAGCCCAATGGCGAGACACTTGAGGTGACGCTGAACGAAGTTTCTCCGGGGCGGTTCGAAGCTCAGATCTTCGGCCCCGAGATTGGCCTCTATCGGCTGCAAGAGGGTGAACATTCGGCGGTAATTGGGTTGGGCCCTGCGGCCCCCAAAGAATTTGAGCGCACGATTGCTACTGATCAGATCCTTGAGCCGGTTCTGGCCGAATTGCGCGGCGGTGTGATCCGGGTCGAGGACGGTTTGCCTTCGATCCGAAATGTCCGCGCTGGGCGGCCAGCATCGGGGCGCGGTTGGATCGGGCTGACCCCGCGCGATGCCTACCAGACCAGCTCTGTAACACAGGCTGGTGTTCTACCGCCCTGGCTGGTGCTTTTGCTGGCCGGTGGGTTCCTTCTGGCGGGTTGGCTGCGTGAAGGTCGGCGTTAGGTCATTCGACTACAACGCTGATTGTGGCCCCAATCACCAGCATCATGTCATGGTAAAGCACCGTTTGAACCGGCTTTGCTGCGTCAGGATTGTCGTGTAATCCCACACAGTTTTTTGATCTGAGCGCCTTTCGCGCATTCAGATACCGCAGATTTTGCGTTGAGTAGGAAAAGGCAGGTAACGGCGAGGCAGGCAGTTTTGGACGTTTGCGGCCTCTGAGCCTGCCATTGGTCTGTTGCAACAGGCAACGACTTAAACACTTTTTCACGCTCTGTTGGGATGCTGTGGGCAGATTGTACCGGGATCACCTTTGATGAGTCTTGCAACCAAACTGGCACAGGAAAGACGCGCACGGCTTGCCGCTGAACGTCTGCTGGAGATGAAACAGGCCGAGCTATCAGCGGCCAACCGGAAATTGGGCCTGCACGCGATGGCTCTGACTAAACGCATTGGTGAAACGCGGGCCGAGGTTGAGACGGTGCGCGATGAAAATGAAAAAGTTAAATCGGACCTGACATTGGCCAATGCCAAGATCGAAGTGGCCGAACGGCGGCTATGGCATTCGATCCAGACCTTCCCAGACGGGTTTGCATTCTTCGACGAAGAGAGCCGGTTGATCGGGGCAAATGCCTCATATTTCAGCCTGTTTGAGGGGCTGGATGAAGTAGCGCCCGGCATCAGGTATGGCAGAATTCTGGAAACCCTCACGCAGGAGGGTCTGATTGATACCGTGGACGAGGCGCAGGATGATTGGCGCGCCAGGATGCTGGCCCGTTGGAAGTTGTCCAACCCGCCGTCAGAAATCGTCAAGCTGTGGAACGGGCTCTATATCAAGCTGATTGATCAACGCGGTGGCGGTGGCGATGTGGTCAGCCTTGCGCTTGATATAACCGCCTCGGTCCGGCATCAGGCCGAACTGACCGCGGCGCGCGAACGGGCCGAGGCTGCAAACCGCGCGAAATCTGCATTCCTGGCCAATATGAGCCATGAAATCCGCACGCCCATGAACGGTATTGTTGGCATGACCGAGTTGATGACCGAAACCGCGCTGGATGAAGAACAACGGCTCTATCTCAACACGATCCGCAATTCCGGTGAAGCCTTGCTGGTGATCATCAACGATGTTCTGGATTACTCGAAGATTGAGGCGGATAAGCTGGTCTTGCACCCCGAACAGTTCGATTTCGAACGCTGTATCCTTGAGGTGGCGATGCTGCTGCAGCCCAGTGTTCGTGACAAGGGTTTAAGCCTTTTAGTCGACTATGACTTGTTTTTGCCAACCCTGTTCGTAGGCGATCCGGGCCGGGTGCGTCAGGTCTTGACCAATCTGGTTGGCAACGCTGTCAAGTTCACCGCGGAAGGGCATGTCTTGATCCGCGTCACGGGGGTCCCTCGCGCGGAGGCCCAGGCCTGTGATATTCATGTTGCCATAGAAGATACCGGTATCGGTATTGCCGAGGATAAAGCGGCGCATATCTTTGGTGAATTCAATCAGGTCGAGGATGAACAAAACCGACAGTTTGAAGGGACCGGGTTGGGTCTGGCCATCACCAAACGACTGATCAAATTGATGGACGGTGCTATCTGGGTCGAAAGCGAGCCGGGCCAGGGGTCCTGTTTTGGATTTCGGATAACGCTGCCGACGGTCGAAGGTCCGCAACCCGCCCCCCCGAATCTGGAAGGATGTCTGCGCCATGTGGTCGTGGTTGAAGATCTGGCTGTCAATCGAGCGATCCTGTCAAAGCAACTTGGTCGCCTGGGTGCCAAGGTTACCGAATGTACCACCGGAACCGAGGCGCTGGCTACGCTTGATGACACCGTAGATCTGGTGCTGTGCGATCACGATCTGCCGGACATGGACGGGCTGGATTTGGCGGCCACGATAAAGGGCCGGGGGTGGACGGATATCTCTGTCGTGGTCATGTCGGCCAATCCCGGCGTGATTCATGCTCATCCGGCCTGCCAGCTCATTGACGGAGTGTTGCAAAAGCCGATCCCTCGTTCAGAATTATATGCACGTCTGACCGCTCTGGGACGATCAGCGGATTCGATATCGAATGGTTCCGACACGCAAAACCCAACGGTTGCGCAGGTCAGACCGATTGCCGAGGATCAAAGGCTCATGCGGGTTCTGGCTGCTGAGGACAACAAGACCAACCAGCTGATCCTGCGCAAGATGGTCAAGGATCTGAACATTGATCTTCGCTTTGCGGGCAACGGGCTTGAGGCGGTCGCCGCCCATCTGGAATTCGACCCGGATTTGATATTCATGGATATCTCGATGCCCGGAATGGATGGTAAACAGGCCACAGGTGAAATCCGCCGCCGCGAGGTTGAAACCAATCAGCACGTCCCGATCGTAGCCCTGACCGCACATGCAATGAGCGGAGATGACCAGGGTATTTTATCGGCTGGATTGGACTACTACCTGACCAAACCGTTGCAAAAACAGAAAATCCACCAGATGATCCTTGACCATCGGCCAGACGGGACGCAACCGGTTCTTGATGACGAAACCCGAGCGATCTAGGCTGCCGATATGACTGATGACCGTGGATTTTACCCCCGCGCGCTGGGCGAGATTGCCATTCGCTGCGCAGATATGGCCGCTATGGTGCAGTTCTATGAACAGGTGGTCGGCCTGCAGCGTCTGAGCGGTGACCATGACAGCGCTATAACCTTCTTCCGGATAGCCGAGGGGTTTGGCGGCCATACGCAAGTTCTGGCCCTTTTTCACCACAGCACCGCGCCACGACCGGGGCAACATCGGGCCGGTGCAGAAGGTCCCGTAACAGGAGCGGGATCGCCGCTGCATCATATCGCATTGTCGCTGCCCTTCGACGAGCAGGCGGCGGTCATGAGTTGGTATGACAAGATCGGCCAACCCTATCGCATCGAGCAGTTCGGATGGGTTGGTTGGCGCGGAATTTTCACCGAAGACCCGGAAGGCAACACAGTTGAACTGGTCTCTTACGACCCGTCGATGCTGGCTGAGGCCTGATAGGGCCGGATAAAGACCAGCTTGTCGTTCTCTGACAGGTCAGGGCGGTATTCATAGCCGCCCGAGTCGAACTCCGTCAGGCTGGCGGGATCGGACAGACGGTGTTGAATGACATAGCGTGCCATCGCCCCGCGTGCCTTTTTGGCAAAGAAGCTGACGATCTTTGGCGTGCCGCCCTTGTCTTCCATGAAGACCGGTGTGATGACCCGTAATTTCAGCGCTTTGGGGTCTACTGCACCGAAATATTCCTGACTGGCGCAATTCAACAGCACATCGCTACCGGTCCCGGCTGCCTGAGCGTTCAGCGCCTTGCTTAGTTGGTCGCGCCAATAATCGTACAGGTTCTTGCCGCGCCGGGTCTTCAGCCTACTGCCCATCTCAAGCCGATAGGGCTGAATGGCGTCCAGCGGACGCAATATGCCATACAGTCCGGACAGGATACGCAGGTGATCCTGGGCCCAGGCCATCTCTTCCACATCCAGCGAAGTCGCTTCGAGCCCCTGATAGGTGTCTCCGGCAAAGGCCAGTGCGGCCGGGCGTGTCGCCACAGCATCGGGGGCGTCCGAAAAGGCGCGATAACGGTCGCGGTTCAGGCGGGCCAGATCATCGCTCAGATCCATCAGCTTTTTCAGGTCGCCCAGCGTCAGATTGCGGGCGGTTTTCGACAGGCGGATCGCGTCATCCTGAAAGTCGGGTTGCGTGACCTCAACATTCCGTTCTGCCCAATCCAGCCGTTTGGCCGGGGAAATCACTACCAGCATAGTCGCCCTCGTTTCTTGCCTGTTGGTGGGTATCTAGATTGCCATACGCAGCACGTCCAGAAAGGCGGCTCCAAACCTTTCGTGACGGCGGTCACCCAGAACCTGTTCGATGGCGCGCGGGTCGTCTGATCGCAACTGCGCCACCTTTGCCAGTTGCGAGGCGGTACAGGTCAGCGGCTTGTCGATTCCATCAGGGCCGCGCGACAGTTGCGACTGAACTTCGAGCAGGCGGTCGTAAATCTCACCCTGATCGCGCCCGGCCAGTTTGCGGCGGGCCGGGTGCAGTTCTTCGACCGCGCCGGTCAGAACCTCCAGAAACGTGGCCCCGTATCGTTCCAACTTTTTAGCACCGATCCCGCTGATCCGGGCCATATCATCCAGCGTTGCAGGGCGGGTTTCCGCCATTTCGATCAGCGTGCGATCGGGAAAAATAACATAGGCCGGGACCCGCGCGGATTCGGCCAGCGCACGGCGTTTCGCCTTGAGTGCGCTCAGCAGCGGTGCGTCTTCTTCGGATACCATCTCTTTGACCGCAGGCCGACGGGTTGCTTTGCGGATCGTGTCCTTACGCAGGTTGATCTGCGCCTCGCCTTTCAGGATCGGCTTGGCGGCCTCAGTCATGCGCAGCGCACCGTGGCGGTCGGGATCAGGACGGACCAGATCATGGCCCATCATCTGCCGGAAAATCGCTTGCCACTGGGGCCGCGACCAGTCCTTGCCGATACCGTAGGTGGACAGCGCATCATGGCGGCGGGCGCGGATCTTGTCGGTCTCGTTGCCCAGCAGGATGTCGATCAGATGGCCTGCGCCGAACCATTCCTCGGTGCGCAGGATCGCTGACAGGGCCATACGAACCGGGGTGGTGCCATCGAACACTTCCGGCGGGCTGTCACACAGATCGCATTTGCCACAGGGTTCGGTCTGTTCACTGAAATAACCCAGCAAAGTCTGACGGCGGCAGGCCAGCGCCTCGGCCAAGCCAAGCAGGGCGTTCAACCGTGCGTGATCGGCCATCCGCCGGTCAGAGGGGGCAAGCCCCTCGTCTATCTGTGACCGGCGCAGGCGAATGTCATCTGCCCCAAACAGGGTCAGGGTTTCTGCCGGGGCGCCATCGCGCCCGGCGCGGCCGATTTCCTGATAATAGGCCTCGATGGATTTGGGCAGGTCCGCATGGGCGACCCAGCGGATATCGGGCTTGTCGATGCCCATGCCAAAGGCAACCGTGGCCACCACGATCAGACCATCCTCGCGCGCAAAGCGGGTCTCGACGATGCGGCGATCCTCGGGATCCATGCCGCCGTGATAGTGACAGGCGGTGTGGCCTTCGGCACGCAGGGCCTGTGCCAGAACCTCGGTCTTGTTACGGGTGCCGCAATAGACAATGCCGGATTGGGTTTTGCGCGCGGCGGCAAAATCCAGGATCTGTTTGCGGGGCCCATCCTTGGCGGCAAAGGCCAGGTGGATGTTAGGCCGGTCGAACCCGCGCAGAAATTTGCGCGGGGCCGCGCCGTCAAGCAGCTTTTCGACAATCTCGTCCTGGGTTTCCGCATCCGCCGTGGCGGTGAAGGCGGCCAGGGGCACGTTCAGCGCACGTCGCAGCTCTCCGATCCGAAGGTAATCGGGGCGGAAATCATGGCCCCATTGGCTGACGCAATGCGCCTCGTCCACCGCAATCAAGCTGACATTGATCCGCCGCAACATGCCCAGCGCCGATTCGGCGGCCAGACGTTCGGGAGCCATGTACAGCAGCTTGAGCCGTCCGGCCTCCAACGCCTCCCACACGGCATCGGTTTCTTCGGGGGTATTGCCGGAGGTCAGCGCGCCGGCCTCGACGCCTGCTTCCTGCAAGCCGCGCACCTGATCACGCATCAGGGCAATCAGCGGAGAGATCACCACCGTGACCCCTTCACGGATCAGCGCAGGCAGCTGGAAACACAGGGATTTACCGCCACCCGTGGGCATGATGGCCAGCACGTTTTCGCCCAGCGTGACGGCATCGACGATCTCTTCCTGACCGGGGCGGAAGTCGTCGAATCCAAAGACATCTCGCAGCAAAGGCGCGGCGTCGAACATGTGCGGGGGTGCCCTGTTTTAAGGTTTATCTGCTCTTAAGACAGGACAATCACATACTAAGATTCACTGAACAAGAGGTCAGACAAAATAGACCATATTGTTGATCAGGATAATACGCAGCGCATAGACGCCGATCAGAACCACCAGGGGCGTCAGGTCAAGCCCGCCCATTGCAGGCAGAACGCGTCGGATCGGGCCGTAAATCGGTTCTAACAGGCGGTTCAGCCCGTACCAGATCTGCGCAACCAACTGTTGATGCAGGTTCAGCACCTGGAAATTGATCAGCCAGCTCATGATGACATGGGCCAGAATGATGAACCAGACAATGTCCAGAATCAGCAGCAGAATTTGGATCAACGACAGCATGGGGCCTCCGGATTTCACATCTGCTGAGACCTAAGCGCCCCTGCACAAAAGAGCAAGTCCGCGCCAACAGAACGCTTGCGAATTGAGCCAAAGCCCCGTCTTATGATGCCAACAATAAAAAACGGGGCAGGTATGGCAGAGATTTCCAAGCGCAAACGCATCTGGGGCTGGTGGTTCTTCGACTGGGCAAGTCAGCCCTATCACACGCTGTTGGTGACCTTTGTTTTTGGGCCCTATTTTGCCGGGGTAGCCGCCGAGTATTATCTGAACGCCGGTCTGGGTTCCGATGCCGCAGACGCACGGGCGCAGACGGTGTGGGCGAACTGCATGACCATCGTGGGGCTGATCATCGCCTTTGGTGCCCCGCTGATGGGGGCGATGGCGGATGTTTCGGGCCGTCGTATACCATGGATATTCGGCTTTTCCATCATGTACGCGGTGGGCTCTGCTGCGCTGTGGTACACGTTGCCGGACGGGTCAAACATGTGGCTGATGCTGTCGGCCTTTGGCCTGGGTTTTGTCGGGGCGGAATACGCGCTGATCTTCGCCAATTCTCAGCTGCCCGATCTGGGTGATGACAGTGAGGTGGGCGAGATATCGGGTTCGGGCTTTGCCTTTGGCTATTTCGGCGGGCTTATCTCGCTTGCAATCATGCTGGCCCTGTTTGTTGAGCAGGGTAATGGCAAGACCCTGATCGGCATGGACCCTGTTTTTGGTCTGGACGCCGCAGCACGCGAAGGCACGCGATTTGTCGGGCCGTTCACCGCCGTGTGGTTCATTCTGTTCATGATCCCCTATTTCCTGTGGGTGCGCGACGATCCAGATGTCGAAAAGAAAGGCAGCGTCAAAGAGGCGCTGCAGCTGCTGGTCAAATCAGTCTCTAACCTGCGCAATCGTGTCAGTCTGGCCAGCTATCTGGGCTCGTCCATGTTCTATCGCGATGCGCTGAACGGTCTGTATACCTTTGGCGGCGTTTATGCGCGGCTGGTGCTGGAATGGGATCTGATCAAGATCGGCGTATTCGGGATTGTCAGCGTTCTGGCTGCGGCAGCCTTTGCCTGGCTTGGCGGCAAGCTGGACAAGAAATACGGCCCCAAACCTGTCATTCTGGTTGCGATCTGGGTGCTGATCTTTGTCTGTATCACCGTCGTGATGATGGACCGGACCCAGATCTACGGCATCACCCTGCCCGAAGGGTCGGGCCTGCCGGATCTGGTGTTCTTTGGTTGTGGTGTTCTGATCGGCGGCATGGGGGGTATCCTACAATCGGCCAGCCGTTCTCTGATGGTGCGCCACACCGATCCCGTCGCCCCGGTCGAGAGCTTTGGCCTGTATGGCTTGTCCGGCCGCGCCACCGCATTTGCGGCCCCGTTGTTGATCGGGATTGCCACAACCCTGACCGGTAGTGCGCGACTGGGGGTGTCACCCATAGTTCTGTTGTTTATTCTGGGACTGTTCCTAATGCGCTGGGTCAAACCGGAAGGGGATCAGAGCAGATGATTTTATTACGTTTTTTCGCGGTCATTGCCGCAATCACATTCGCCGGTACCGCAGGTTCCGAGCCGCTGGCCAAGCAGTTATTCGGAGGCCAAAAGCAAAGTTCACAACAAAAACCGGCCGCTTTCGGCAGTTATTCGCGCGGCTGTGCGGCGGGGGCGGTGCAACTGCCCGAAACCGGACCCACATGGCAGGCCATGCGTCTGTCACGCAACCGCAACTGGGGCCATCCGCAGGCGATTGACTATGTGCAGGACCTCAGCCGGTTTGCCGCCAAGCAGTCAGGATGGAATGGTCTCTATATCGGCGATATCAGCCAGCCGCGCGGCGGGCCGATGACATCGGGCCACCGCAGCCATCAGCTGGGTCTGGACATCGATATCTGGATGCTGCCCGGTGACAACATGCGTCTTTCCCGCAAGGCGCGCGAGAATATCTCTTCGATTTCCCTGCGCCGCTCGAACGGTGCCTTCGTCAACGGCAGCTGGACCAAACAGCATCACGCAGTGCTGCGTGAGGCCGCAAAAGACAAGCGCGTGGCTCGGATATTCGTCTTTCCCGGTGCCAAGGTGCAGATGTGCAATGACGAAAAGGGAAACCGCGCTTACCTGCGTAAAATCCGGCCGTGGTGGGGCCATCACTATCATTTCCACGTGCGGTTGGCCTGTCCAAGAGGATCAAGCGGCTGCGTGAATCAGGATCCGCCGCCCAAGGGTGATGGTTGCGCCGAAGCACAGCAATGGGTGAACAACATCCTCAACCCGCCACCGCCCGATCCAAACGCGCCTGCACCCAAGAAGCGACGCGAATACCGGCTGGCCGATCTGCCCAAGCAATGCACAAACGTCTTGCAATCCAACTGATCGCGGCGCTGCTGCTTACAGGTATGGTCTGGGCGGAGGGGGTAAAGCCTGCCGCTTTGCTGAACAATTTTGCATGGCGACATCAGGCGGATTGGTTCGGCGGATATTCCGGAATTCACATCTTTGACGGTGGCACCCGCATGATCGCGCTGAGTGATCGTGCAACGATGTTGGACGCTCGTATTGATCGAAACGAAGATGAGATTACTGGTATCGAGATCCAGCGGCACTGGCCCATCCTGTCCAGCACCGGCAAGGTTCTGGTGGGCACCGCGGGCGATTCCGAAGGCCTGGTAATCGCCCCTGACGGTGGGGTCTATATCTCATTCGAGGGTGTGCACCGGGTGGCTTATTATTCCGATCCAACCGGCCCGGCG
Source organism: Ruegeria sp. YTSA105 (assembly GCF_059610225.1). Taxonomy (NCBI): domain Bacteria; kingdom Pseudomonadati; phylum Pseudomonadota; class Alphaproteobacteria; order Rhodobacterales; family Roseobacteraceae; genus Ruegeria; species Ruegeria sp. YTSA105. The sequence goes on from NZ_JBXWNE010000011.1 coordinate 66,033, forward strand.
CAGGTTCTGCCACGCCCCAAAGCCTTTGAGGTTCTTGACCATAACGGCTCGTTCGAGGCACTGGCCATTGACAGGCTTGGGCGGCTGTACACCCTGACCGAAAAGAGCCGTACCGTATCGGGGGACATACCGGTATATCGTTGGGATGGTCTGTCGTGGTCGACACCTTTTGTCCTGCCGCAACGAGGCAAGTTCCTGCCAGTAGCCGCGGATTTCGGCCCCGACGGGCGGTTCTATGTGCTGGAACGATCGGTGTCCCTGACAGGCTTTCGGTCGCAGCTCAGGCGTTGGGAACTGAATGGTGACACTCCGCAATCCGAAGAGATCTTGCTGCAAACCGCGCGCGGGACGCATGACAACCTCGAAGGCCTGTCGGTCTGGCGTGACGATCAGGGAAGGTTGCGGGTTACGATGATTTCGGATGACAATTTTCTGGCCCTTCAGCGGACGGAACTGGTGGAATATCTGCTGCCCGATTGACAGGCTCGAAACAAAGGTCTAAACGCACGGCTTGCCTTGGGACGGTCCCTTGGCCAAGTCGCCGCTACCTTGTCAAAACGGGCATCAAAACATGCAACGCGCTTTTATTCCCGGCATTCTTGCCATGGCCACCATCGTTGTGGCTTCGAACATTCTGGTCCAGTTCCTGATCCTTGACGGGCTGTTGACTTGGGGTGCTTTCACCTATCCGCTGGCCTTTCTGGTCACCGACATCATGAACCGCGTCTATGGCGTGGCCACCGCCCGCAAGGTCGTGTTGGCCGGGTTCGTCACCGGCATCGTCTGCTCGCTGATCGGCAGCCAGATCATGCTGCAGGGCGACGGGTTCACCTATGCCGCTGTGCCGCTGCGGATCGCTGTTGCCTCTGGCACTGCTTTCCTGATCGCCCAGCTGACCGATGTCACCGTGTTCAATGCAATGCGCGGGGGTCGCTGGTGGCGCGCACCGCTGGTCTCGACCCTAGTGGGTTCGGCGCTGGATACAGCATTGTTCTTCACTATCGCCTTTTCCGCTTCGATCGCGATCTTCGGCGCCAATGCCGACGCTGCGATCAGCTGGGCGTGGGAGCCTGTTCCCTTCATGCTGTCTGGCCCGATGGCACCCCTGTGGGTCACGCTGGCCTTTGCCGACTGGCTGGTAAAGTTGTCGTTGGCGCTGGTGGCGCTGATCCCCTTCAAGGTGATCGTTGCGCGCCTGACCGCGCAGCCCGTGTAAAAAACGCTTTGAGAATGGCACAGCTTGTGTCACCATCCTAGTTAACCGCAACAGATAGAAAAGGAGGTGATCCAGTGTCGAGAAAGAGATTGGAGAGAGGTGTTGGAACAACCGGGGGGATCGCCCGTTAGGGCAGCCCTTGGCGGAGCGCTCGCTCCGGCTGGTCGATTGATCTAACCGACCCAACCTCCTGAACTTTCGAAGGGCCGTCCTGCTAGGGCGGCCCTTTTTGTTTCCGCACAGCACTTGTAAGGTCCGCCCCATGTTGCGGATCAATGACGATATCACCCTGCAAGACTGGGAAATGACCGAAAGCTTTGTGCGCTCTTCCGGCCCTGGCGGGCAGAACGTGAACAAGGTTTCGACAGCAGTCGAGTTGCGGTTCGAAGCGGCGCGCTCGCCCTCACTGCCTGATCCGGTCAAGGCGCGGCTGAAACGGTTGGCTGGGCGGCGCTGGACCAAAGAGGGCGCGATCATCATCCAGTGCGAGGAAACGCGTAGCCAGGCCCGCAACCGCGAGATTGCGCGGGTGCGATTGGCCGAACTGATCACCCGCGCGCTGGTCAAACCCAAACGGCGTATCGCCACCAAGCCCACCTATGGCTCGGTCAAACGTCGATTGGCCGCCAAAAAGGCCCGTTCGGATGTCAAATCTCTGCGCGGCAGGGTCGACGAAGATTGATCTGGTAACTTCTTTGCGCCTTGCTACTCTGCCCTGACAGGCGACAAGGAGGCAAAGCCATGAGGTTGGAGGGAAAAACCGCAATCGTAACAGGCGGCGCGTCCGGGTTCGGGGCCGGTATCGCGCAGAAGTTCAATGCAGAGGGCGCACGCGTTATGATCGCGGATATCAACGGCGCTGCGGCCCGCGAAATGGCAGAAACGCTGGGCGCGCAGGCCATCGCGCAGCAGGTTGATGTGGCCAGCACGGCATCGGTTCAGGAAATGGCGGACACCGCCCACGACGCCTTTGGCAGGCTCGACATCCTGGTCAACAATGCCGGAGTGACCCATCTGCCTACACCGCTAGAAGACGTCTCCGAAGAGGATTTCGACCGTGTCTTCAACGTGAACATGAAATCCGTCTATCTGACCGCCCGCGCCTTTGTGCCGATGATGAAGGCACGCGGAACCGGGGCGATCTTGAACGTCGCCTCAACCGCCGGGCTGTCCCCGCGCCCCAACCTGAACTGGTATAACGCGTCCAAGGGTTGGATGATCACCGCAACCAAAACCATGGCGGTGGAACTCGCGCCGTCCGGCGTGCGTGTCAACGCGATCTGCCCCGTTGCGGGCGAAACCCCATTGCTGAAATCCTTCATGGGCGAAGACACCCCCGAGATTCGCGCCAAATTCCTGTCGACCATCCCATTGGGTCGCTTCTCGACTCCCGAAGACATGGCCAACGCCGCCTGCTTTCTGTGCTCGGATGAAGCCAGTATGATTACGGGCACCACGCTCGAAGTGGACGGGGGCCGATGCATTTGATCCGGACTTCATTTGGCTCAAAATATCTCCGCCAGAGGCAGCGCGCCGAGGCGCGCTTCCCTGCCCAACGTCAGAGGTTTCGATGACTCCCGGATCCAAAAACCTTATAACCGATGTCCCAGGGCTGAAGGTCGGCAACGCGCAGGACGAGGCGTTGAAATCGGGCACAACTGTTCTGACGGTGGACAAACCCTTTGTTGCTTCTGTCCATGTAATGGGGGGCGCGCCGGGCACGCGTGAAACTGACTTGTTGGCACCGGACAAAACCGTTGATCAAATCGATGCGATCGTGCTGTCTGGCGGCTCGGCTTTCGGGTTGGACGCCTGCTCAGGGGTTACGGATGGTTTGCGGGCCGACGGGCGCGGCTTTGCTGTCGGGAATGCGATTGTGCCCATCGTGCCGGGAGCAATTCTGTTCGATTTACTCAATGGCGGCGATAAAACTTGGTCCGAGAATCCATACCGCGCTCTCGGAAAGGCAGCCTACCACGCTGCCGCAGAACGTTTTGCGCTCGGTTCAGTCGGGGCAGGAACCGGCGCATTGGCGGCTATGCAAAAAGGTGGCCTGGGTTCTGCATCGTTGGTTCTGGACGACGGCATCACTGTAGGCGCGCTTGTGGCAGCCAATCCGGTCGGCAGCGTCACGACACCTGGGGATCGCCACTTTTGGGCGGCGCCATTCGAGATCGACAACGAATTTGGCGGCCTGGGGCCAGACCTCTCATCGGGTCAAGCACAGATTCAGCAAAGCCGCAAAGCTCTAGCTATGGGGCAGGTTGACCCAGACCGGGCCAACACGGCCATTGCAATTGTCGCAACTGATGCCGCGTTAACCAAGACACAGTGCCACCGCCTGGCGGTGACAGCTCATGATGGCATCGCTCGCGCGATTGTGCCTGCGCATACTTCACAAGATGGTGATCTGGTTTTCGGCATCAGCACTTCCGGTCAAGCTGTTGACCCAAGCGTGCTGCCTATGATCGCGCATGCAGCCTCGGTTTGCCTGTCGCGGGCGATCGCCCGTGCGATTTATCTGGCGTCACCCAGTGCAGGCGATCTTCTGCCCTGTTGGGCAGACGTACATGACTTAAGTTAAGGACGACCCGATCCCGGCTGTGACACAGTGCCATCGCGCGGCAATCTGCGCGTTGACTCTCTGCTGCGCCAGAGGTCCTTTCTGTGCAGCCAATTCGTATCGGAGCAAAAGTTATGAATCGTATCCTCGCGACCGCAATTGCCGGCCTACTGGCCCTTCCAGTCTATGCTGAAGGTGACACCGAAGCTGGCAAGAAAGCCTTCAACAAATGCAAATCCTGCCATCTGATTGCTGATCCCGATGGCGAGGTGATCGTAAAGGGCGGAAAAACCGGCCCGAACCTCTATGGGGTTGCAGGCCGTACTGCTGGGACGGTCGAAGGGTTCAAATACGGTGACAGCATTGTCGAAGCCGGTGAAAACGGCTTGGTCTGGGACGAGGCAACCTTTGTCGAATATGCCCAGGACCCCAAAGCCTTCCTGCAATCCTATCTGGATCAGACCTCGGCCAAGTCCAAAATGACCTTCAAGCTGAAAAAGGGCGCTGAGGACGTTTACGCCTATATCGTCAGTGTTTCGGGCGAATAACCTGGGAAACCACGCAATCGGTAAGACCAGAAAAGGCCGCAGCCCCTGCGGCCTTTCGTGCGGTTGATAACCGGATCAATAGACGCCAGTTTGGAATCGCGTGGTGCATTGCCCGCTTTGCACCACAGCCAAGCCTATCAGGCCAAAGCTATTCCGGAATTCCCGGTCGCACAGGCGGATCGGCAGCAGGAGACGACAAATGGGAATCATGATCCCGGCCTGGGTTGATGGTGAATTGACCCCCGTTGAAAAGCTTGAAGCCCATGAAAAGGGTCTGCGGCACAAAGCGGTGTCGGTCTTTGTTGTGCGCGGCACCGAGATTTTGCTGCAGCGCCGGGCGATGGGCAAATACCACACGCCCGGCCTGTGGGCGAATACCTGTTGTACCCATCCTGACTGGGGTGAAATGCCCTCGGTCTGTGCCGTCCGCCGCCTGCGCGAGGAACTGGGGATCACCGGGTTGTACCCCGAATATCGTCACCGTTTGGAATATCACGCCGATGTCGGCAATTCGCTGATCGAGCATGAGGTGGTAGACGTATTCCTGGCCCATGTTCGAGGACCACTGAAGATCGAGCCGAACCCCGAGGAAGTGATGGATATCCGCTGGATCGACTACCACGATCTGCTGGCCGAGGTGCAGCGCCATCCTGACCGGTTTACGCCTTGGCTGAAAATCTATCTGCACAACCACGCCGACACGATTTTCGGCCCCGATCTGATTATCTCGGCCAAATCCTGATGCACCTGCTTGCAAGGTCCGCCCAAGGGGCATAAATCAACCCGTCATGGCCAAGCAGAAGACAGACCCGAATTACAAAGTTATCGCCGAAAACCGGCGCGCCCGCTTCGATTACGCGATCGAAGAGGATATAGAGTGCGGCATCATTCTGCACGGGTCCGAGGTCAAATCCCTGCGGGCAGGCGGGTCGAACATCGCCGAAAGCTATGCCACGGTTGATGACGGAGAGCTGTGGTTGGTCAACAGCTATGTCGCCCCTTACGAACAGGCCAAGGTCTTCAAACACGAAGAACGTCGTCGCCGTAAGCTGTTGGTGTCGCGCAAAGAGCTGTCAAATCTGTGGAACGCGACCCAACGCAAAGGCATGACGCTTGTGCCGCTGGTCCTGTATTTCAACCACAAGGGCCTGGCCAAGATTAAGATCGGCATCGCCAAGGGTAAGAAAAACCACGACAAGCGCGAAACCCAGGCCAAGCGCGACTGGTCACGGCAAAAGCAACGCTTGCTGAAAGATCACAGCTAAAGGCGCTCGATTATCGGTTGTCAGATGGATTTGATCCTCGCGTTCTCAATCAGGCTACCGGGGCTACAGATACGGCAGATGTCAGGTTTGAGCCCAAAGCGACAGAGCTTCAAACCTAACATCAAACTTTTCGAGGGCTAAAACAACTGCTACACCCTATTGAATGATTGTTTGGTTTCGAAGCTTCCTCTTGTTTACCTTGTCTTTAGGCTCAGTTGCGTTGGCCTGCAGTCCTGATCCGAATTTTGCTTACGATGACATTTTCTCGCAGGAGATTTTGCTGGTCACAGCCAACGTCAAGACATTTGAAATTGAATCTTCCGACTATGAGCTGTGCTGGAATGCGAGGTATTCCGATGCTCAATACTTGTATGGAGTTGGTGCGGAACAGTTTTCCGTTAGAACATGCTTGGACAAGGAGTCGACAGGTGAGGAGCTAGGTGCAGAGCCGGAAGCATTTGATATTTACGGCTTTGTTACTAACGCCAACGTTGTTTTGGGTTTGGTTCGCCCGCCTGAATATCCTTCGACACTAAGATATGCCATTCCGTCATGTTGGGGATGGTTACACTATAATTTGGGCGAGTTCTCTAGTGAAGAACGAGACGAGTTTTTGCAAGAGCTCGAAGACCAAATCAAAAAAGCCGAATGACGACTAAGTCCGCTCTACCGACATTGACCAACAGCCTTACTCGCAGCACTGACTTGCCGTAGAAATTCACCGTTCGCACAGGTGGCCCCATAAGAACCCAACTTTGAACAAAGCAGAGCCCAAATGCGGCTGCGATCAGAACGCCATGGCCGCCTGAACAGCGCGTTGCCAGCGGTCATAGGCGGCGTCGCGTTCCTCTGCGGATAGTTTGGGTTCAAACCGACGATCCAGCGCCCAGGTTTCCGCGAATTCCTGTTGATCAGGGTAGATGCCCGCGCGCATACCGGCCAGCCAGGCCGCGCCCAGAGCGGTGGTTTCCTGCATCACGGGTCGGTCGACCTCGGCGCCGAGGTAATCCGACAGGCCTTGCATCGCCCAATCGGATGCGCTGGCACCGCCGTCGACGCGTAAGATGACATCGGTATCTGCGCCCCAGTCGCCTTGCATGGCGTGCCAAAGGTCTCGGGTCTGATAGGCGATGCTTTCCAGTGTTGCCTTGGCAAATTCTGCCCGCCCGGAATTGCGGGTCAGGCCAAAGACCGCGCCCCGACAATCTGGTTTCCAATAAGGCGCGCCCAATCCGGTAAATGCGGGCACCAGCACAACATGCTGGTTGGGGTCGGCCTGCTGCGCCAGCTCGCCGCTTTCCGGGGCGGTTTCGATGATCTGCAGCGCATCGCGCAGCCATTGGACTGCTGCCCCTGCGACAAAAATCGAACCCTCAAGGGCATAGGTTCTTTGTCCGTCCAACTGATAGGCGATCGTCGTCAGCAGGCGGTTCTTCGAAGCGACCGGCTGTGGCCCGGTATTCAACAGCGCAAAACAGCCTGTCCCATAGGTCGATTTCATCATGCCGGGCTGAAAACAGGCCTGCCCGATGGTCGCGGCCTGCTGATCGCCCGCAACACCCAAAATCGGGATATTTCCCCCAATCAGAGTCGTTTTTCCGAAATCCGAGGCGCAATCCTGTACCTCGGGCAGCATGGACATGGGCACATCCAACAGATCGCAGATCTCGGTGCTCCAACAGCCTTTGTGGATGTCGAACAGCAGTGTGCGGGCAGCGTTGGTGGCGTCTGTCACATGGTTGCGGCCTTCGGTCAGGCGCCAGATCAGGAAACTGTCGATGGTGCCGAACAGTAGATCGCCTGCCTCAGCGCGGTCGCGGGCGCCGGGGACATTATCCAGTAGCCATTTTACTTTGGTGCCCGAAAAATACGGGTCCAGCAACAGCCCGGTCTGCTGGGTCACGTCATCCTCGCAACCGGCCTGCTTGTAGCGGGCGCAGATATCGGCGGTGCGTCGATCCTGCCAGACGATTGCGTTGTGGATAGGCTCGCCGGTCTGTTTATCCCAGACCACGGTCGTTTCACGCTGGTTGGTGATGCCGATACCGGCAATCTGATCGGGGGTTGCGCCAACGCTCTGCATCACCTCGCGGCAGACACGTAGGACGCTGTCCCAGATTTCCTCGGGATCGTGTTCGACCCAGCCTTCTTGTGGGAAATGCTGCGTGAATTCATGCTGCGCGGTGCCTGCCCGTTGCATGTCCGCGTCGAACAGAATGGCCCGTGATGATGTGGTGCCCTGATCAATGGCAAGAATATAGGTCACGCCTGCGCCCCCCTTCGCATTTGGTTTTGCGAGACTTTAGCGCAAACAGTCGGTTGCGTACCAGAGTGTTCAGACGGGAATATTGTCGATTAGACGCACTCCATCCGCCCAGGCCGCGGCAAACAGGCGGGCGGGTCGGTCGGCATGTGTCAGCGGGTTCAGAGATTCCGCACAGCGCAGTTGGATATATTCCACTTGTGTAAAACCTGCGGCCAAAAGATCGGTACTGGCCTGTGCTGCCAGTGTGTCGAACGGGGCGCCGTTCTTTAGCGCGTTGGCCAGATCCAGCATGATGCGGTGTTTGTGCGCTGCAATCTCCACCCCCTCGGGCGAGAGGCGCTGATTGCGCGAGGACATGGCCAGACCCGAGGGTTCACGCACCGTGGGGCAGCCGATCACTTCGACCGGGATAACCAGATCGCGCGCCATGCGGCGCACGACCAGCAGCTGTTGATAGTCTTTTTCCCCAAAATAGGCTCTGTCTGCCTGGGTTTGCAGGAACAGTTTGGCGACCACAGTGGCGACGCCATCGAAATGGCCAGGGCGGAATTCGCCCTCCATCACATTGGTCAGGCCAGTTACAGATACGGTGGTGGCAAAGCCTTGCGGGTAGATCTCGTCCGGGTCCGGCACATAAATTGCATCAACGCCATAGGGGGCCAGTTTCTGAGCATCTTCGATTTCGGTGCGCGGATAATTGGCCAGATCCTCGGGGTTGTTAAACTGCTTTGGGTTCACGAAAATCGTCACGATAACTCGGTCGGTGCCATTTTTGGCCGCCTCAACCAAAGACAGATGCCCTGGATGCAACGCGCCCATGGTTGGGACGACGCCGATTGACTGCCCCTCGCGGCGCCAGAGGCTTGTCTTGGCGCGCAGCTCGGCCAAGGACCGCAATATCGGGGCTGTCACGTCTTGGCCCTTTTTGACGGGGCCTCATCGGCAAACACATGTTCTGCGGCCGGGAAACTGCGCGCGCGCACTTCGGCGGCGTATTCGGCGATGGCGGCCTCGGCCAATGGCCCCAGTTCGGCATAGCGTTTGACGAATTTCGGTTTGAAAGCGGTGAAAAAGCCGACCATGTCGTCCACCACAAGTATTTGCCCGTCACATTCGGCGGACGCGCCAATGCCGATAGTAGGGATGGCGACCTCGGCAGTGATTTGGTTGGCTAGACCCTGCGGGACCTTCTCTAACACAAGGGAAAAGGCGCCTGCATCAGCCACGGCATGGGCATCGGCCAGTACCGTCTGTGCCTGAACATCACGGCCCTGCACCTTATATCCACCTAGCGTGTTGATCGACTGTGGGGTCAGGCCGATATGCGCCATCACCGGGATGCCGCGCTTGACCAGAAAGCGGATGGTTTCGGCCATTTCGACCCCGCCCTCTAGCTTGATCGCACCGGCACCGGTTTCCGCCATCAGGCGGGCGGCATTGCGGAACGCCTGTGAGGGGCTTTCCTCGTAACTGGCAAAGGGCATGTCGATGACCATCATCGCCTTGTCCAGCCCGCGAGCAACAGCCTGACCATGCAGGATCATCATCTCCATCGTCACGCCAAGGGTGGATTCCAACCCGTGTAGCACCATGCCGACACTGTCACCGACCAGAACAAAGTCGCAATGATCATCCATCAGTCGGGCCATCGGAGTTGTATATGCGGTCAGACTGACCAGTGGCTCGCCACCTTTTCGGGCGCGAATATCCACGGCATTCGGGGCTCTTTTGCGGGCGGTGGCGCTCATGCTCGCTCCTCGCGGTTCATGTTGCGGTGCGGCATAGCAGATTGGACCGGGCCAAAGATAGCCCGGTTGCGCGAACATTTCCTTGATTGACCTAAGGTTTAAAGGGACATTGGTCCGCAGACCGGTCCGCGACATGCAGGACCACGCAGTTTCAGTGGGGAGACAACGATATGACAAAGCAGATGTTTCGGTCTTTTGCATCGGCGCTGGCGATTGGAGCCAGTTTGATAGCCACCCAAGCCCTGGCCAAATCCGACATCACCATCGCAATGCAGCTTGAGCCGCCGCATCTGGACCCGACCAGCGCTGCGGCACAGGCCATCGATTCGGTTGTCTATACCAATATCTTCGAAGGTCTGACCCGGTTCATGGGCGACGGATCGGTCGTGCCCGGGCTGGCGGAAAGCTGGGAGATATCAGACGACGGCACCGTCTATACCTTTAAGCTGCGCGATGGTGTGAGCTTCCACGATGGCACCACCATGGATGCCGAGGACGTCAAATTCAGCCTTGACCGGGCCCGCGCTGAAGACAGCGCCAATGCACAAAAGGCCCTGTTTGCCGGGATCGAAAGCGTTGAGGTCGTGGATCCGTTGACCGTCAGGGTCACCCTGTCAGGACCAAACGGGAATTTCCTGTTCAATATGGCCTGGGGGGATGCGGTGATTGTCGCCCCCGAAAGCATAGAGGCGATCAAGACCAACCCGGTCGGCACCGGCGCGTTTGCCTTTGGGGACTGGGTGCAGGGGGACAGCATCACGCTGACGCGAAACCCCGACTATTGGGGTGATCAGCCTGCGTTAGAGTCTGCTACATTCAAGTTCATCTCGGACCCGACCGCCGCCTTTGCCGCCATGATGGCCGAGGATGTTGATGTGTTCGACATTTTCCCGGCGCCTGAGAACATGCCGCAGTTCGAGGCTGATCCGCGCTTTCAGGTGCTTGTCGGCTCGACCGAGGGTGAGACGATTCTGTCCACCAACAACAAGCAGCCGCCCTTTGACGACATCCGGGTGCGGCAGGCGCTGGCCCATGCCATCGACCGTCAGGCAATTATTGACGGCGCGATGTTCGGCTATGGCACGCCCATCGGAACGCATTTTGCCCCGCACAACCCCGCCTATGTCGATCTGACCGGCAATTCGGCGTATGACCCCAAGAAGGCCGCGCAGTTGCTGGCCGATGCGGGCTATGCCGAAGGGTTCAAGACCACTCTGCACCTGCCGCCGCCTTCTTACGCTCGCCGCGGAGGCGAGATCATCGCCGCACAACTGGCCGAGGTCGGGATTGAGGCTGAAATCATCAATGTCGAATGGGCGCAGTGGCTGGAATCGGTGTTCAAGGGCAAGGATTTTGGTCTGACTATCGTCAGCCATACCGAGCCGATGGATATCGGCATCTATGCGCGGCCCGACTATTATTTCCAGTATGACAGCATCGACTTTCAGACGCTGATGGAGACGTTGAACGCCACCACCGACCCTGATGAGCGTACCCGCCTGTTGGGCGAAGCGCAGCGTCTGATCGCAAATGATTACGTCAACGGGTATCTGTTCCAGCTGGCCAAGCTTGGCGTTGCCAAGGCTGGCGTTCAGGGACTTTGGGAAAACGCACCCACAGCGGCCATCGACCTGACCGCCATCAGTTGGGCGGAATAAGACCAGTTCCAGAGAGGAGACCGGCGCATGAGAAGATCAACCCTCGTTGCGTTGATGATTGCGGTTTTAGCCGTGATTGCGCCGGTCGCCAAAGGGGATACGCCGCTTGAACAGGCGGTGACACTGTGGCTGGAGGGCGATGATGAACGCGCTCTGCCACTGCTGGCGGATCTGGCGGCTGATGGCAACGCGCAGGCTCGTCTGCTGTTGGGGCGAATTGAAACCGCCGATCTTGGACCATCTCCGTTCCGCCAATCGCTGGGCCGAAAGGGTTCGCGCAAGCTGTTTCGTCAAAAAGACCTGACGGCCTTTGGCCGATCCTGGCTGTTGGTCGAGGCGAAAGGTGGAAATGAGCTTGCCCAAGCGCTGTTGGATGCCAAACGCCCCACACCAGACCCGAAGCTGATTGCACAGCTCAATGCGTTGGGAGAACATCAAGCTACGGACTACCCGACGCGAATTGTGGCGCTCTATGGCGATCCAGAAATGCGCGGCGATCTGTTGGCGGATGGGCAGCTGATGCAGGACCTCAAACCTTATCTGAGTTATCTGACGGTCGATCCCGAGCCGCGCGGCGACGGTCTGGCAGCGCTGCGCCACATTCAGCCTGATCCAGTTGACATGAATTCCGATCAGGCGCTGGGCATGGCGGGGTTGCTGGCCCTGGGGCTGGGATATGGCGATCTGTCTGTGGACAATAGCTGGCGCCCGGCGGTGGAAAACTGGTTGATGACATCCCAGTCGACCCGCCCCATCGCGCAGCTCTGTTCTGACCAATGCGGGGCCGAGGCACCAAACTGCGCCTTTGCCTTCCTTGCCCTGTTTGGCGGCTATTTCGAGGTCATCCGCATCGACAGCCCGCTGGAAACGCTCATCCCGCAGGAGCAGTTTCTGGACAGTCCTCGCGCGCGCCTGATGGTCCTTCGTCGGGCGGCACTGGCCCGGACCGAGACAAATCTGGAAACGCTGGTGGACAGCGCACCCGCGGCGAAGCTTTCGACCTGCGCGACTGATCTGGTCCGGCAAGAGCAGCAGTCCTACAAGTAGCTGTTGCGTAGGCGCCGCTCGCACCCGTAACCTGTTTGTAATGCTACGCTATGCCCTCAAACGTCTGATTTCGCTGGTGATCAGCCTGGCTATCGCCTCGGTGGTCATTTTTGCAGTGATCGAGGTCGCGCCGGGCGATCCGGCATCCTTCATGCTTGGCGTCAACGCGCAGGCGGACACGCTGGCCGCGCTGCGGGCCGAGCTGGGGTTGGATGTGTCCAAACCGCAGCGCTATTTCAACTGGGTCAGCGGAATGCTGGTCGGGGATTTCGGCACTTCATACACCTATCGCACGCCGGTGTCTCAGATGATTGCGGACCGACTTTGGGTGTCGCTGCCGCTGGCGCTTTATGCACTGACCCTTTCAACCCTGATCGCCTTTCCCGCCGGGATGTACGCTGCTGCGCGCCGGGGGCGGCCCGGCGATGTGGCGGTCATGGGGGCCACACAGCTCGGCATCGCCGTGCCCAATTTCTGGTTCGCCATGATGCTGGTGCTGGTCTTTGCCATCAATCTGCGCTGGTTCAACGCTGGAGGGTTCGCAGGCTGGGACGACGGGTTTTGGACCGGTCTACACTCGCTGACCCTGCCAGCCATAGCGCTGGCCCTGCCACAGGCGGCGATTCTTGCAAGGGTCATGCGGTCGGCCCTGCTGGATATTCTGGGTGAGGATTTCATGCGCACCGCACGGGCCAAGGGCCTGTCCCGCCGACAGGCGCTGTGGCGTCACGGGGTGCGCAATGCGCTGATCCCGGTGCTGACTATCATCGGGCTGCAGTTTTCCTTTCTTCTGGCCGGGTCCATCATTATCGAACAGGTGTTTTACCTGCCCGGCCTCGGGCGGCTGGTGTTTCAAGCGATCTCGGCCCGCGATCTGATCGTGGTGGAATCCGTGGTCATGCTACTGGTTTTTGCAGTGATCACGGTGAATTTTCTGGTTGATCTCGCCTATGCCGCCGTTGACCCCCGTCTGAGGAGCAGGACATGAGCCGCAACCTCATCCTTGGTGCAGTGCTCTCCTCGCTGGTGGTCTTGGCGGCCGCACTTTCCTTTGTCTGGACGCCCTATGCGCACGCCGCGCTGAATATTCCCGCCAAGCTGCAACCACCCAATGCGCAGCACTGGTTCGGCACCGATCATTTTGGACGGGACATGTTCTCAATGATCATGGTGGGTGCGCGCACTTCAATCGCTGTGGCCTTGGTGGCGGTGGGGATCGGCATGACATTGGGCGTGCCACTTGGTCTGGCGGCAGCGGCGCGCAAAGGCACGTGGCTGGATGAGGTGATCATGCGCGGCAACGATCTGGTTTTTGCTTTCCCGTCGTTGGTCATCGCCATCCTGATCACTGCCGTTTTCGGTGCCGGGGCGGTCAACGCCATCATTGCCATCGGTATCTTCAACATTCCGGTCTTTGCCCGTATCACCCGTGGCGCTGCGCTGTCCCTGTGGGAGCGAGAGTTCATCCTGGCCGCCCGGGTCTCGGGCAAGGGCGCGGCGCGGATATCGGCGGAACATATCCTGCCGAATGTGGCGAACTTGCTGATCGTACAGGGCACCATCCAGTTCAGCCTTGGCATTCTTGCCGAGGCAGGCCTGTCCTATGTCGGGTTGGGTGCGCAACCGCCTACGCCCAGTTGGGGCCGGATGTTGGCAGATGCGCAGACGATGGTCAGTTTTGCCCCGCATTTGGCTCTGATTCCGGGGCTTGCAATCATTGTCACTGTTTTGGGGCTGAACCTGCTGGGCGACGGTTTGCGGGATTGGCTGGACCCCCAAATACGGGTGGCGCGCGCATGAGCTTGCTGGAAATCGAAAATCTCAACCTGTCGATTCATGGCATGGACATCCTCAAACAGGTCAGCCTGTCTGTTGCGTCGGGTGAGATCGTCGCCGTCACCGGTGAAAGCGGTTCGGGCAAGTCCATGACGGCGTTGGCGGTGATGCAACTGCTGCCAAACGGTGCGGATGCCGCGGGCGCGATCCGGTTGGACGGGCTGGACCTGCTGAACTGTTCCGAGGATGAGATGTGCGCTCTGCGCGGCGCCTCGGTCGGGATGGTGTTTCAGGAACCCATGACTGCGCTCAACCCGGTCAAAACCATCGGGGATCAGGTGATGGAGACAATCCTGATCCACAAGGCCATGCCTACTGCACAGGCCCGGTCCCGTGCCGAAGAAGTGCTGACGCGCGTCGGCCTTCCGCCCGAAAGGTTCCCTCTGTCCAGGTATCCGCATGAGCTGTCCGGTGGTCAGCGTCAGCGCGTGGTGATCGCCATGGCCATCGCGTTGCGCCCAAGGTTGCTGATCGCGGACGAACCTACGACGGCGCTGGACGTCACTACGCAGGCGCAGATTCTAGACCTGCTCACGGGGTTGGTGCGCGAATACGACATGGGATTGCTAATGATCACCCATGATCTGGCGGTTGTGGCCGATATGGCCGACCGGATCATCGTCATGCGCTATGGCGAAGTCGTCGAGGCCGGCGCCACCGAACCCTTGCTGCGGAACATGCAGCACCCTTATACACGCATGCTGTTCCGGGCTTCGGGCCATCAGGTCAACCTGCCGGAACCCAAACCGACACAGCCTTTGCTTGAGGTTGCACAGGTGGTCCGGGATTACCGTTTGCCCCGAAAGGGCTTGTTTGATGCGCCGCGACACCACAGGGCTGTGGCTGGGGTCAGCTTTACACTGAACAAAGGCGAGCGCTTAGGCCTGGTCGGAGAGTCCGGGTGCGGAAAATCGACCCTAACACGGGCTGTCCTGGGGCTGGAAGAGGTGCAGAGCGGCCAGATTCTGCTGGACGGGCAGCCAGTATTCACGGGGCACAAACCCAATCTGGCCGTCCGGCGTAAGATGCAGGTTGTGTTCCAGGACCCCTATGGCAGCTTCAACCCCCGACACCGGGTCACGCGCCTGATCACCGAGCCGTTTCACCTGCTCGAACATCCCCCAACCGGGTCCGAGCGGCAGGATCGGATCGCCGAGATTCTGACAGCCGTAGGTCTCAGCCCCGATGACGCGGGTCGGTACATTCACGAATTCTCGGGCGGGCAGAGGCAGCGTATTGCCATCGCCCGTGCCCTGATCATCCGGCCCGAGCTGATCCTGTTTGATGAGGCGGTCTCGGCCCTTGATGTTTCTGTCCGAGCGCAGATCCTTGATCTGCTGGCCGAGCTCTGCGCCGCCTATGATCTGACTTATCTGTTCATCAGCCACGATCTAAGCGTCGTGCGCACCATTACCGACCGGGTTTTGGTGATGCAGGCGGGGCAAATTGTTGAACAGGGTAAGACCGAACAGGTCTTTTCCAACCCGCAGCACGTTTATACCCAAACTCTGATTGCCGCTGCACCTATCCTGCCGGATATCGGTCAGGATGTGGCGTAAACTTCAATGTTAGAGACGAAATGGAGCCTGACATGACCAACCCCTTGTGGTTCGATCCCAGCTTGTGCCTGATTGGCGGCGCATGGCAGCGCCCAGCCTCGCAGGCCGATCTGCCGCTGATCAACCCCTCGGACGGATCTGAACTTTGCCGGATCGCGCGCGGAGATGCCGGTGACATCGACGCAGCCGTGGCCGCGGCCCAAAAAGCGTTGGATGGGGACTGGGGCCGCAAATCCGCATTAGAGCGCGGGCGCATTCTGACCCGGTTGGGTCAGATGGTGCTGGAGCGTGTCGATGATCTGGCCGCGTTGGAGGCGATGGATGTCGGCAAACCCCTGACACAGGCGCGCGCCGATGCGGTGGCACTGGCGCGGTATTGTGAGTTTTACGGAGGCGCGGCGGATAAGGTGATGGGCGAAACGATCCCTTATCTGGATGGCTATACCGTCTATACCCTGCGTGAACCGCATGGTGTGACGGGCCACATTGTGCCGTGGAATTACCCTATGCAGATCATCGGCCGCTCTGTCGGGGCGGCTTTGGCGATGGGCAATGCCTGTGTGCTGAAACCAGCGGAAGAGGCCTGTTTGACCGCGCTTGCCTTTGCCCATCTGGCGCAGCAGGCCGGGTTGCCGGCGGGCGCTTTGAACGTGGTTCCGGGGCTGGGGGCCGAGGCCGGGGCGGCGCTGTCGGCGCATCCGGGGATTCAGCATGTGTCCTTCACCGGCTCCGTTGCCACCGGCGCGTTGGTGCAACAGGCCGCTGGGCATAACGTGGTGCCAGTGACGCTGGAGCTGGGCGGGAAATCCCCGCAGCTGGTGTTCGACGATGCAGATCTGGATGCGGCCCTGCCATTTCTGGTGAATGCGGGCGTTCAGAACGCAGGGCAGACCTGTTCGGCCTCCTCCCGCGTTCTGGTGCAACGCGGAGTGTATGAGCAGGTCAAATCGCGCATGGCCTCGGCCTATTCCGAGTTGACCGTTGGGCCCGCGTCCGAAGATTTGCGCCTGGGGCCCCTGATTTCAGCGCGCCAGAAGGACATCGTGACTGGATTTATCGACAAAGGCGCAGATCTGAATATCGTGGGCCAGGGGCCGATTGTTGGCCACGCACCCGAGTCTGGCGCCTATGTGCAACCGACCCTGTTTGCCGACGTACCCCCTGATCATGTTTTGGCACAGGATGAGATTTTCGGCCCAGTCCAAGTGCTGATCCCCTTTGAGACCGAGGAAGAGGCCCTGCAGATCGCCAACTCCACCGATTACGGGCTGGTTGCCAGCATTTGGACACGCGATGGCGCGCGGCAGATGCGGCTGGCGAAGAAGTTGCGGTCGGGGCAGGTGTTTATCAACAATTACGGCGCTGGCGGCGGCGTGGAGCTGCCCTTTGGCGGTGTCGGGAAATCTGGCCATGGTCGCGAAAAAGGGTTCGAAGCGCTGTACGGGTTCTCACAGGTGAAAACGGTAGCTGCGTTCCATGGTTAGGGCCTAAACGATGACCTCGATTGGCTGTTGCACCCCGACGCCGAAGACACGCTTGTAGCGCTCAATCTGATCTGCCGGACCCATCGCTTTTTCCGGGTTGTCCGACAGTTTGACCGTCGGGCGACCATTGGCCGAAACCGCCTTGCAGACCAACGAGAAGGGTGCCAGCGCGTCATCGGGAACCAGCCCTCTGAAATCATTGGTCAGCAGCGTGCCCCAGCCGAAGGATACTTTGGTGCGGCCTGCAAACTGACTTTGCAGTTCGCGGATTTTGCCGACATCCAGACCGTCAGAAAAGATCACGCGTTTCTGTTTGGGATCCTCACCGCGCGATTGCCACCATTTGATCGCAGTTTCTGCACCGGTTGCCGGATCACCGCTGTCGATTCTGATGCCGGTCCATCCCGCCAACCAATCTGGCGCGTCGTCCAGAAAACCCTTGGTGCCATAGGTATCAGGCAGGATGATCCGTAGGTTGCCGTCATGTTCCTCGTGCCAATCGCTAAGCACATCATAGGGTGCCTGCGCCAGTTTCTCATCAGTATCAGCCAGCGCAGAGTAAACCATGGGCAACTCGTGGGCATTGGTGCCGATGGCCTCGACCTCGCGCCGCATGGCGATCAGGCAGTTCGAGGTGCCGGTAAATGCAGGGCCCAGACCTTCGATCATGGCTTGGACGCACCAGTCCTGCCATAGAAAGGAATGCCGCCGCCTAGTGCCGAAATCGGCGATGCCCAGCCCCTGAATCCCTCGTAAGTGTTCGATTTTCTCCCATACACGGGTCATCGCACGAGCATAGAGAATTTGTAGCTCGAACCGCCGCATCGCATTCAGCACCGAGCGGGATCGCAGCTCCATCAGGACTGCCAATGCGGGAATTTCCCACAGCATGACCTCGTGCCATTTGCCTTCAAAGGTCAATTCGTACTGATCACCTTTGCGTTCAAGGTGGTAGGGCGGCAGTCGCAGGTTCTCGAACCACCCCATGAAATCCGAACGGAACATCTGACGTTTGCCATAAAAGGTATTGCCGCGCAGCCAAGTGCTTTCCCCCCGGCTCAGGCTGAGTGACCGAATGTGGTCCAGCTGTTCGCGCAGCTCTCCCTCATCAATCAATTCAGCCAATGGAATGTGATTCGACCGGTTAATAAGTGAAAACACCACATCCGTTTGGGGCTTATTTCGAAACACTGACTGGCACATCAGCAGTTTGTAGAAGTCTGTGTCGATTAAAGACCGGACAATCGGGTCAATCTTCCATTTGTGATTGTATACTCGCGTCGCAATATCGACCATTGGGAACTCCTGCGATTTCCGTTGTTAGATCAATAGGTGCGTGGAATGGCAAGAGTCGCTAAATTGATGACAATGACAAGGTCAAGTCACAATGCGAGCATATTGTGGGGTCTTTTCACCGGTTAGTGGAAAGAGGGGGATGGATAGTCGAGGTTTAGTTAGTGAATGGTTCTCGAGTACGACTTTGATATTGTAACGATCGCTTCGGGGGAAAACGATCCGGAGACGACCCCGTCAGGGGCGCAAAACGGACGCAAGGTGCGTGCGCTGTTTCGGAATGTGAAAACAGCCGATGCATTGCGGGCAGCGTCACCCAAAATACGCAAAATTTTTCATGATGCCGGTTTTGGTCTGGATTCGACGCGCAGCGAGATTACCCATGGATATTACCGTCCACAGGATACGGCGGACAGGGATCGCATTCTGCGAGCCTTGTTTCACAATATCCGGACGACGGGAGTCAAAGGCGAATATTGCGGCGAGTTTGATTTCCTGAAGTTCATGAACGATGTAAAAGCCGCCAAGCCGCGCGCCGGGTTGCCCAAAGAGGTTCCGATGTGGAAACCCAGGCCACAGCAGGCGGAATCGGTCGGACCAAAGCGCCGAACTGTACCAGGCCGGGTTGGGTTTGCTTTGGGGTTGGCGGTGATTATCTTTGCACTGCTCAAGTATCTGGCGGCTGCGGGGGCAACCCCTTAAATCAGCCGAACGCCAGCATCTTTCATCGCGGTCTCTGCCGAGGCCAATGACCCATCCAGATTAATTGCCCGGCAGGCTCTCATCTGAACTGACACGTCGAAACCCAGCCGCGCTGCGTCAACCGCAGAGTAGTAGACGCAGAAATCCGTGGCCAGTCCGACGAGTGTCAGTCTCTCGATTTCACGGGTGCGCAGATACCCTTCCAACCCGGTGGGCGTGGTCTGGTCGTTCTCAAAGAACGCCGAATAGCTATCGATGTTGCTGCGGAACCCTTTGCGCAGGATCAGATCGCCATCCGTACGCAGGTTCGCATGAAATGCTGCCCCATTTGTTCCCTGCACGCAGTGATCTGGCCACAAAACCTGAGGCCCATAAGGCATCTCGGTCATGTCATAGGGGTTTTTGCCCGCATGGCTGCTGGCAAAGGACGAATGCCCCGCAGGGTGCCAGTCTTGAGTCAGGATCACCGCGTCAAAATCTGGCATCATCGCGTTGATCGGAGCCACGATCTCATCTCCGCCGGGAACCGCCAACGCACCGCCGGGACAGAAATCGTTCTGAACATCGATCACAATAAGGGCATGGGTCATGGGGACCTCCTTCGGTTGCGTTATCGGTAGTGGGCGCGACAAGGGGCGTCAATCCGGTCTCTTGCGACTCTGTCCGCGCGGGTTTAGACCGCGCGCATGTATACGATCGCTGCTCTCTATCATTTCACCCGGTTCGCCAACCACGAAGCCCTTCGTGAGCCCTTGCTTGAGCTGTGCCGCGCGCAATCGGTCAAAGGGACGCTCTTGCTGGCACAGGAAGGGATCAATGGCACTATTGCCGGACCCCGCGCTGGCATTGACGCGGTTTTGGCCCATATCCGTGCGCTGCCCGGCTGTGCTGATCTGGAGTGGAAAGAGGCCACGTCTGACCAACCGCCATTTGGCAAGATCAAGGTACGCCTGAAAAAAGAGATCGTGACCATGGGCCAACCGGATATCGATCCGCGCGCCCGTGTCGGCAATTATGTCGAGCCCGAAGACTGGAATGATCTGATCCGCTCGGATGATGTGGTGGTGATCGACACCCGAAATGATTACGAGGTGGCAATCGGTACGTTTGAGGGCGCGTTAGACCCTGAAACAAGCAGTTTTCGTGAATTCCCCACCTGGTGGGAAGAAAACAAGGACCGGTTCCACAATAAGCGTGTGGCGATGTTTTGCACGGGTGGCATCCGGTGTGAGAAATCCACCAATTACCTGTTGGGTCAGGGGGTCGAGGATGTCTATCACCTAAAAGGTGGCATCTTGCGATACCTCGAGGAAATGCCCGTCGAGAACAGCACCTGGCAGGGCGAATGCTTTGTGTTCGACAACCGCGTATCTGTTGGGCATGGGCTGGTCGAAGGGCCGCACAACCTGTGCCATGGCTGCCGTCGCCCGATCCTTCCCGAGGATGTGAAACGTGCCGAATACGAACACGGCGTGTCCTGCCATCAATGCATAGAGGAAACCTCTGAGGTCGACAAAACCCGGTTCCGGGAACGTCAAAAACAGATCCTGCTGGCACGTCAGCGGGGACAGGAGCATCTGGGCGCAGACTGATTTGCTGAAATCTGGTTGCCACGCAGGACAGTCCACCGGATAATCCCGGAGATTTCAGCGCGTTGGAGGTTCCATGTCCCGAAAACCCACGACTTTGGAAGAATGGAAATCAACGCTGCTGGCGGCAGCCGCAATGGTGGTTGCCAGTTTCCTCGCATGGTTCGGTCTGTCCCGTCTGAGCGAGGGCACTGCAGGTGACACGATCGGTACGATCGCCTCTGTGGGGCTGGTTGTGTGGATGGTGTCTCAATCCTGGTTCTATATGACTCAGGTGAAATCACCGCGCCGCATTCTGTTTTTGATGGGTGTGTCCTTTATTCAGGTCGTTCCGTTCCTGTTCGCCGCTGCCTATGGCGCATTCGGGTACCAGGATAATTGCGTCATCGGGGCGCAAGGGCCCGCTGATATCCTGTATTTTTCTTATGTTACATTCACCACCGTTGGGTACGGCGATATGTCCCCAACCGGGCTGTGCCGCGCCCTGGCCGTGGCCGAGGCGGTGACCGGCTATATCCTACTGGGCCTGTTCGTCGCGGCGGCGGTGGCGTTGTATGCCCGCAATCATAGTCCGGATTAGGCTCTGATTTCGTCTATTTGTTTTGATCTATCCAACGCGACATCATCTGTTTGTCGCGAAAGCACTCCGACGGGATTGGGCGGCGTTTGCTGCGCGAGATACGTTCGGCAAAGGCAACCTGCTTGCCGGTCGGGTAATTTGCAAATGGCGAGGGATCATCAGGTTTGTGTTTGGAAATCCAGGCAGACATGGACTGACGGTCGCGCTGCGCCTCGACCGGAATCTCAAGTGCAGTTTGCTCCGCGATGGCGCGGGCATAGCGTATCTGCCGATCGGTGGCGGGCAGCAGGTGATAGTCGTTTGTCGGGCCGTGCGGGGCGGTGTTTCGCAATGAATGGGCCATCGGTTGATCCTCTGACTATGTAGAACATAAATAGAACATTTACCGAAAATTTCAAGCCACGGCCTGTTGGAATTGGCAGGAAATCGCTCTGGATCAGTTTTATTGACTGCTGAGTCAATAAAATATAAACGCGGAGGAAACAGCTTCTGATCAGGGAATCCCCACAATGAGATTTCAGCCCAAGGCGAGCCATTTCATCAACGGTGAATATGTCGACGACACGACCGGAGCACCCATAGACGTGATCTACCCTGCAACAGGGGAAGTGATCGCACGGCTGCATTCTGCTACTCCGCAGATCATAGATCAGGCTCTAAACAGTGCAAAATCGGCACAGGCAGACTGGGCCGCGATGTCTGGGACCGAAAGGGGCCGTGTTCTGCGCCGCGCCGCGGACATCATGCGCGAACGCAATCGTGATCTGTCGATCATCGAAACCCACGATACTGGAAAACCGCTGCAGGAAACGTTGGTTGCCGATGCTACCAGCGGAGCCGATGCGTTGGAATATTTCGGAGGTCTGGCGGCCTCGCTGACCGGCGAGCATATCCCGCTGGGTGGTGGGGATTTCGTATATACGATCCGTGAGGCGCTTGGGGTTTGCGTCGGAATCGGCGCGTGGAACTATCCAACCCAGATTGCCTGCTGGAAAGGCGCGCCTGCTTTGGCCTGCGGCAACACGATGGTATTCAAGCCTTCCGAGACCACGCCCTTGTCTGCTCTGCAAGTGGCCGAAATCCTGGTCGAGGCCGGGGCACCAAAGGGTGTCTATAACGTAATTCAGGGTTATGGCGATGTGGGCGCATCACTTGTGACGGACCCCCGTGTTGCCAAGGTCTCGCTGACCGGATCGGTACCGACAGGGCGCAAGGTTTATGCCGCAGCAGCCGATGGCATGAAGCATGTCACGATGGAACTGGGCGGCAAGTCCCCCATAATCGTGTTCGACGATGCAGATATCGAAAACGCCGTGTCTGGCGCCATTTTGGGGAATTTCTACTCCTCGGGTCAGGTCTGTTCCAACGGCACCCGCGTTTTTGTACACAAAGGCATCAAAGAAGCCTTCCTTGATCGCCTGTCCCAGCGTCTGGCGAATGTGAAAATCGGCGACCCGATGGATGAAGAGGTTAATTTCGGTCCGATGGTTAGCGAAAACCAGATGAATATCGCTCTGGGTTATGTTGAAAAAGGCAAGGCAGAAGGTGCCCGTTTGGTCTATGGCGGTGTGCGTATCGAAGGCGACGGTTTCTACATTCAGCCCGCCGTCTTTGCCGATGTGACCGATGAAATGGCCATCGCGCGCGAGGAAATCTTCGGCCCGGTTATGTCAGTGTTGGATTTCGAAACCGAGGAAGAGGTGATGGCCCGCGCCAATAACACCGAATTCGGTCTGGCAGCCGGTGTGTTCACCAAAGATCTGACCCGAGCCCATCGTATCGTGGCCGCGTTCGAGGCGGGCACCTGCTATATCAACACTTACAACCTCGCACCGGTTGAAGCCCCGTTTGGTGGGTCAAAAATGTCTGGGGTCGGGCGGGAAAACTCGAAATTGGCAATCAATCATTTCAGCGAGATGAAAACGGTCTATGTCTCGATGAATGACGTCGAGGCGCCTTACTGACTAAACCCACCAATTCAGGCTCTGTTCATGGGGTTTTCCCTCTGGAACAGAGCATTGGATGCCGCGGTTCGTCAGGAGATCAGCCCTGACTGAGTGGCCACCCTGAGTTTTGCCCAGACGTTTCAGTCTGCCCTCACAAGTGCGAGAAGCTGAGCGATATTCTCTCGGGCGTTGGCGCTGTTTTCAAGCAGGGCAGTTGCATCCGCCAATGGTTGTTCTTCAATCCTGGTTACAGGTTCTGCCAATGCCAGAGTCGCCCGCCTGACCTGTCCGAATTTTTGGTCGACCGCAGGCTGCGGGACGTCTTCCATATCAGAAAGCCAGAACAATCTTTCTGCTTCGTTCACCCTGTCAAACTGCAACAGTACCCGCCCTGCATTTTCAAACTCACCTATATCCAGATTGGCCTGCGCCCGCAGTGACATGGCCTTGTCCGAGGGTTCATCCCCTAACTCCAGCAAGGCTTTATGTGGCTGGCCGGACAACAATGCGGCCTGCGCGTGCAAAAGGGCTCGGTCCTTTCGCCTGATAGTGTCCTGCGGTCGGTTGGACCAAAATAACGTTGGACGGGCAAACCCCAGCGATGCCAACCTTTCGGCAATGGAGATTGCTGTTTCGGTTGTCAGCGATTGTGCCATCGGTTCGGGCAGGTTGAAGATGCGCCGCAAAAAGGTATCGTCGTCAGCGCGCGCAGTCAGTACTTGAACGGCCCGGTCCAGCGTTTCAGCTGAATTCGGAATATCTTCTAACAGATCAAAAGACTGGTCGAACTCTTGGCCCAAACTCAGCGCCAGCGCATATGTCCGTTGCATAAGTGGGCCGATCTCAGATCGGCGCAATTCGACCGTATAAGATGCGGCAAGTTCGAGCTCCCGGGCGGAGGCTGACCCGCGTTCCGCCCACCGCTGTTCAATCAGTCGCGCCAGCGCCAGAGGCGCTTCGAGCCCCGCTTCTGAGCTGCCCACCACGTCTTTCAGCAAGGTTTCGGATTTTTCCTGATCGCCTTCAGCCTTTGCAACACCGGCCTTGGCCTGTGTTGCGCCGGGGCTGGGTTTGGTTTCGATGCGATCAACAGCCCGCAAGACGCGCCGCGCGGCTTCAAGTTTTTGGGCTGCAACGAAAATGTCGGACAGCATAGGTCCGACTTGCCGGCGCAGATGATCCGGTAGTCGCGCAAAGGAATGTTCCATAACCCTTATCTGGGCATCTTCGGCGAGCTTACCCTCGGTCAGAGCGGCCCAGATTGCGGCGTCACTTTCGCAACGCTGTAGGTCGCGGAATGGATTTGACCCTTTCAGTGGCCGGTCGTCCAGAACAGCGGCAATCGCAGAAATCCGGTTCGTTTCCGGCGTCTCTTCACCCATCCAGCCAAGGCTGCGAACCGCCTCGGCACCGAAGCCGAAATATGCATAGAGCTTGGCAAGCTTCATGGCTCGTTCTTTGTCAAGGTGATCAAACTCCTGAAAAAGGCCAGTGCGCAGCTCTGCCACCTGTTCGGGGAACAGGCGCTCATCGGACCAGCTGTCAAAACCTAGCTCGGCGCTGGAAATGCAGGCTGGTTTCTTTTCCAGTTGTGGAATGGATGGTCCCAGCAAGCCATCCAGATCGTCCAGTACCGACGTAACTGCGATGTTCAGGTCCATACGCGGTGGCATGTCGAGCGATTGATTGCCATTCGAGTTCCTGGGCCCAATCTGAGATAGTTCAAGATCAACCAGATCTCGGTCAGCGCCCTGCAACAATCGCGTCGATAGCTGGTCCTCAAATACCTGCGCATTGAGATTCAAAAGCGGCAATACCAGAGGATCAAGCGCCTGTGGCCCGGGCAGCGGGGCGTTTACCACAGCGGCTTTGGGCAGCGTTGGGGGTGGAATGTCGCTGCTGATCGGTGGAAGGGCTGCCCCCGGCGCAATATCCACTACGATCATCGTGTTTTGATGCAGAAATGCGGTGGCAAAGCAGTCGCAGCCGAATTCCATCTCTAACGCATCACCCGGGTTGGTCTGTGAGATCGCAGACAGACGGTTCTGCGACAGCCGCTGAAATACCGCTCCGGTTTGAAATTCGGCATCAGGAAGCGCCACGTTGAGTCTTGCGCCATTCTTCGTTTGCTTCAGACCCCATTCCGTACCCGGGGGCACCTGCACAACAAGACGCGTATATCCGTCATGCTCGCCCGATCGCACAGAAATGTCGCGCGCGCCAGCCTGTCCAGCGGCCGTAAGCGCCGCTGAAACCATTAGGGCGTATCGGATCATGCCGCTGCCTGCTTTAGCTCTTTCAAGGCCTCTTCAAGTTCTGAGAAACCCGGCCTGTTATGGGTGGGAGTGTTCTGCCGGCCGACTTCGATGCACATGGCAGGGTTGTGGTTGTGCAGGTTGGCAACCAGAACCTCTTTGATCAACTGATAGAAATGATTGTCTTCTTCCACCACGGATTTGAGTTTTCCTGCAAATGGGCCGACCAGCCCATAAGCCAGAAAGACCCCCAGGAACGTCCCGACCAAAGCGCCACCGATCAGCTTTCCCAACACTTCTGGGGGTTGATCAATCGATCCCATCGTTTTGATAACGCCCAGAACTGCCGCAACAATTCCAAGTGCGGGCAGGCCGTCAGCAACAGTCTGTAGCGCGTGGCTAGAGTGCATCGCGTGGTGAAAATTCGCCTCCATCCGCTTTTCCAGCACCTCTTCGACCTGGTGGGGATCGTCATAATTCAAAGAGGCAGCCCGCATCGTGTCGCAGATCAAGTCGACGGCTTCTTTGTCCACCTGAATCTTCGGATAGGTCGAAAACAGAGGTGAGTTTTCGGGGTCTTCAATATGTTGTTCGACTTCGACCGGGTTGGCCTTGGCGATGCGGATCAGCGAAAACAACAGGCACAGTAGATCACGGTAGTCATTGGGCTTCCACTTCGGCCCTTTGAATACTTTTGCCATATCCTTGATCGTGTGCTTCACGGCGCTCAGGTCATTGCTGATCATAAATGCGCCGACCGCGGCGCCACCGATCATCATCATCTCGAACGGCAGGGATTTCATGATGATGGTCATTTTCCCACCAGCCGCCAAATAGCCGCCGAACACCATGACGAAAATAACGACAATTCCGACAATTCCGATCATAAGAGGTCTCCGGTGAATTCCGATGCAGGGTTGAAAATCATGGGGGCTACTCCTGCGGAGCCGAAGCGTTTCGCCCGGCCATAATCACGCTGATTGTATAGGCAGCCTCGGGGTTCAGGCCTGCCAAAACACCGGCTGCGGCATCGGGCGGCATCCGTGACAGGAATCCGGCGGCAAAGGTCGGGTCCATCGTTTCAAACAGGGCGGCCGCGTCTTTCGGCTTCATGTTCTGATAGACATCCGTCAGGCGCGTCAGGTCTGTCTCAGCCGCTTTTTCTGCAATGGCCAGCGTCTCACGCAGCGCCTCTTCTGCCTGCTGCAGGGCGGCCAGGCGGGCCTCGATGGCCTGATCGGCAATGGCCAGCGCCTTTTCCCGATCAATGGCGGTGGCTTCGCGCTTTTTCAACGCCTCTTCGCGCCGCAGCAATTCGGTCAGCAATATCCGGGCTCCGGGCAGCTCTGCTTGGGTCTCTTTCGGCTTTGCTTCGGCTTGCTCGGCCCCTTTTGCCAGGGCTGGCCCAGCCTCAAACCCCAGCCGAATCGCAGCTGACCCGAGCATCAACAGTGAGATCACTGTCAGCACACCGCTTCTTGGCCGTTTCTCTACAGCGCGTCCGCTCATGTCGCGGCCTCTCCGCTATTGCGGGCGTGACGGAAGAACATCAGCCCGCCCGGGCGCTTTTTTTCCTGAGCGTCCCCGGATTTGGGCGCGACAGGGGCTTCTGGCTTTTCCACCGCTTCGACCGGAGCCTCATCAGGCTCAGGTTCCGCCGTTGGTTCCTCGGCTCCGGGTTCTTGCAGCTTGGGTTCTTCAACCGTGATGTCTTCGGCGGGTTCTTCGGCCGGAATGACATCGTGCATCGAGGCCATCATCAGTTCGAGCCGCTGAGCAACCGATTCCGCCCTTTGGGTCAGTGCCTCAAGTACAAGGCCCGACTGGTCCGAAGCAGTTCGTGCCGAATCAAGCGATTTCTTCAGCTCATCCGCCTGGGATGACAGGACAGCGACCGCGCCACCGACACCTTGTTCCAGATTAGTGAACCGCTTTAACCGACGGGACAGCACAAAACAGTAAAGACCCGCGCCCAGCGCACCTGCGACCAGCAAAATATCTGCAATCAGCTCCATCTCGGCCTCCTAATTCAATACGAATTCCATCACGAGGACATCGCGCACGCGCCCTTCCCCAACGACGATTTCAATGCGACGCAAAAGGTGACCGCGAATGCGCATCAGTGCGAGCGAATCCTCCAGGTCCGACACTTCGACCGCCCGCAGATACCCGTTCAGAACATCCATGATTCGAGGCTTCATCTTCTCGACATCCGAGGCGTAGCTGCTGTTCACCTCAAGCTGGGCATGGAATTTCAGGTGCCGCGAATCGCCGGCACTGACCGAGACGATCACCGCCGGCAGGTCGATAAAACCAACCTCAGGCAGGGCTTTAACCTCGGTCCCTTTGTCTTTTTCCTTGGCGTCTTCCGCGGCTGGTTGGCCGCCAAATGGCAGGAGTCCCGAAGTGGTCAGGAAATACCCGCCCGCAGCCCCGGCAACGGCCAGAATCACCCCAATGATCAATCCTTTTTTTCCCGATTTTTCCGGGGCTTCTGCCTGTTCTGCAGTCGCGTCAGTCATGACGTCCTCATTCATTCAGTCTGGGGATGTCATAACCCGGCAGGGACTAACCGATTGTTAAGGGCAATCGTCCAAACAGGGGGTGCGCCGGGCAGAATGGCGGTGAGTCGGAGGTGAGCGTGCAGCAGATCGGAACTGTCTGGGCAAGTTTGGACAGGCGAAAGCAAATCATTGTCGCCGGTGCAGTTGTGCTGGTGTTTTTGGGGGTCCTTGCGATGTCGCGGTTGGCGACGGCGCCGTCGATGACCCTACTCTATGCCGGGCTGGAAAGCGCCGCGGCGGGGGATATCGTTCGATCACTGGATCAGCGCGGCGTACAGTATGAGATTCGAGGCGGTTCGATTTACGTGCCCGGCTCGCAGCGGGACGAATTGCGCATGACTCTGGCCAGCGAAGGCCTGCCTGCGAACGGAAACCGCGGGTATGAGCTTTTGGATTCACTCAGCGGCTTTGGCACCACCTCGCAAATGTTCGATGCTGCCTATTGGCGTGCGAAAGAGGGTGAGCTTGCACGCACGATTGTCGGCAGCCCTCACATAAGTCAGGCACGCGTGCATATTGCCAACGGGTCAACAGACCCGTTTCAGCGCAGCGTCGCGCCGACGGCTTCGGTCTATCTGGTGTCCTCGGGTGCGGATTTCACTTCGGATCAGGCCAAGGCGATCCGTTTTCTGGTCTCTTCTGCCGTCAGCGGCCTCGCACCCGAGAATGTGGCGGTGATTGATTCAAATGGTGCGGTCATTGGCGCAAAAGAGACTGCGGTTGCGGCAGATTCTGCGGATGACAAGTCGCGCCAGCTGCGCGAACGGGTCCTGCGTCTGATTGAGGCCCGAGTGGGGGCCGGAAATGCAGTCGTCGAAGTCAGTGTCGATACGGTCACTAAAACCGAATCCATCCGTGAAAGGCGCTTTGATCCTAAGGGGCGCGTAGCCATCAGCACCGATGTCGAGGAACGGTCTGACAGCGCCCGGAACCAATCGTCCGATGTCACGGTGGCGTCGAACCTGCCCGATGGCGACGGCGCAGGTGAGGATGCATCCAATTCAAATGCCACACAGACGCGGGAGCGGGTCAACTATGAGGTATCCGAGACGGAGCTAGAGGTTCACACCGCACCCGGGGCGATCAAGCGCCTGACAGTGGCGGTGCTGGTGAATGGAATGCGCTCGGTTGATGCCTCGGGTGCAGAAAGCTTTGCGCCATTGCCTCAGACCGAGCTTGACGCATTGGGAGAGCTTGTGGCCTCGGCCGTTGGGTTCCATGCAGAACGAGGTGATGTCATCACCCTGAAATCGCTGGATCTGCCCGCAGTAGAGCCTGGCGGAACTGTGGTTTCGTCCTCGATCTGGCAGCAGGTTCATTTTGACGCGATGTCACTGGTCCAAATGGCCGTTCTGGCGATCGTGATGCTGGTTCTGGGATTGTTCGTGATCCGTCCGATCCTGATGAAACCGGCCCTTGCCCCCGCCCTTTTACCAGCGGGAACACTGCCAGAGCCCGAGGCAGTTCTGACCGGTGAGATCGCGACCGAAGAGGGCGGGCAATTCGCCGCCATTCCGGGGCACGCCCCAGCAGACGTGCCGGCATTGGCGGCAAATCTAGGCGCTGATCCGGTTGATCGGCTGCGCGCCATGATCGGAGACAAGCAGGAGGAAACCGTGGAAATTCTGCGCAGCTGGCTTGAAGAAAGTGAGGAGCGTGCGTGATGTCGATAGCTCATCTTCTTGAGGATTTCACTGTACAGGCCGGCGGCGGCAAAGTTCATTTTCTGGACGAAGAGGCGCTGGAGGAACAGCGGCTAGGCGCCTTCGAACACGGCTACAGCGCTGGTTGGGACGATGCCCTTCAGGCCCAGGAACAGGGTCGTGGAAAGGTATCAGACAACCTTGCCCGCGCGCTCGAGGATATGTCCTTTACCTATCATGAGGCGACGAGCCAGATGACACTGTCGTTGGAGCCCATGTTCCAGAGCCTCGTCAATCTGGTGTTGCCGAACACCCTGGATCGGGGGCAGGCCACGCGGCTGGTCGAACAGCTTACAGAAATGGCCCGTGAACAGATTGGCCAACCGATGCAAATCTTTGTGCCTTCGGGGTGCGCGAGTGTTGTCGAAGGGCTGTTGCCCCCTGAATTGGCCACCCCGACCCGCGTTGTCGAGGACCCGTCTCTTGGGGCCGGTCAGGCACGTCTGCAGGTTGGTACCTCGCAGCGAGAGGTGGATAGCAGCGCCTTGCTAGAGACAATCCGTTCAGCATTTGACGCTTACGTGTATGAGGCAAAAGAGGCATTGAACAATGAGTGACCCGCAATCCCCCAAACCCGAAAAAGCCAGCCCGTTTGATACCGTTCCGATCGAGGTAACCGTGTCAGTCGGCCGCGCCCGCCCGCTCATCCGCGATCTGCTGAGTATGGGTGAAAACGCTGTTCTTACCCTGGACAAGCGGATCGAAGACCCTGTGGACCTCTATGTTGGCGACCAACTCGTGGCGCGTGGTCTGCTGGAAGAGATGGAGGGTGATCAGGCCGGGCAACTGGCCGTGCGCCTAACCGAAATCGCGGATCTGCAGAACGGGATCGGGTAATGCGTTTCCTGTTTTGGGTGGCGGTGCTGCTGACGCTGACCCCGTCTCTGACCGCCGCACAAGAGGTGTCGCTGTCGCTGGGCGAAGCTGGTTCGATCTCCGCGCGCACCATTCAGTTGATTTTGCTGATTACCGTGCTCAGCCTTGCGCCTGGGCTGGCGATCATGATCACCTGTTTCCCGTTCCTGATCACCGTTCTGGCCATCTTGCGGCAAGGGATCGGATTGCAGCAATCCCCCCCCAACATGCTGATCGTCAGCCTCGCACTGTTTCTGACCTATTTCATCATGGAGCCGGTCTTTTCGGCGGCCTGGACCACAGGTATTCGCCCCATGGTCGAAGAAACGATGGAGGTCGAACCAGCGTTGGAGCGCGCGTTGCAGCCGTTTCGTGCTTTCATGGCCGGACGCCTTGATCCGGATACTTTCCACGCCATGGCAGCATTGCGACCCGGGGGTGATACGGTTTCCTTGTCGGCCGAGGCACCCTTGTCGATCTTGATGCCCTCTTTCATGCTCTCTGAGATAGCGCGGGCCTTTCAGATCGGGTTTCTGATCTTCCTGCCGTTTCTGATCATTGATCTTGTGGTGGCCGCTGTGCTGATGTCGATGGGGATGATGATGGTTCCGCCTGCAACAGTGTCGCTGCCGTTCAAACTAGCCTTCTTTGTCATCGCCGACGGCTGGTCGCTGATCGCAAGCGCGCTGGTGCGTAGCTATATGACATGAATCGTCACTGCCTGGTGATCTGCAGACGTGCGCGCAGGCCTTGCTCTCCGGCTTCGAAGCCGAGGGTGCCGCCATGCTGTTCCGCGATTGTCGCCGCGATTGTCAGACCCAGACCAAACCCATCCGAAGACCCGGTGTTTGACCCGCGCCGGAACGGGGCCATCAGGGCTTCGATATCCGAGACGGACAGATCGGCCCCTTTGTCCTCGACGGTGATGGTTGCTGTTTTGGCATCGGTTTCCAGCTGAACCTCGGCATGGCGCCCATATTTCAGCGCATTGTCGATCAGGTTGGTCAGGGCGCGCTTTAGCGAAATTGGCCTGCCAACGACCAGTATCCGCCGGGTCTCGGGCAGGGATCCATGACCTCGGCGCGACATGAAAACTGACGTGCCGCCCTGTACCGCCACTGGGGCCAGCTTTTTCAGGGTCACCGGCAGTCCCATATCCTGATAGTCTGCGACCAGAGCCTCGACCAGCGACGTCAGTGAAATCTGCCGCGGTTCCTCAATGCTCAGCTCGGACCTTGTGTAGGTCAGAACGCTTTCGATCATGCCGGTCATCTGATCGACATCGGCCTCAAGCTTTTCGCGCAGCTCGACATCCGGGATCAAAGCGGCACGCAGCCGGACGCGGGTGGCCGGGGTGCCCAGATCGTGGCTGACACCCGATAAAACAGTGGCGCGCTTTTCCAGTTGCATGCGCTCTGCGTCCAGATGCTCGTTCACGGCAGAGACGATGTCGCGCAGTTCGGCCGGGCCATCGGCCTCATAACTGTTCGGCCCGCCCCGCCTTTTGCGGTCGCGCAAGGCGGTCGAAAACCGGGTGAAACTGTCCGATACATTGCCCACCGAGGTCAGGATCACCGCCAGCGCGACAATAGCGACCAGAATCGTAGGCAGACGCAGGTCGGTTGGGGCTGCACGGCATCCCCAGATATCTGTCCCGTCCACCTGTTGCCATGCGCCGCGCCCATAGCGGGCGATCAGTATCGGTTCGCTGCAATAGGTCGCCAAAAGCCGGGTCAGGTTGCCCATTTTCTCAGGGCCGGTCTGGTCGATGCCGGAGAGGATGTCGGACACCGGGTAAACCAGCCGGTCTGACATCACAGCCAGCGTCAGCTCTCGGCCTGAAACGGGTGCTGAGCTGTCAGTCAGGATCGACAGGTTGGTGACAAAGCTGCGATCCGAAAACCCGGGAAGTTGCTCAAACTGCCCGGCATCCGCCAGGCTGGCTGCTTTGGGCGGCAATGGTACGATGGAGATGCCTGGCGGTGGGGATTTACCGATGCGCAAATCCTCGTAAATAGCGAACCCGGCAACATATGCACGGGTCTGGAATTCCTGCCATGCCCGGGCCGAGGCGAACCAAAGGCCTGCGGCCAGCAACCCCGAGGTAAAAGCGGCGCAGGTCCAGATCCAGCCTAGGCTGCGCAGGCGCGTGGCGCGGACGGTCATGCGGTTTCGTCCACAGACACCTCTGCGGCAAAGATATAGCCCACACCGCGTTCGGTCTTCAGCATTTGCGGGTCTTTGGGGTTGGCTTCGATCTTGGATCGCAGCCGCCCGACCAGCATGTCGATGGCGCGTCCCTGGCCTTCGCTCTTGTCATTAGCGCCTGTTACATCCAGGGCCGCGGCGATTTCATCCCGGGTCAGGGGAATATGCGGGTTGGCCAGAAAAACCTTGAGCATTGCTGTTTCTCGCTGCGACAGGGATACCAGATATCCGTCGGGTGAATGCACTTCGTCCCGTTTGCCGTCATAGAGCCAGCCGTCAAACCTAAAGGAGCGGGTGCGGCGGCGATAGGCAAGCGAAGGTGTACGACGCGCCCGTTGCATGACGGCGCGTACGCGAGCCAGCATCAGTTGCGGATTAAAAGGCTTGGCGATGTAATCGTCGGCGCCCACCTCATACCCGGCCATGCGTTGATGATCGGCGGACAAGGCCGAGACCAGAATGATCGGCACGTCCTGTTCGGCCCGCAGGCGGGCACAGATATCTACGCCGTTTTCATCCCCCAGCATCACATCCAACAGAATCAGGTCGATCCGACCCGACTTGAGATGCGCGCGGATTTCGCGTTCGGAACTGGCGGGCAGCGCAATGAAGCCATTCTGTTGCAGGAACTGGGTCATCATCGACCGCATTTCAGGGTCGTCATCCACCACCAACAGCCGCGGAATGCTCACAGTGTTTGTCCTCCTGTTCTCTGGCCCCTAACTTCGTCCATTGTAACGAACGGAAACAGATTCAATGCTAACGTAACACGCTGTAACAAAAGCGGTGAAAATTTGCGCCATTCCCGGGTATTGGCCCGGATTTAGCGTTGTCAGACTCAGATAGGGACACAGTATTGCGGCATTGCCATTTTGACTGGCACCGAATTCTCAGGGAGGAGAAAACATGAAACGATTTTCTTTTGCGACTGTGTCCGCATTGGCCGTCGCAGCCGGATCATCTGTGGTGGCCGAACCACAGGCGGAGGTATTGCATTGGTGGACATCCGGTGGCGAGGCCAAATCGGTGGCCGTGCTTCAGGAAGAGTTTGCCTCGAACGGGGGCACATGGACCGATATGCCTGTCGCAGGCGGCGGCGGTGATGCGGCCATGACAGCGCTGCGGGCCCGGGTTCTGGCCGGCAACGCTCCGACGGCAGTTCAGCTGAAAGGCCCGGCGATTCAGGAATGGTATGAAGAGGGCGTACTGGCCGATATTTCGAACGTGGCCGCAGCCGAAGGCTGGGCCGAAGTTCTACCCGCGTCGATTGCCGGTCACATGATGTGCGAAGGCACTTGGTGCGCGGCGCCGGTGAACGTTCACCGCATCGACTGGATTTGGGCCAATGCCGATGTGCTGGCCGCAAACGGAATTGAGATGCCGACCACATGGGACGAGTTCAACGCCGCAGCCGAAAAACTGCAGGCCGCCGGTGTGATCCCGCTGGCGCATGGCGGTCAGGCCTGGCAGGACGCTACGGTTTTCGAAGCCGTCGCGCTGGGTCTTGGCGGACCGGAATTCTATCAGAAAGCCCTGGTCGATCTGGACCCCGAGGCGTTGACCTCGGATACAATGATCCAGATCTTTGACCAAATGCGCACCCTGCGTGGTTATGTGGACGAGAATTTCTCGGGTCGCGACTGGAACCTTGCCACCGCGATGGTGATGAACGGCGAAGCGGCCTTTCAGATCATGGGTGACTGGGCCAAGGGCGAATTCCTGGCAGCGGGCAAGAAGCCTGGTGAGGATTTCCTCTGCGCCTCGACCCCCGGCGATGGATATCTGTATAACGTCGACAGTTTTGCCATGTTCGAGGTTGAGGGCGACGACAATCGCGCCGGTCAGGAATTGCTGGCGAAGCTGATTGTTGCACCGAACTTTCAGGAAGTGTTCAACCTGAACAAAGGTTCGATCCCGGCCCGGACCGATGTGTCGCTGGATGCCTTTGACATCTGCGCGCAAATCTCGGCCGAAGACATGGGCTCGACCTCGGCAGGTGGTTCACTGCTGCCGTCTTATGCCCATGGCATGGCGCTGCGCGGGTCGCAGGCTGGTGCGATCACAGATGTTGTGACCGCGCATTTCAACTCGGATATGTCCTCGGCTGACGCGGTTCAGCAACTGGCGGACGCGGTGGCCAACAGCTACTGATCCAATACGCTCTGCCCCCAAGATGTGGGGCAGAGCATCTTTCCCCGGAGGAAAACATGTCCGAATGGCTGGAAAACCACCTGCCCAAGGTGGTGCTGGCACCGTCGTTCATCGCCGTATTGATCTTTGTCTACGGATTTATCGGATGGACCGCATGGGTGTCGCTTACACGCTCAAAACTGCTGCCGAAATACGAGATCCATGGCTTCATCCAGTATGAGCGCCTGTTCGACTCTCCTCGCTGGGATACGGCGATTGGCAACCTGTATATCTTTGGTACTCTGTTCATCGTGATCGCGATGCTGCTGGGCCTGCTGCTGGCCATCCTGCTGGATCAGAAAATCCGCGTCGAAGGAGCGATCCGAACAATCTATCTCTACCCCATGGCGCTGTCGATGATCGTCACGGGCACGGCGTGGAAGTGGATCCTGAACCCCGGTCTGGGGATTGAGTCCATGGTGCAGGGTTGGGGCTTTCCCAACTTCGAATTCGATTGGCTGGTGAACCCCGATTACGCGATCTACACTATTGTGATCGCTGCACTCTGGCAGAGCTCGGGCTTTGTGATGGCGCTGTTTCTGGCCGGTCTGCGCTCGGTCGATGGCGAGATCATCAAGGCCGCACAGGTCGATGGTATTCCAACATGGCGTATCTATACCGCGATCATCATCCCGTCGATGGCCCCGATTTTCCTGTCCGCTTTCATCGTGTTGGCGCATCTGGCAATCAAAAGCTTTGACCTTGTCATCGCCCTGACTGGCGGCGGCCCGGGTTATGCCACCGATCTGCCCGCCACTTACATGTATGCGATGGCCTTTTCGCGCGGCGATATCGGTCAGGCGGCGTCTTCTGCAATGATCATGATGCTGGTCGTCTTTGCCATCGTGGTTCCTTATCTCTACTCAGAATTGAGGGCTAAAAATGACTGATCTGTCGATGCCCCACACCCAAACCCGCAGTCAAAGTAACATGAGCAAAATCGTCCTGCGCTGGCTGCTTTACGTGGTGCTGTGCCTGTTCGCGCTGTATTACCTGATGCCATTATTTGTGATGTTGACGACATCGCTCAAAAGTCTTGAGGAAATCCGTACCGGTAGTCTGATATCGTTACCGCGTGAGGTGAGTTTCGAGGCCTGGAAAACCGCTTGGTCGGGCGCCTGCACGGGTATCCAATGCGAAGGTCTGCGGCCTTACTTCTGGAACTCGGTCCTGATTGCGGTGCCTGCGGTGGCTATCTCGACCCTGCTGGGCGCTCTGAATGGTTACGTTGTCGCGCAGTGGCGGTTCAAAGGGGCTAACATCATCTTCTCGCTGATGCTGTTTGGTTGCTTCATTCCGTTTCAGGTCGTCCTGCTGCCGATGGCGCGCCTTCTGGGCATGATGGGTATTGCCGGAACCATTCCGGGTCTGATTTTTGTCCACGTAATCTATGGTCTTGGCTTCACCACGCTGTTTTTCCGCAACTATTATGTCTCTATCCCGGCCGAGCTGACCAAGGCCGCTCGCGTCGATGGGGCCGGGTTCCTGCGGATTTTCTGGTCGATCTTCCTGCCACTGTCACTGCCGATCATCGTGGTAACCGTGATCTGGCAATTCACGCAGATCTGGAATGATTTCTTGTTCGGCGTGTCGTTCAGCCAGGCGGGCACACAGCCTGTGACTGTGGCGCTTAACAACATCGTAAACTCCACCACCGGTGTCAAAGAATACAATGTCGACATGGCCGCCGCGATCATCGCGGGTCTGCCGACGCTGCTCGTCTATGTCGTTGCCGGTAAGTATTTCATCCGCGGCCTGACCGCTGGCTCTGTGAAGGGATAGAATGATGGCTCCCATCCTTGATATCAACAAGCTGTACAAGAACTACGGCGCAACCGAGATCCTGAAGGATATCAACATCTCGATCGAACCGGGCGACTTTCTGGTGCTGGTCGGCCCATCGGGCTGTGGTAAATCCACCTTGCTGAACTGCATTGCCGGGCTGGAACCGATCACCGGCGGTACGCTGGCCATTGGTGGCAAAGACATGACCCATGTCAGCCCTAAGGACCGGGACATCGCCATGGTGTTTCAGTCCTACGCCCTGTACCCAACCATGTCGGTGGCCAAGAACATTACCTTTGGCATGAAAGTGCGCGGCGTGGATCAGGCTACGATGGACGCTAAGCTAAAGGATGTGGCCGCGCTGCTGCAAATCGAACCGCTGCTGAACCGCCGTCCTAGTCAGCTGTCCGGTGGTCAACGTCAGCGGGTGGCGATGGGACGGGCGCTGGTGCGCGACCCCAAACTGTTCCTTTTTGACGAGCCGCTGTCGAATCTCGACGCCAAGCTGCGGGTCGAGATGCGGACAGAAATAAAGAAGCTGCACCAGACTCTGGATGCCTCTATCGTTTATGTGACCCACGACCAGATCGAGGCGATGACGCTGGCCACCAAGATTGTGGTTCTGAAAGGCGGGATCGTGCAGCAGATCGGCAGCCCGGCCGAGATCTATAACAACCCTGCCAACCTGTTCGTGGCTGATTTCATGGGCTCACCCGCGATGAACCTGATCCCTGCAAAGGCAACCAAGAACGGCACAGGCACCGAAATTGCCATCGAGCGGTCATCGGGTGAAACGCTAGTCCTGAAGGATGCCCGTGATCTGTCGCTGCCGCAGGATGTCATTCTGGGCCTGCGCCCAGAGGATATCGCCGAGGCCGGATTCCGCGCAGGCGACGGTGTGCAGGAGGCGGTCTGCATGGTCGACATGGTCGAACCTGCCGGAGCTGACACCTATGTAGTGTCCGAACTGGGCGGTAAACAGGTCACTGCGCGCCTGCACGCGGAAACCAGCGCCCAGGCCGGACAAGAGCTGAACCTGGCCTTTGACATGAGCAAAGTGTCCTATTTTGCCAAGGAAACCGGCGAGCGGTTGAACTAGCGCACTGCGCAGGACTTGTTCTTGCTAAACTCGGGCAATTTCGCCAAGTACTGACGCCATGTCAGGCCAACGAGATTGCCCGGGGTATATGATGATACTGGAAATTCGACATTACACACTAAAACCGGGCCGCCGAGAAGCGTTCATAGAATTCTTTGAGAAACACAATCGCGCTGCGTTGCGGGATGCAGGAATGCTTGTGTTTGGGCCGCTCAGAGACCTGGAAAATCCTGACAAAGTGCATTGGATGCGCGCGTTTTCTTCGTTGGAAGAACGCGACAGGATAAAGGACAGCTTCTATGGTGAGGCGGTCTGGAATGACCAGATCGAACCCATTGCAATGCCAATGATCGCACACTATGAGGCCGAACTGGTCGAAACTACGAGCGGATTTGAAAGTTTTGACTGCAGCAAATCGCTGTGAATTCACCCGGTTCGCTTCATATCCTTGATCAGACGGTTCAGATCACCGCCGCGCGCGTCCAGCATGGCGCCAATCTCGGTACGTTCGGTCAGCAGCATGTTCACGCCTTCGATAAACATGTTGAAGAATTTGTCGCGGCCGGATTTGTCGGACACCAGGAAGGTCACCTCAAAGGGCGAGGAGCCCTGCAGCTTGACCGAGGTACGCACCTCGTATCCGGCTTTGATCTTGCGCGCATTTCGAACGGTCACCTCGCCGCCAATGAACTCGCGAAAGCGACGTCCGTATTTGTTCGAGATATAGCCCTGAAACGCGTCGGTGAACTGCTTTATCTGTGACGCACTGGCCGAGCGGCCATCGGCCCCCAGCACATAGCGGGCCATGATCGGAACGTCGGCATATTGCACGAAGATCTTTTCAAAATCGCGGATCATGCTCTTTTCGGATTTTCCCGAACTGATGACGCGGTTGATGTCATCCACAACGCTAACGACCAACGCTTTTGCACTGGCCTCTGTCTGTGCAAAGCTTGGCAAAGGGAGGGTGGCTAGCGCCAGGCCGGCGATGCCAGATGCAATAAACTCTCTTCTCTTCAAATAATTACTCGGCATATGGATCCTCGTAGGGGTCAAGGTAGGGGTCTCTGACAGGGTCGGTCCCGATATCTGCATAGGGATCGTCATACAATCCCAGATAGG
The DNA here is from genome assembly GCF_059610225.1 of Ruegeria sp. YTSA105. Taxonomy (NCBI): domain Bacteria; kingdom Pseudomonadati; phylum Pseudomonadota; class Alphaproteobacteria; order Rhodobacterales; family Roseobacteraceae; genus Ruegeria; species Ruegeria sp. YTSA105. Next base: position 105,114 of record NZ_JBXWNE010000011.1, read on the forward strand.
CGTCCTCATCATCGCGTGCCAGTTCGAAACGTCGATTTTGCAGGTAAATTGTTTGTGCCTGCTTATAGCTGTCAGCACTTTCATAGAGGATGGAATCGACTGTGTCCGAGAACCGTCCACGGTCGCCCATCCGCCTTACGATTTCGGCGTAGACGCCGATATTCTCAACCGGGCGCACTGGTGTGAAGTTGATCGGGTTCGAAAACAGGTTGACGACGACGCCGACCGCATCCCTGGATGTTGAGGGACCATAGAAGGGCAATTCCACATAGGCACCTTCGCCAAAACCCCAGACGTGCAGGGTTTCACCGAAATCGGTATCCACGGGCGGCAGGTTCAATTCGCTGGCCGGGTCAGACAGACCCGCGCCACCAACGGTCGTATTGATGAGGAACCGCAGTAGGGCATTGCCCGACTGCTTCAGATTGCCCTGCAGCAGATAATCCAGAGCCTGACCCGGCATAGTCAGGTTTTCGGCAAAATGGTTGAAACTGGTCACCATCGGATCGGGCACGATCTTCACATAGCCTTTCGAGGCCGGACGGAACAGGAACCGGTCGACGCCCAGATTGAACTTGTGAATGCCGCGGTTTGTATTCTCGTAGGGATCGAAAGTATCGCCTCGCGCGGCCTGATCGGCGGGTTGGGACGCACAAGCGCCAAGAACGGTCATCAGGGTCACGACAATCAGGGGCTTGAATCTGATCTTGCTCAACACGGTATTTCAACTCCAAACGCGCCAGCCGTTTTGTGAGTGGGGCTGGACGCTCAATCAATAATGCCTGCGGCCATTTTGCGGCTCAATCTGTCGTCACATAAAGGTTTTGGTCCCATTTTGAAACAGTTCGCGTTTAACCCGGCCGACTGCATCAGGTAAAGTGACACAAGTTCAACACCTCGGGATAAGAGAAGTTACGCTTAATACGCCACTGACCGCAGTTTTACTGGTTTCACACTTTTCCAGCCGAACGATCCCGGATAGCGTCCGGCCGAGTCTATATCAGGTGAGGATCAACCGATGAGTATCGCAGCAAAACTGGAAAGCCTGGGAATCAGTCTGCCGGACGGGCCGGCGCCCGCCGCCAACTATGTGCCTTTCGTGCGGGTCGGCAATATCGTCTACGTTTCAGGACAGATTTCCAAGGATGCGGAACTGATCACCGGCAAGCTGGGTGATAACATGGATGTTGCAGCGGGTGCTGCGGCTGCCAAGGTCTGCGCGATCAATCTTCTGGCGCAGGTCAAGGCTGCTTGCGGTGGCGATATAGAAAAGCTGGTGCGTGTGATCAAACTGACAGGGTTTGTGAATTCAACCGCCGATTTCACCGACCAGCCGCAGGTGATCAATGGTGCGTCGGACTTTCTGGTCGAGGCGCTGGGCGAGGCTGGTCGCCATTCGCGCTCGGCCGTGAGTGCAGCGTCGTTGCCGTTGGGCGTCGCGGTTGAGATCGAAGGCATCTTCGAGATCGCATGACCCCGGTACTGCCCGCTACGTTCCTACAGGCCCCGATCACGCATCGGGCCCTGCACGACAAATTGGACAACCGCCCGGAAAACAGCCGGGCGGCGGTTCGTGCCGCTGTTAAGGCCGGTTACGGGATTGAGATTGATCTGCAGTTGAGCGCCGACAACCGGGCTTTGGTCTTTCACGACTATGACCTGGGGCGACTGACCGGGCGACCGGGGCCAGTTCGGCAGATTTCGGCGCAGGTAGCGTCCGAGACACAGCTGTTGCACGCTGATGACGGTATTCCGACACTGGATGATGTGCTGGAAATCGTGGCGGGCAAGGTGCCCCTGCTGATCGAGCTTAAGGATCAGGACGGTGTGATGGGCCCGAATGTGGGCCCGCTCGAGCGCGATACTGTACGAGCCCTTGAGGGTTATGAAGGTCCGGTGGCGCTGATGTCGTTCAACCCCAATTCGGTGGCTGAACTGGCGCGGTTGGCGCCGCATTTGCCCAGGGGGATCACGACCTGTTCGTATCAGCCCAAAGTCGAACTTTTGCCTGCGGCGGTGTGCGATTACCTGCGGGACATCCCGGATTTCGTAAGGGTCGGGGCCAGTTTCATCAGCCACGAAGTCGAAGACTTGTCCCGCCCAAGGGTTGCCGAGCTGAAGGCGCAGGGTGTTCCGGTCCTGTGCTGGACCGTTCGCTCGGCCGCGCAAGAGGCCGAGGCTCGCAAGATTGCCGATAATGTGACTTTCGAAGGGTACATAGCTGCGCATCCGGCTTGAACCGCGCCCCTTCCGTCACAGATAAAGATCAAACGCAGAGGGCACATGGATCAGGCACAAATCGAGGTTCGGGTACTTGGATCGCTCTCGCAGATTACTGCGGCAGAGTGGGACAGCTGTGCCTGCCCCGAGACTGCGGATTGGGGCCGTCCGCTTGATCCCTTTACCACTCATCGCTTTCTTTTGGCTTTGGAGGAGAGCGGGTCGGTCGGGCCGGGTACCGGCTGGCAGCCGCAATACCTGACGGTTTATCTGGATGGAATGTTGATCGGGGCCGCCCCGATGTACGCCAAATCGCATAGTCAGGGCGAATATATCTTCGACCACAACTGGGCGCATGCCTATGAAAACGCCGGCGGGCGGTATTATCCCAAACTGCAGATTGCCGTACCGTTCACCCCGGCCACCGGGCGTCGCTTTCTGCTGCGGCCGGGATATCAGGCGGTGGGCATGTCCGCCTTGGTGCAGGGGGCGGTGCAGCTGGCGGCGGACAATCAGGTTTCCTCTGTCCACGCGACCTTTTGCACCGAAGATGAGGCGCTGGCTGGCGCGCAGATGGGCCTGATGCCGCGCCATTCCCAGCAATTTCACTGGCTGAACGACGGGTATGCGGATTTCGATGGATTTCTGGCCGCTTTATCCTCGCGCAAACGCAAGAACATTCGCAAGGAACGCGCGCAGGCCTGCGCCTTTGGCGGCGAAATCCGCGCGTTGACGGGTGATGACCTGCGCCCTGAACATTGGGACGCGTTCTGGGAGTTCTATCAGGAAACCGGCGCTCGGAAATGGGGCGTGCCCTATCTGACGCGGCAATTCTTTGATATCGCTCAGGAAACCATGGCGGATGACATGGCATTGGTTCTGGCCGAGCGCGGCGGGTATCCGATTGCGGGGGCGCTGAACTTTATCGGGCGCGAGACGCTTTATGGCCGTTACTGGGGCTGCGTCGAACATCATGCCTGCCTGCATTTCGAACTGTGCTATTATAGGGCAATCGACTTTGCCATTGCGCAAGGCCTGGCCCGGGTCGAGGCAGGGGCGCAGGGCGAACACAAGCTGGCGCGCGGCTATCTTCCCACGCGCACGCACAGCCTGCACTGGGTCAATGACCCCAGCTTTGCCGATGCGATCAAAAAATATCTGGACGCCGAGGCCCAAGCAGTGGGAGAAGAAATCGAGATTCTGACTGATTATGGCCCGTTCAGAAAGTCGAACCCGGAGGAACACCAATGACTGAACTTCTGTCGACCGAGACCCGTGGCCCCTTGCTGGACCCGCTGTTCAAAAGCGGCTGGACCATGGTCAAGGACCGGGATGCGATCACCAAGACCTTTACCTTCGAAGATTTCGTCCACGCCTTTGGCTGGATGACCCAAGTGTCCATGTTTGCCGAGAAATGGAACCATCATCCCGAATGGTTCAATGTCTACCGCACGGTCGAGGTGACGCTGTCCACCCATGATGTCGGCGGGCTTTCGGCGCTGGACGCCAAACTGGCCCGCAAGATGGACAGCCTGGTCTAGCCGCTGTCACCGCGTGATCCGACACCACCGGCAAGGCTGGCAACCTGACCCAGCCGCCTGAACTCGGCTGGGGTGACCAGGTTGTCACTAACGTCGATTTCGGCAGGTATCCGGGTAGTTCTGTTGCCGATCATGCGCACGGACCGTGCTGCGGGGTTGATGTCGAGACAACGCCGGTCATAGCAGGTCAGGCCATTGGTACTGATCTCTATCCTCGGTTGGCCATCAGGGCCGGTCACAATAGGGGCCTGCGGCACATCACATGCCGCAAGCAACCCCAACGCAAAAAGAGCGCTCCATTTGGTCATTGCATACTCCTGTCTGGTCCAGGGCCGCAGAGCCTAATCCAGTTGACCGTTGCTGTTCTGATCGGCAGAAATAAAATCTTCGGTCATATGCTGATCGTATTCCGTTCTTGAAATATTACTATCCCGGTCCCGGTCAACCTTTTGGAATTGCTTTATATCCAGAAACGGCTTGGCTTCATCCAGGCCCAATGTGCCGTTCTTGTCCTCATCCATCGTCTGGAACGCATAGTCGGAAAAGGCGTCGAACTCATCTTTCGACAGGAAGCCGTCATTATTGGTGTCGATGGCCTTAAGCTCATTCTCATGCAGCTCTGCCACGGTTTCGGCCGTTGCGGCACCCGCCAGGGACAACATCGACAGGACGATTGCGGTTTTCATCTTCATCCCTCTCAACATGCGAACCTCTGACCTTCAACGCCGCCGACCGCAGCACCCGCTGCCGTCAGGATGGTTTTCCCGGAACCGCCGCCAAACTGATTGCCGATGACACCGCCCAGCAAGGCACCACCCACTGTGCCGCTCAGGCAGGCGATCTCATGCTGTCGTGCGGCCTGTTGCTGCGGGGTAGGGGCCGGTCCACAAGCGCCAAGTGCGCCGGTCAGACCTAAAAGAAAGGTAAATGTCTTTAGGTTCATAAACAAACTCCCTGATGAATATGTACCAAGTATTCGCCCATCATGAGAGTGCCGCAAGTTAAATTGCGAAAATGGCCCCAGCAGCACTGGGGCCAGATCAGGTCAGATAACCTCTAACAGCCCTTCACCTGCGGAAATCTCGCAGACGCCGGGATTTTCCTCCAGGTTCATGGCGACCACTTTGCCGTCTTCGACCAGCATCGCATAGCGCTTGGACCTGCCGATCAGACCAACGGGCGGGGCGTCGAAATCCATCCCGATGGCTTTGGTGAATTCAGACGCCGCATCGGCCAACATGGTTAGGCCAGTCGCAGTTGCGCCGGTGGACTCGCCCCAGGCGCTCATGACAAAGGGGTCGTTGACCGAGATGCAGATGATTTCTTCCACGCCTTTTGCATCGAACTGGTCTTTGGTACGCATAAAGCTTGGAACATGCGCCGTTGTGCACGTGCCGGTATAGGCGCCGGGCACGGCGAAAATGACAACCTTGCGCCCTTTGGTCTTGTCCGAAACGCGGACCTCTTCAGGGCCATTTGCCCCCATTTGGGTCAATGTGGCGTCGGGCAGAGTGTCACCTGTTGAAATCATTTTTTCGCTCCTGTCATTTGGATTTGCAGAGTCGGGCCTAGCCGCAATATAGGTGAGCTAACAAAAGTGACCACGGGAATTCGACAGGGTGAGGGGAATATGAGCCATATTGTCGTGATTGGCGCCGGCCAGGCAGGTGCTTCGCTTGTCGCCCGGCTGCGCAAAGATGGGTTCGACGGCGAGATTACTCTGATCGGCGCGGAGCCGCATTTGCCCTATCAGAGACCACCTTTGTCCAAGGCCTATCTTCTGGGTGAGATGGGGCTAGAGCGCCTGTTCCTGCGCCCCGAAAACTTCTATACCGATAACAATATCACCCTGCGCCTTGGTCAGCGCGTGACCGACATCGACCCGCAGGCCAAGACAGTAGCGCTGGGTGATCAGGTTGTTGCCTATGATGAGCTGGCCCTGACCACCGGATCAGACCCGCGCCGCCTTCCCGCTGCTATTGGCGGCGATCTGGACGGCGTGCATGTGGTGCGCGATCTGGCCCATGTGGACGAAATGGAACCCTTCGTCTCTGAAGGTGCGCGCGCTTTGATCGTGGGTGGGGGATACATCGGGCTTGAGGCCGCAGCCGTTTGCGCCAAGCGCGGGGTCAAGGTGACCCTGGTCGAAATGGCCGACCGCATTTTGCAACGGGTCGCCGCCCCCGAAACCAGTGACTATTTCCGAGCACTGCATTCCGAATATGGCGCCGATATCCGCGAAGGCGTCGGGTTGGACCGACTGCTGGGTGAAAACGGCAAGGTCACTGGCGCGGTGCTGACCGATGGAACAGAACTGGCGGTCGATTTCGTTGTTGTCGGCGTTGGCATCGCTCCTGCAACCCAACTGGCCGAGATGGCCGGGCTTGAGCTGGACAATGGCATCAAGACAGATGCGCATGGGCGCACCTCTGATCCGTCGATCTGGGCGGCGGGCGATTGCGCCTCATTCCCGCATGCTGGCGGGCGTATCCGTCTGGAAAGCGTGCCAAACGCGATTGATCAGGCCGAGATTGTTGCCCAGAACATGTTGGGCGCGGCAAAGGATTATACTGCGATTCCGTGGTTCTGGTCGGATCAGTATGACGTCAAACTGCAGATCGCGGGCCTGAACACCGGGTATGACCGGGTGGTGACCCGCAATGGTGACGGGCAGACCGTGTCCTTCTGGTACTATAAGGGCGATCAGCTGATCGCGGTCGACGCGATGAACGATCCGCGTGCCTATATGGTTGGTAAGCGTCTGATTGAAAGCGGAAAAACAGCTGATCCTGATATTGTGGCCGACCCGGATGCGGACCTGAAACCGCTGCTCAGAGCGTGAGGATCATCGCCGGAGCCTTCCGAGGCCGAGCTTTGGCCTCGGTCGGCAAGGGGGACGCCGGCGCGCATCTGCGCCCGACCACAGACCGGGTACGCGAAAGCCTGTTCAACGTACTGGCCCATCAGATTGATTTTGACGGGATGCGCGTGTTGGACCTGTTCGCAGGCACCGGTGCGCTGGGGCTTGAGGCCTTATCGCGCGGTGCGGCACATGTGAGCTTTGTCGATGATGGCCGCGTGTCACAGGGCCTGATCCGCAAGAATATCGACCTGACCCGCAGCTCTGACTGTACCGAGCTGATCCGTCGCGACGCCACGCGGTTGGGGGCCAATCCTGCAACGCCTTATGACCTGATCTTCCTGGACCCGCCCTATGGCAAATCCCTTGGCCAAAAGGCGATTGCTGCCCTGTCAGAGGACTGGTTCGCACAAGGTGCCCTTTTGGTCTGGGAGGAAAACGCGCCCATGCAGCCGCCCGACGGGTTCGTGTTGCATAACAGCCGCAAATATGGCGACACGCATATCACCCTGATGTGGAATGGCGATCCGGATGCATGATCTGGTGATCTTTGATTGCGACGGAGTCCTGGTCGACAGTGAGCCGCTGTCCAATCAGGTACTGGTCGACAATCTTGCCCGTTATGGCCTGAACCTGACAATCGAAGACAGTATGAAGCTGTTCGTTGGGGGCACCATGACCAGGGTGCGGGACAAAGCCCGGGCGCTGGGCGCGGAGCTGCCCACAGGCTGGGTTGATGAGGTCTATGCGGAAACCTATGACCGGCTCCGACTTGGCGTGCAGCTGATGCCCGGCGTGGCGGACCTGCTGGCGGTTCTCGAGGCAAGGGGGCTGCCCTTCTGTGTCGCCTCGAACGGCAGCCCGGACAAGATGCAGATCACTTTGGGTCAGAACGGGTTGTGGGAGCGGTTTTGCGATTTCGCCTTTTCGGCCCATGTCCTGGGAACGGCCAAGCCGGACCCGACATTGTTTCTGACAGCGGCTGAGCGTTTCAACGCCGTAAACCCCGTGGTGATCGAGGACAGCCTCAGCGGTGTGACCGCAGCCAGCAGGGCACATATGCGCTGTTTGGCCTATGCGCCGCATGGAGGCGATAAAAAACTGGCCGCTGCGGGGGGCGAAGTCTTCTCTAACATGGCGCAGGTTCCGGCGCTTTTGGGGATTTGACCGGGTCATGTTACCCTGCGAGGTATGGACCGTGCACTGACCCCTTCGAATTGGTCACTTCCGCAAGAGGCTGACACCGCAACCGATCCCCAGCGCACGCCTCTGCGCGCGCCGGTCTTCATCCATGATGCGGTCACGCCATGGGGGCCGGAAACCTTGCTGCTAAAGCTGTTACGGGATCAGGCGGCGGATCAGGATGAATAGGTCGGGTGGTACTTACCGCCTGGCGACAGGGTAAAGATCTCGACCCCATCTGCCGTTACACCGACCGAGTGTTCAAACTGTGCCGACAGTGATTTGTCGCGCGTCACGGCGGTCCAGTCATCGGCCAGCGTCTTGGTCTCGGGGCGGCCCAGATTGACCATCGGTTCGATGGTAAAGAACATGCCCTCTTCCAGAACCGCACCAGTGCCCGGACGACCATAGTGCAGAACGTTTGGCGGTGCATGGAAGACCCGGCCCAGCCCGTGGCCGCAAAAATCGCGGACTACGCTCATCCGGTGTGCCTCGACAAATGATTGAATCGCGTGGCCGATATCGCCGAACGTGTTGCCGGGTTTGACCATCTCGATGCCCTTGAACAGGGCATCATGAGTGATCTGGATCAACCGTTCGGCTTTGCGCGGCAGCTTTCCCGCTACATACATGCGCGAGGTATCCCCGAACCAGCCGTCGACAATAACGGTCACGTCGATATTCAGGATATCGCCATCCTTCAGCTTTTTGTCGCCGGGAATGCCGTGGCAGACCACGTGATTGACGCTGATACAGCTGGCATGCTGATAGCCCTTATAGCCAATCGTGGCCGATGTTGCGCCCGCATCCTCGACCATCTGCGTGATGAGCCCGTCAATCGCGCCAGTGGTCTGGCCGACGAACACATGATCGGCAATATCATCCAATATCCGCGCAGCCAAAGCCCCCGCCGCCTGCATGCCGGCAAAGTCACCCTGTTCATAGATACGGATACCGTCTTTGGTCAGACGGCCACGATGTTCTTTCATCGATGCGAGGCTCCAAATATTTCGCGCAGCACCCTTTTTACGCTGCTTGTGCAGAAAGTACCAGAGGGCGCACGGTCGCGGGTTAAGATGGGGATCAATGCCGTGGCTTCAAGGATTGGTCGGATCGCCTTTGTTGGGCGCGTGCTTTTTCTGAGCACATTGCCCAGTCGGAGGGGCGCGCTAATGTCGGCTTAGGGTCAGGACCCATTGATTTCCGTTTTGCGGCGTGATTCACGGTTCAAAAACGAGCGGTGAACATGTCTGATCTC
>NZ_JBXWNE010000012.1:0-112719 GCF_059610225.1 Ruegeria sp. YTSA105
CTTCGGCTTCGGCTTCGGCTTCGGCTTCGGCTTCGGCTTCGGCTTCGGCTTCGGCTTCGGCTTCGGCTTCGGCTTCGGCTTCGAAAGGCGTTTCGTCTACGGGGTCAGCATCGTCAACAGGTGCCTCATCCGGGGTCTGGACAATGTCCTCGACTGCGTCAGCCTTGGGGTCATCTTCCGGCTTTTGATCGGTTTTCTTCTTACCAGCCACCGCAATGTTCCCCTTTTCGAATCCAAAACAACCTGAACAACTAACCAGACTAAGTTAATCTGTGGCCTCGCCGCCCTCAACCCGCATCGCATGTTTCACAAGCTTTTTAACGGCTTTCCGCATTTTCTTCGGTGTCGGCTCTTTGGCAATCTTCAGGCGGACATAATCCAAGGAATAAAGGGGTTCAGCCGTGGCCTCGCTGATTGCAGCCAGCCAAAGTGGTGCCGAACCCACCCAGATGTCGGCAAATTGTCGCGCTGTTCTGGGTGAAAATATGGGGACAATCACCGGTTCATTGCCCTCAGCAACGGCGCCTGCCCGATCTGTGAGCGGTAACAGGTGCTGTTTATAGACAGGCTGTTCACGCACAGCCAGACCGGATTCGGTCAACCGTTCAGCAATGTTACCCCGGCTGTGTTCCCCCCGAAGATGAAGCAGCGGGCTTTGGGGCCGGTGCTTTAGCAGGTTTGCAATCAGCTCTTCGGCGGTAGCACCCACCATCCGGGCATCCCAGCCCGCGCCTTTGGCCGTTCCGGTGGTAACAGGACCGACACAAAAGGCCGGCATCTTTCGAGATACATCTAAAGACGTCGCCGCATTAACGGCGTTGGCCGAAGTAAAGATCAGCCCCTTTGCTTCATCCGCATGCACTTGCACCGCCAAAGGTTTGATTTCCAGAATCGGCGAATGGATAACCTCTACCCGGCTTCTGATGCGGGTTGGCAACTGCGCGACGAACCTTTCAGACGCAGCGCGCGGGCGGGTCATCAACAAATACAACAGTTGGCGCCTTCGGCCTTGGGATTGTTTGCATCCGCGCAGGGTGATACCCCGCTTGGCAACCAAGGTGTAACGGATCAGGCCAATGGTGCAAACACTTACTGTCCTCGGGTTGGAAAGCAGCTGTGATGACACGGCCGCCGCAGTCGTGCGCCAATCCGATGATACAGCCGCCGAGGTGCTGTCCTCGGTTGTCTATGGCCAGACCGAATTGCACAGCGCATTTGGTGGCGTGGTGCCTGAGATTGCCGCCCGCGCCCATGCGGAAAAGCTGGATACCTGTGTGATGCAGGCGTTAGAGGCCGCAGGTTTGGGCCTTGCCGACATGGACGCTATTGCCGTAACCGCCGGTCCCGGCCTGATTGGGGGGGTTATGTCAGGCGTCATGTGCGCCAAAGGGATCAGTGCCGCTACGGGCCTGCCATTGATCGGAGTCAACCATCTGGCCGGTCATGCGCTGACGCCACGCCTGACGGACGGGATCGCGTTTCCCTATCTGATGCTGCTGGTCTCGGGCGGGCACTGCCAATATCTGATTGCCCATGGGCCCGAGCAGTTCACCCGTCTCGGCGGCACCATCGACGATGCCCCGGGAGAGGCCTTTGACAAGACAGCCCGCCTGCTGGGCCTACCGCAACCCGGTGGCCCCTCGGTCGAGGTCGAAGCCAATACGGGCGATCCCAAACGGTTCCGGTTTCCGCGGCCACTGCTGGACCGTCCGGGCTGCGATTTGTCCTTTTCCGGGCTCAAGACCGCGCTGATGCGAATGCGCGACCAGATCGTGGCCGAAAAAGGTGGCCTGACGCGACAGGACCGCGCCGATCTTTGCGCCGGGTTCCAACAGGCCATCGTGGACACTTTGGCCGAGAAAACACGCCGCGCAATCGACCTTTACCTATTGGAAGGCCCTGCGGAGGCGGTTGTGTCTGTTGCGGGCGGCGTTGCGGCAAATACGGCCATTCGTACCGTGTTAGAGTCTATCTGCGTCGAAAAAGGTGCCCGATTTACCGCCCCTCCGTTAGCCCTGTGCACCGACAATGCCGCCATGATCGCCTATGCCGGAATTGAACGTTTCCGCACTGGTGCCCGCGATGATCTGACCCTGACCGCGCGTCCGCGTTGGCCTCTGGATCAAACCAGCCCGGCCATGTTGGGCAGCGGCAAAAAAGGAGCCAAAGCGTGAGCGTGTCGGTTCTGGGGTCCGGAGCGTTTGGAACAGCTCTGGCGATTTCGCTGGCCGGGAAAGGCCCCGTCACGCTATGGGCTCGGGATCCGGAACAGGCCCAGATGATGCAGAACCATCGCGTAAACAGCGCGCGCCTGCCGAATGCACCTTTGCCCCAGGCGATTACGGTTACTTCGGACGCTGATCTGGCGGCAGAAAGCGAAATCATCCTCCTGTCCGTGCCGATGCAGAAATTGCGGAGCGCGTTGTGTGCGCATTCCGCTACCCTCAGAGATAAAACGCTGGTCGCCTGCTGCAAAGGGATAGAGCTGACCTCGGGCCTTGGGCCGGTTTCCGTTATCCGTGAAACCGTCCCAGAGGCGCGCGCTGCGCTGTTGACCGGGCCAAGCTTTGCGAACGACATCGCGCGCGGCCTTCCCACCGCATTGACCCTCGCTTGTGCGGATGATGCGATTGGCCGTGACCTGCAGCATGAATTGAGCACCACAAATCTGCGCCTCTATCGCACCGCGGATACTATCGGCGCCGAACTTGGTGGGGCCTTGAAAAACGTCATGGCCATCGGGTGCGGGGCCTGCATTGGCGAAGGCATGGGCGAAAGCGCCCGTGCCGCCCTTATGACGCGGGGCTTTGCCGAGATGCAGCGCTTTGCGCTGATGCGCGGGGCCCGCCCTGAAACATTGATGGGCCTGTCGGGTATGGGTGATCTGGTACTGACCTGCTGTTCCGAGCTGTCCCGGAACTATCGATTTGGCCTGTCGCTTGGGCGCCAGGATGCTTTTGACACAAACACAACCGTCGAAGGTGTTGCCACGGCCAAGGCTTTGGCCAAAATTGCCAAGGCCGAAGACCTGGACATGCCCATAAGCACAATCGTTTCAGAAATAAGCACCGGAAAATGCAGCGTAGGTGAAGCCATGCGCTGGCTGCTGAACCGACCCCTGAAGGAGGAATAACATGCTGATCGCCCTTATCGCCAAGGATAAACCCGACGCGCTGCAAACCCGGCTGGATAACCGTTCCGCCCATCTGGCCTATATCGAAGAAACCGGTGTTGTTGCCCAGGCCGGACCCCTTCTGGAAGGCGATGCGATGATCGGATCACTGATCATCCTCGAGGTTGAGGATATGACGGCGGCGCAAAACTGGGCCGACAATGATCCCTATGCCAATGCAGGACTGTTCCAGTCAGTTGATCTGATCGTCTGGAAAAAGGTGGTCGGCTGATGGCGTATTGGCTGTTCAAATCCGAACCCTCGACCTGGAGTTGGGACCAGCAAGTCGCCAAGGGCGCAGAGGGCGAAGAATGGGATGGGGTGCGCAACTATCAGGCACGCAATTTCATGCGGCAGATGGCCGTGGGCGACCGTGGTTTTTTCTATCATTCGCAAAAAGACAAGGCGATTGTCGGCATTGTTGAGGTTTGCGCCGAAGCCCATCCAGACAGCACCACCGAGGATGAGCGTTGGGAATGTGTGGATATCAAAGCCGTGCGCCCGTTCACCATCCCGGTCACGCTGGATCAGATCAAAATGGACGAACGTCTGGGCGAGATGGTTTTAGTCAAAAACTCCCGCCTGTCCGTGCAACCGGTCAGCGATGCCGAATGGCAAGTGATTTGCGATCTGGGGCAGACGAAAGCGGATTGATCAAAGGGAAGGTCCTGACAGATGCAGAACCTTCCCTACCCCGCGTGCTCCCGATTCACCACACGCGTATAGAATTTCGGTTCTGACCGTCCTGGTCACAAACTGACACTAACCCATTTGGCCGGTTTGGCACAAACAACAAGTACCTAAAATTGGAAACGCCCGCCACAGATCGGGCGGGCGCTGATTGGTCGAAACCCGGATTTAGCTATAGACCGACTCTTTGCCGAAATGCTTGGTCAGCATATAGTAAACGACAGCACGATACTTGTTGCGCTCGGACATGCCATAGGTTTCCAGCGCTTTGTTGATCGCCTCTATCAGCTCGGGACCGTCGGAAAGCCCCAGCTTCTTGATCAGGAAGTTATTCTTGACGGTCTCAATTTCACCTGACTGACTTGCTGCCACGGTCGACGCGTCGGCGTCATAAATCGCCGGACCACATCCGATCGTGACCTTGGTCAAGAGGTCCATGTCGGGGTCCATCCCGCATTTGTTTTTCAGATCATCTGCGTATTTGGCGATCAGTTCGTCGCGTTTTCCCATGAATATTTCTCCCGTTGAGCAGCTTTGGCTGCGATTTTCAATGCGCCTATGAACAGGTGTCGGAAGGTTAGTCAGTTGTTCTGTTTACACAAAGGGAAAATTTCAGGTCATTCCCCGTAAGCGAAATTATGGCAGCACAGATAGACTCCGCGTACAACAATGCCTGATTCTGGCCTTCTGTAAGGGTCAGGTGGTTTGGATTCAGGGCGCAGCGGGAAAATGTTGAAACTAGTGCAGCGTGCCGACATGGCACCTGCTAACCGACCGGTGGTTATCTGCAATATCCCCAACCCGGTCCCTGAAGATGGAAGTGGTTCGCATGCAGCCGGTTGTAGTTTGGCCCAAGTACCACCCGAAACCATTCGCATGCACCCCGGCCAATCCGGTGTAGAAAATCTGCTTCGGGTCCGGGTGTCGTCCAGTCCGACAGCAGGCTCAGGCTTCGCCCATCTGCCAACTCGACCCCGACAATATCGATGGCATCAGCGGTGGCATGACTGCTCCAACCGCTGTCCTTTCCCTGCGCGGTGCGCATTCGCCGGCAGTTATAGCTGCCCAGGTGGCGCAAGCTGCGCACCCTGCTGTCCAACATCTCGCGCGCGGCGGGTTGGACCACATGGTGTTCCCACATGGCCAATCGCAGAGCCGTGGCACAACGGGTCTCGACGCCATTGACGCTGGCCGTGGTTAAGCCCGAGAGAACCCCGCGCCCGGCTATTCCGCATTTCTCGTCGACAATCAGATCCTCGACCAGGGAAAAGCTTACCCCCGCCCCGGCCAATGCGGCCCTGCACTGCGTTTCATCGGCCAAAGCTCGTCGCATTTGCACAGGTGTGACCGGCGTGACCCGAGCCGTAATGGTCAGATCTCGCAAAGGGTTCCAGTGGTCCGGAACCGGTGATTGCGGGTGGGACAAAAGCCAGTAGCCACCCCCACCCATCAAAACCACCAAGGCGAGTGCTGAGAAAACGAAAGACGCCGCCAGATGCAATATCCGACGGCGTCCAGAAGGTTTGGTCATGCCTGACCCGCAATCAATAGCGGTAATGTTCAGGCTTATAGGGGCCTTCCGGATTCACACCGATATACGATGCCTGTTCGCTGTCCATCTGCGTCAGCTTCACGCCGATACGGTCCAGATGCAGGCGTGCAACCTTCTCGTCCAGATGTTTAGGCAGGATGTAGACCTTGTTTTCGTACTGATCGCCTTTGGTGAACAGCTCAATCTGGGCCAACACCTGATTGGTGAACGAAGCCGACATCACAAAAGACGGATGACCGGTGGCGTTGCCCAGATTCAACAGGCGGCCTTCGGACAGCAGGATCAGACGATTGCCCGAAGGCATCTCGATCATGTCCACCTGTTCCTTGATGTTGGTCCATTTGTGGTTCTTCAGGCTAGCCACCTGAATCTCGTTGTCAAAGTGACCAATGTTGCCGACGATGGCCATGTCCTTCATCGCGCGCATATGCTCGATGCGGATCACGTCCTTGTTGCCGGTCGTGGTGATGAAGATATCCGCGCTGTCAACTTCGTCTTCCAGCAGCGTAACCTCGAACCCGTCCATCGCGGCCTGCAGGGCGCAGATCGGATCAACTTCGGTCACTTTCACACGGGCACCGGCACCGCGCAGCGACGCGGCCGAGCCTTTGCCCACGTCACCATAGCCACAGACCACGGCAACTTTACCAGCCATCATAGTGTCGGTGGCGCGGCGGATACCGTCGACCAGCGATTCCTTACAGCCATATTTGTTGTCGAACTTCGACTTGGTGACACTGTCGTTGACGTTGATCGCTGGGAACGGCAGTTGGCCGTCTTTCACCAGCTGATACAGGCGGTTCACACCGGTCGTGGTTTCTTCGGACACGCCCTGGATCTGGTCGCGCATCTTGGTGAACCAACCCGGGGACGCGGCCATCCGCTTGGCGATCTGCTTTTTGATCACCTCTTCCTCTTCCGAGCCCGGTACGGGGATAATGTCTTCGCCCGCTTCGGCGCGGGCGCCCAGCAGGATATACAGCGTCGCATCGCCGCCATCGTCCAGGATCATGTTGGGGCCGTCGGTGAACAGGAAGGATTTGTCCAGATAATCCCAATGCTCTTCCAGCGTCTGGCCCTTGATGGCGAACACCGGAATTCCGGCTTCGGCAATCGCCGCCGCTGCGTGGTCCTGGGTTGAGAAGATGTTGCACGACGCCCAACGCACATCCGCGCCCAGCGCCACAAGTGTTTCGATCAGAACGGCTGTCTGGATGGTCATGTGCAGCGACCCGACAATACGCGCGCCCTTTAGGGGCTTTGCGTTACCGTATTCCGCGCGCAGGGCCATCAGGCCCGGCATCTCGGTCTCTGCAATATCCAGTTCTTTGCGGCCAAACCCGGCCAGCGAAATGTCTTTGACGATATAGTCCCCGGCCATCAGGTGCTCCATTCCGGTATAATTCAATCCGGGTTGCCCTAGCATCCCTTTCGGGACGTGGCAACGCAGATGGCCGGAAACGGGGTTTTAAGCCGCCAAAATCAACTTGGTATACCCTCTACCTTGATTTTGGGGATCGCTTGGAAAAAGTCGGTCCCAACGGCGACAATGCAACTGATGCCGTTCGGACGTGTCACCAAAACGGTATAGCTACCCGTTTCCTCTGAGGTCCAGACCTCCATCACCGATTGCGAGCCACGGGATTTTTGCAATCCGCCAAAGGCCAGTTCCTCGGAATAATTGTCCTGTAGCGTTGAAATCAGTTGATCACGCAACGCACAGCTTTGCTGGGCAAAGGCAGGCGGTGCAGTGGCGGCCATACCAAAGGCCAGAGCAATTCCTAACAAACGCTTGAACATAGCAAGCTCCTTTCGATACGAGTTACGTCCGAGAGGGGCACACCGGGAGGAGCATGCGCCCCCCTCGGTACAAATGTCGGTATCACCGCGTGCTTGTTCAAAGCACGATTGCTCAAGAAAAAGTTGGCAGCTGGTGATCTTGACAGGTACAGCTTACCACAAAAATGCGAATTTAATGTGTCCCACTTCACAAGGCATGGCAGAATGGCAACACAACCCCGCGCATGGCAAAGAATGCTGTCCGGGCGCAGGCTGGACCTGCTGGACCCAACACCGGTGGATATCGAGATTGAGGATATCGCGCATGGGCTGGCCTTTGTGGCCCGCTGGAACGGGCAGACACATGGCGATTTCGCCTATTCGGTGGCCGAGCATTCGCTGTTGGTCGAAGAGCTTTTTGGTCGTATTGCCCCCAAGGCACCGGTCAAATGGCGGCTGGCGGCCCTGCTACACGATGCGCCGGAATACGTGATCGGAGATATGATCTCTCCGGTCAAATCCGCTGTCGGTCCCGACTATGGCGCACTGGATGACCGGCTGGCTGCGGCGATCCACATCCGGTTTGGCCTGCCCGCTGCGGTGCCTAAAACGGTTAAACGGCAAATCAAAAAGGCCGACAAGATCAGCGCCTGGATGGAAGCCACCCAGATCGCGGGCTTTTCCGAGACCGAGGCGACAAAATTCTTCGGCCGCCCGGACAGGGTTATTATGGAAGGGCTGCAGATCAAATTGCGGCCACCCGTTGAAGTAAGATGTGCCTATACGCATAGACATTCGGCATTGATGGCCGAGATTGGGCCCTGACCACTATTAGCCTTCTGATCGCGCCACCTTCTGAAAGACGTTACCGTCAATCTCATGGGCATGCCAACGCACTGGCGTCGCCTTCAGATTTGTTATTTCGGCCTTGCCCTCAGTCTTTTGTACTTCAATCTGCATAATCGTGCTGCTGGCAATGTCTCTATCGGCGAAACCCCACAGCAGACTTCCTAGGGAATAGGCGATTGGCACCGTCCGATCTCCGGTCTGCGTGCGATACAGCTGAATGGGCTGAGGGACATGGGGGTGGTGGCAGACGATAAGATCAGCTCCGAATTCGGCCAAGTCCTGTGCGGCCTCTTGCTGCGCTCGGCGCGGGAACAGCTCGAACTCATGACCCCAATGAATAATCGCAATAACCAGATCACAGCCAGCCGCTTTTGCATTCGAAATCTGTGTCTTTAGAAGGGTTGTGTCCGGCGCTTGATGCTTTGAAGTCAGCTTGGCGATATTGATGCTCTGCTTTTGACCTTCAGGAAGCGCGTGGCCGTTGGTACCAAAAGCGCAGGACGCAAATCCGAACTTTATCCCTTTTCGTTCGATCGTTTTGACGGCTGTGGCTTCTGTCAAACTCTCATTCACACCGATTTGCATGATATTTCTGTCACTTAAGACGTTTAGAGTCGTCTCAAGCCCCTCAACACCCATGTCGAGAATATGGTTGTTTGCAAGGTTCAAAACATCAATGAACCTCTCGTTATGGCTGGTCAAAGCATCGAACTGTTCTTCCGACGCACATTCGATCGGCGGGCCAGCGTCCCCGATCACTTCGTCAATCAAAGGCTGTGTCGTTACAGGTGACTCGTAGTTGGCGACCAAAATATCATCCTGAAACAAAAGATCTTCGATCTCAGCATATACCTGATCTTTTGCGACACTGGCCCTGTGGGTTCTTAGAATGTCCCCGGCAAAGCTCAGAGTGACCGAATTTGATGTGTCACTGATGTCAGCGGTTGAAAGTCGTACGGCCGTTTTAGTCATAAAGCAGGACTGATCCAGCTCCGCTTCAGGCTGCTGAATGGGGTTCTTACTTTTATAGACCCAGTACAGGTTGTCCAAAATGTTCATTTCGGAAAGCTCACCCGCAGCGCCCTTTCGTGGTCGCGCCCAAAACCCAAATCTCTCTGCTGCCCAGGTGACAACAGAGACAATGACCTTAAGGGCAGGGTTGGAAATACGGAGGCTTTCGTATGGCGTATTAGGGAGCGGCGACACTTCGATACATCTCAACTATTTGTTCGGAAAATATAAATATTGAACTTAACGAAAACACAAATTGGTTAACAGACACTAAATTAAAGTCTTCAGGGGTTGCGGGCCATCAGCCGCGACAAAGCATATGTTTGATAGCCGCCTGTCGAGACTCAATTCGGTTTTCCGGCTTCATGAGTTCTGGTCTGTTATGCGCAAGCTAAACTCACGATCTCATCGCGGGCTGCGCTTCGCCAAGATCCGTTGCAATGTCCGGCGGTGCATGTTCAGGCGTCGCGCGGTTTCACTGACGTTGCGATCACACAGCTCATAGACCCGCTGGATATGCTCCCAGCGCACGCGATCCGCGCTCATCGGGTTTTCCGGCGGCGGGGGCAGTTCGTCGCCCTTGGCCAGCAATGCGTTGGTGATGTCGGTGGCGTCGGCGGGCTTCGACAAATAGTCGGTGGCACCAATCTTGACTGCGGCCACAGCGGTGGCAATCGCGCCGTACCCGGTCAGAACCACAACCCGGCTGTCGGGGCGCTTTTCGCGCAGCACTTCGACCACATCCAGGCCGTTGCCATCCTCCAACCGCAGGTCAACAACCGCATATGCAGGCGGGCGGGCTGTGGAAATTGCGCGGCCAGCGGCGACAGAGCCCGCGGTTTCAACCTCGAACCCGCGTTTTTCCATGGCCTTGGCCAGACGTCTCAGAAACGGTTCGTCATCATCCACCAATAACAGCGATTTATCCGGGCCGATGTCGAGGTCAGAGCTGTCCGCCATATTCTATTCTTTCCGCTAATTCACGCCGTTGGCTTAAACATGAGTAATAGCAGCGCCATTGCAAAGGTCAAACAGACCGTTGCGTTCTAGATCTTGTCCAGAAAGCAGCCCACCTTGTCAGCCATCTGCTCGGCTGTGTCATTGCGATCGAAAAATTCGATAAACCCGTCCTGGGGTGTGACCAGATAAGTAAAGGTCGAGTGATCAACCAGATAGTACTCATCACTTTTGTCATGGGCCTTATAATAGGTCTTATAGGCCTTGCTGGCGGCCTTGACCTGATCGGGCGTGCCGGTCAGGGCGATGGTCTTACCACCAAGGTTAAAGGCGTAATCGGCCATAACTTCGGGTGTGTCGCGATCCGGGTCGATCGAGATAAACAGCGGCGTCACCGATTGCCCGCGTTCGGCCAGAATATCCACCGCTTCGGCATTGCGGGACATGTCAAAGGGGCAAACATCCGGACAGAAGGTATAGCCGAAGTAGACCAGCGTAGGTTCGGTTATCACCTGTTTGTCGGTCACAGTCTCGCCCTTGCCGTTGATCAGTTCGAAGGGCCCGCCAATGGTGGCCGTACCCCCTGCGATCTGGCTGGACCGGCACTGCGCGAATTTGTCGTCCGAGCCTGCGCCGCGCGTCAGCAGCCACATGGCCCCCAGACCTACGGCCAAAACAACTGTTGCAAGGATAGCGTATAGACGGACCATGGCATCTTACCTGACGATGGAGGAGTTGTTGATCGTTCCGGCCGGGACACCTATCAAGATGAACAGCCGATGCAACAGGACATAATGGACCAATGGCAGATTCCAACATCACTTTTTGGCCTGGTCAGGAACGCAGCTGGATTCGCCTGCGGACGCTGATCCTGCTGCGCTGGGTGGCCATTTTTGGCCAGATCACCGCAATCACCGTGGCGCAACAGACCTATGATGTGCAGTTGGATGTGACGCTGTGCTATCTGGCCATCGGCATTTCGGTCATGGGCAACTTGACGGCGATTCTTGTCTTTCCACGCAACAAACGCCTGTCCGAGTTCGAGAACTTTCTGATGGTGTTGTTCGATTTGTTGCAGCTGACCATCCTGCTGTACCTTACCGGAGGCCTCAATAATCCGTTCGCCTTGCTGTTGGTGGGTCCTGTGACGATCTCTGCCAATGTCATGAGCACCCGGTCAACGCTGATCATCGGTACGGTGGCCATCATTCTGACCACGCTGCTAGCCGAATTTCACCTTCCCCTGCACACGGATGGCGGTGTGGATCTTGAGATCCCCGATATCCTTCTGTTCGGAAACTGGGCTGCCATCGTTATCGCGATCGTTTTCCTGGGGGCCTATTCCCACCGCGTAAGCTCTGAGGTGCAGTCGATGTCTCAAGCGCTGTCGGCCACGCATATGGCCCTCGCACGTGAACAGAAACTGACCGATCTTGGTGGAGTTGTCGCCGCCGCCGCGCACGAACTTGGAACACCTCTGGCAACAATCAAACTGACCAGTGCCGAACTGATCGAAGAGCTGGACGACCGCCCTGACCTGAAAGAAGACGCCGCCTTGATCCGCGAACAGGCCAATCGTTGCCGCGACATTCTGCGCGACATGGGGCGGGCTGGCAAAGACGACCTCCACCTGAGACAGGCCCCCCTGTCCACTGTCATCCATGAGGCCGCCGAGCCACATATCAACCGCGGCAAGCAGGTACACTTTGCCGAAGGTCCGGTCGGGGATGGCGATGTTCAACAGCCTTCGATCCTGCGAAAACCTGAGATCATCCACGGAATGCGCAACCTCATCCAGAATGCTGTGGATTTCGCGCGCAGCAACGTCTGGGTCGAAGCGGAATGGACAGCCGAAAGGATTACGATCAACATCATGGATGACGGCCGCGGGTATCCTTCGCAAATGATTGGCCGGATCGGGGATCCGTTCATGCGCCGACGGCGGGCAGAATCGGAAAAGCGGGCCCGGCCGGAATATGAAGGTATGGGCCTGGGCCTGTTCATCGCAAAAACCCTGCTGGAACGCAGCGGTGCGCATTTGGATTTCGCCAATGGCTCTGATCCATATCAGACCTTGTCGGACAATCCCGAACGTATAGGGGCCATCGTCCGGGTATCTTGGCCGCGAAAACTTGTGGATGCACAGACCGGCGACACCCCCGTTCCTTCAGGTGTAAATCAGCATATCCAAGTCTGAGTTAAGACCCCGTTAACCATTTCCACCCATAGCTATACCCGTGAATTCACCGCGGGAGAGCACATGGTCGACTGGATCATATTGGCCGTCATCAGTGTGGTGTCTGCCAGTCTGGCGGTTCAATGGCTTTTGCCCCGTCGTCAGCAGACAAGTGACAATTTCGGCCTGTCCGAGCCGGCCTCGTTGTTCAATGTCGTGTTTCTGTTCGACGGTGACAGCCTGATCAGCCACACAGACATCGCTCTGGAAGGGTTTGAGGCTGTGCGCGACTGGTCAGATCTGCGTCGGCTGCTGCAGCGAGATTTTCCGGGCTTTCCTGAAACCCCTGAACGCGTCAGGCACGAAGGGAATCTTATCATCCCCGCCATTGATTGTTCGGTCGAGCGGGACGTTTTGTGCGAATGGATCGACGGGGTCGTACGCGTACAGCTGCGGGAAAGCTCTGATTACCCCAGAACCGTATTGCGCGAGAATAGCGATCCGATCCGCCTGGCGATGGAACTGGCGCCCTACCCGGTCTGGCATCTGGATTATCAAAACAAGATCCGCTGGTGCAACGCCGCCTATGTCTCGCTTGTCCGCAAAGTGCGCGGTGGCGATACCGACCTGACTGCACCTCTTTTTCCCGGGCCCGAAAATGGCGCGCGTATCAGCGCCAAGACCCGTGTATTCATTTCGTCCGAAGACAGTGCAAACAAGCTTTGGTTTGACCTGACGATGGTGGACCACCCGGAAGGCAGCCTATGCTACGCTGTGGACATCAACGCCATCGTCGCCGCCGAGACAGCGCAGCGAAAATTCGTACAGACGATGACCAAAACCTTTGCACAGCTGTCCATCGGCTTGGCCATTTTTGACAGAAATCGCCAGCTTGCCCTGTTCAACCCCGCCTTGATTGACCTGACCACCCTGCCCCCGGATTTCCTGAGCTGCCGCCCCAACCTGTCCAGTTTCTTTGACCGCCTGCGCGATCAGCACATGATGCCGGAACCCAAGAACTATCGCAGCTGGCGTAATCAGATGAACGATCTGCTGGAGGCAGCAGAAGACGGAAATTACCAGGAAACATGGTCGCTGCCATCCGGCTCGGTCTATTCCGTCAGCGGCCGCCCGCACCCGGATGGTGCGGTGGCCTTTCTGTTCGAAGATATCACGGCCGAGATCACGTTGACCCGCCGCTTTCGGGCGGAAATGGATTTGATGCAATCCATCCTGGATAAGCTGGCCGACGCGGTTGCCGTTTTCGGTGATGACGGTACCTTGGCCTTCACCAATTATGCCTATCAGAAATTATGGGGTGAAGCCGATGGTGCCGGATTTGAACCCGACACGGTTCTGGACGTGACCCGCAACTGGCAGAAACATTGCACGGCCACTCCGATTTTGGGTGAAATCCGGGATTTCGTGGAAATGCGGGACAGCCGGGCTGAGTGGTCAGCCAGAATCCAGATGCGTAACGGAACCGATCTGTACTGCACCATCTGCCCATTGCAAAACGGGGCCACCATCATTCGCTTTGCCACGCACAATGCGTTGCCACAGCACGAGATACAGCAAATCAGCGCCTGAACCGGGTTGCAGCCAATCCAGCGTGGGGCCATTGTGGCGCCATGACGTTACCACCCCTCAGGATCACCCTGAATTCGCCCGAAGATACGACCAAATTTGCCAGTCGGCTGGGCGCAATTCTGCATCCGGGCGACATCCTGCTGCTGCAGGGTGAGATCGGAACCGGTAAGACCCATTTCGCGCGCAGTCTGATCCAATCGCTGATGACCCGGCCCGAGGATGTGCCCTCGCCCACATTCACGCTGGTTCAGGTCTATGACACCCGTAAAGGTGAGATCTGGCACTGCGATCTATACCGGCTGAGCGCGGTGGAGGAAGTCGAAGAGCTTGGGCTGGCCGAAGCGATGGAGCAAGCGATCTGCCTGATTGAGTGGCCCGAGAAACTGGGCCCGCTGACACCCGGTTCTGCCCTGACGATGACATTTGAAACAGACCCGGACATGCTGGATATGCGCCACATCACCCTCACATGGACCGACGAAAAATGGGCTCAAAAACTGGAGGTCAGCGAATGACAAACCGCGCCGTCCTTGCCGAAGCTCTGATTTCACACACGCCGTGGTCCAAGGCCCGCCGAGAGCCTTTGGCGGGGGATGCCTCGAACCGCCGGTACGAGCGCCTGACCGACCCGGTCACGGGCAAGTCCGCTGTTCTGATGGATTCGCCCCCGGGGCAGGCGGAACCGGTCGAAGCCTTCGTACGGATGGCCCGGCATTTACAATCTATCGGGCTAAGCGCCCCACAGATCTACGCCGAAGACACGCAATATGGGTTTCTTCTTCTGGAAGACCTTGGCGATGACCTATTCGCGCGGGTTCTGGTCAAACATCCCGATATGGAGCGGGAATTATACGAGGCGGCAACAGATGTCCTGATCAAGTTGCACGAGGCCCCTACCCTGTCGCTGCAATCTTACGGCCCGGCACTGATGACCGAACTGGCGGCCCTATCCTTCACCAAATACGCCCAAGGGGTTCTTGGCGAATATGACCGGGATGCACAGGATCGGTTCGAACACCGATTTGCTGATATCCTGCATCAAGAAACATCCGGCACCAAAGTTGTTGTCCAAAGGGATTACCACGCGGAAAACCTGATCTGGCTCCCTGACCGCCAAGGGGTTGAGCGCGTTGGATTGCTGGATTTTCAGACCGCCATGCTGGGCCATCCTGCCTATGATCTTGTGTCTTTGCTTCAGGATGTGCGCCGCAAAGTGACGCCGGGTACGGAAATGCGGATGGTCAGCCACTATATCTCGGCTACGGGTGTCAACGATCATGATTTCCGCAGTGCCTATGCTGTGCTGGGGGCCCAGCGAAATCTGCGGATTCTTGGTGTGTTTACACGGCTTGCGACCGAGTATGGCAAACCCCATTATGTCGATTTGATCCCCGCTGCGTGGGGCCATCTGATGCGGGATCTGGATCACCCGGCGCTGGTGAATGTTGCCGACCTGCTGCGCGTGGCTCTGCCCGCGCCGACACCCGAAAACCTGAACAGGCTCATACAGAGATGACCCAGCCCCCCAATGCCGTCATGCTGTTCGCAGCCGGGTTCGGCACCCGCATGGGCACCCTGACCCTGAACCGCCCCAAGCCGCTGATCGAGGTAGCCGGGCGCCCGCTGATCGACCATACGCTGGATCTGGTTGACGCGCTTGGGTCGGTTCGCAAAGTGGCCAACCTGCACTATCTGCCGGATCAGCTTGAGGCGCATTTGGCACCGAAAGGCGTATTTGTTTCACACGAACAGCCCGACATTCTGGATACGGGCGGTGGATTGCGGGCGGCTTTGCCTTTGTTAGGGCCTAATCCGGTGTTCACCTTGAATTCCGACGCCATCTGGTCAGGCTCAAACCCGCTGACAATGCTGCGGGCCGCCTGGAACCCTGATTTGATGGACGCATTGTTGATGTGCATCCCGACCGCGCAGGCGATTGGTCATGCCGGCGCCGGAGACTTTACTGCTGATGAAACGGGCCGGATTACCCGCGGCCCCGGATTGATCTACGGAGGCGCGCAGATCATGAAGACGGAAGGGCTGGTCGAAATTCCAGACAAGGTGTTTTCGCTGAACCTGCTTTGGGATCGGATGCAAAAGAAAGACCGGCTGTTTGCCCTAACCTATCCCGGCCGCTGGTGCGATGTTGGCCATCCGGAAGGGATCGCCCTTGCTGAAGGTCTGTTGGCGGATGTTTGACCCCTCACCCCTGCCCCGCGTCTTTGCCGTACCTCCGGGTGTGGATTTTCCAAAGACGCTGGTCCGGGGGTTGAGAAATCGCTGTGCCGCTCTTCCGCCCGAGGCTTTGGCCCGAGTGGAGCTGGTTGTTAACACGCGGCGTATGGCTCGCAGGGTGCGTGAGCTATTCGACCAGGGCCCTGCCTGTTTGTTGCCGCGCCTTTCACTGGTGACTGATCTGGGTGAAAGCGTGAATCTGGCGCAGATACCACCCGCAATACCGCCCCTGCGACGGCGGCTGGAATTGACGCAGCTGGTCTCGAAGCTGCTGGATCAACAACCGGATCTGGCGGCGCGCTCGTCTTTGTTTGACCTGTCAGACAGTCTGGCCGCATTGATAGATGAGATGCAGGGCGAAGGCGTTTCACCCGAAGCGATCCGGCGGCTGGATGTCACCGACATGTCCGGGCATTGGGCCCGCGCGCAGGCGTTTATCGGGATTGCGGATCAGTTCATCGACACAGAAGACGACATCCTGGACACGCAGGCCCGGCAGCGCCGCGTGGTCGAGAACCTAGTCAAACATTGGCGAGTGGATCCACCTCAGCACCCGGTCATTCTTGCCGGCTCGACGGGGTCACGGGGAACGACACTGATGCTGATGCAAGCTGTTGCCTGCCTGCCGCAAGGCGCATTGATTCTGCCGGGTTTTGACTTTGACCAGCCCGATAAGGTCTGGGCTCAGCTGGATGCGGCGTTAACCTCTGAGGATCACCCGCAATACCGGTTCCGGAAACTGATGAACCAGCTTGGGCAGAGCCCGGATCAAATCACAGCCTGGACCCAGGACAATCCACCCTCAACCGCCCGTAACAGACTGATATCGCTTGCGTTACGCCCCGCCCCGATCACGGATGCGTGGATGTCCGAAGGTCCACAACTGACCGATCTGCATGGCGCAACAAAAGACCTGACCCTGGTCGAGGCGCAGTCCCCCCGGGCCGAGGCCCTGGCCATAGCGCTCCGCTTGCGAGAGGCAGCTGAAACCGGCCAGACCGCCGCTCTGATCACCCCCGACCGCATGCTGACTCGTCAGGTCAGCGCTGCGCTGGACCGGTGGAACATCCTGCCCGATGACAGTGCTGGCCTGCCGCTGCAGCTGTCCCCACCCGGACGGTTCCTGCGCCATGTCGCGGCCCTGTTCGCGCGTCGATTGGACGGCGAAGCGCTGTTGACCCTGCTGAAACATCCGCTCTGCCATGACGGGGGCGAGCGTGGCTCTCATCTGTTGCACACCCGCGATCTGGAACTGGACCTGCGCCGCCACGGGCCGCCTTTCCCGGATGCCGCCAGCCTGACGGCATTTGCCATCCGCAAAGAGGTGCCCGAAGGCTGGGTCCAGTGGTTGGTGCAGCATTTCTGCGACCAGCAAATCGCTGATGAGTTGCCACTGGCGGATTGGGTTGATCGCCTCTGCGGGTTGGCTCAGGCCATTTCCGCCGGTCACACTGACGATCCCGGCACTTTGTGGGACAAGAACGCCGGTCAAAAGGCGCTGGCGGTTGTGACCGAGCTGCGAAATGAGGCTCAGCATGGCGGCACCATGACCGCCCATGACTTTGCCGATCTGCTGGGTGCTTTGCTGGCCGGAGAAGAGGTCCGCGACCGCGACGCGCCACACCCCCGGATCATGATCTGGGGCACACTCGAGGCCCGGGTGCAGGGCGCGGATTTGCTAATCCTTGGCGGTTTGAACGAGGGCAGCTGGCCCGAGGCGCCCGCGCCTGATCCCTGGCTGAACCGGCAGATGCGCGATAAGGCCGGGCTGTTGCTGCCAGAGCGGCGCATTGGCCTGTCGGCACATGACTTTCAGCAGGCTATCGGCGCGCCCGAGGTCTGGCTGACCCGGTCGACCCGGTCCGACGATGCCGAAACCGTTCCTTCCCGCTGGTTGAATCGGTTAACCAACCTCTTGAGTGGCCTGGCAGAACAGGGTGGCCAAGCCGCCCTTGCAGAAATGCGCGGCCGAGGGCGGCAATATCTGGGATGGTCCGAACAACTTGAATACGCTCCAGAAATCAAGGCGGCACCGCGCCCATCTCCGCGCCCTCCGGTCGGGTCGCGCCCGCGCCGCCTGAGCGTCACCGAGATCAAGCGCCTGATCCGTGATCCTTATGCGATCTACGCCAAACATGTGCTGCGGTTGAAACCTCTGGACCCTTTGGTTCAGGCCCCGGATGCGCTGCTGCGCGGGATTGTAATCCATGAGATTTTGGAGCAGTTCGTGAAGGACAGCGTGTTGGACACGGCCTTGCTGACACGCGAAAGCTTTTTGAAACGCGCCGAAAGCCTGCTGGTCCAGCATGTCCCATGGCCCACAGCGCGCAAATTATGGCTCGCGCGGCTGGAACGGATTGCGGATGATTTCCTGCGGGCCGAGACCACCAGGCGCAGCGATGGTGGGCCTGTGGCTTTTGAGGCCGCGATGAAGCTGGCGCTCAGTCCGCTGGATTTCACCATAGTCGGGCGCGCCGACCGCATTGACCTGAACAGCCGCGGGGCGCTGCGGCTGGTCGACTATAAAACCGGTGCGCCTCCGACCGAAAGCCAGCAGGCCAAGTTTGACAAACAGTTGCTGATCGAAGCCGCAATGGCCGAGCAGGGCGGGATCGAAGGGTTTGACCCTCTGCCTGTGGCCGAAGCAATTTTTGTCGGCATGGGCGGCACCTATAAAGAGGTGCCCGCGCCTCTGACCAAAGAGCCGGTCGACAAGGTCCTGGCTGAGCTGAAACAGCTGCTTTCCTCTTATTTAGAGCCTGATCAAGGCTTCACCTCGCGCCGCATGCTTCACAAGGATACCGATATCGGGGACTATGATCATCTGGCACGTTTCGGAGAGTGGGACCGAACCAGCAACAGCGCCCCCGAGGACCTGAAATGAGCACCCGCAACGACGCAACCGAACGGCAGGTGCAGGCCGCACGACCCGATACCTCGACCTGGCTGGCAGCCAATGCAGGATCTGGCAAAACGCGGGTTCTGACCGATCGGGTGGCGCGGCTGTTGCTGGACGGGGTGCAGCCGCAACACATCCTGTGCCTGACCTACACCAAGGCCGCCGCCAGCGAGATGCAAAACCGGTTGTTCAAACGCCTCGGTGAGTGGGCCATGCTGGGGGATGCTCCACTTTTGGCCCAGCTGACCGATTTGGGTGTTCAGGGTGCGATTGACCCGGACCGTCTGGCACAGGCCCGCACATTGTTTGCCCGCGCGATCGAAACGCCCGGCGGACTGAAGATTCAGACCATCCACTCTTTCTGCGCCTCGCTGCTGCGCCGTTTCCCACTTGAGGCCGGGGTCAGCCCGCAATTCACCGAGATGGAAGATCGGGCCGCCGCCTTGTTGCGCGAAGAAATCGTTGAGGATTTTGCCCAAGGGCCGATGGCCAATCTGATCGGCGATGTCGCCCGTTTTGTGACTGACACAGGGTTCGACAAACTGACCGCCGCCATCACGCAAAAGCGCAATCTGTTTACGCAGACCGTCGATTGGTCGCAGGTTTTGCAGCAATTCAATCTACCCGCCGATTTTGACGAACAGCTCTTGCTGGGTCAGGTGTTTTTGGGGGGCGAGGTCGAACTTGTCCGCAGCGTCCTGCCCGCACTGACCGAAAGCGGTGGGAATAATGCCAAGGCAGCCACCAGGCTTGCGGCCTTCACCCGCGCCGATATCAGTGCGCTGCCGGTGCTTGAAGATGTATTTCTGACCGGAAAGGCGGCCAAGGACCCGTTTACCGCCAAGATTAACGCTTTCCCGACCAAACCCCTGCGCGAAGGTGTTCTGGCGGGTCAGATGCCACAGCTAGAGGCGTTGATGTTGCGCATTGAAGCCGCGCGTGAACAGCGGCTTGCACTGGTTGCGGCCCGCAAAACGCTGGCGCTTCAGCGGTTCGCAATGGCCTTTCTGCCAGAATATGAGCGGCGCAAGCAACTGCGCGGCTGGCTGGACTTTGACGACCTGATCTTGCGCGCCCGAAACGTACTGAACGACCCGGCGGTAGCGTCTTGGGTATTGTACCGGCTGGACGGCGGGATTGACCATATCCTTGTGGATGAGGCCCAGGATACCAGCCCGGACCAATGGGACGTCGTCGAAAAGTTGGCGCAGGAATTCACCAGCGGGGAGGGGGCCCGGTCCGGGATTGAGCGCACTATTTTCGTGGTGGGTGACAAGAAACAATCGATCTATTCCTTCCAGGGGGCCGACCCTCAGGCCTTTGACAGGATGCAGGCCGAATTTGGGCGGAAACTGGAAGAATCAGGCTCTAAACTGTGGGATTCTACGCTGGAGTACTCGTTCCGCTCCTCCAGCGCCATTCTATCTCTGGTCGATATTCTGTTCGAAAACCATGCCGAGGCCGGGTTTCACAAAGAAAGCCAGCACCGCGCCTTCAAGTCCGATCTGCCAGGGCGCGTCGACCTATGGCCGGTGGTCGAAAAAGTCAAAGACGAGGAAGATACCGAATGGACCGACCCGGTGGACCGCCCTGGTGCGCGCCACCATACCGTTGTTCTGGCCGAGCAGGTTGCACAGTCGATCAGGGATATGATCGAACAGGGGGAAACCATCCCCGAAGATGGCGAGGTACCGGGCAGTTTCGTCCGGCGAAAGGTACAGCCGGGGGATTTTCTGATCCTCGTCCAGCGCCGCTCGGACCTGTTTGCTGAGATCATCCGCGCCTGCAAGGCTGCCGAACTGCCGATTGCAGGGGCTGACCGGTTGAAGGTCGGAGCCGAGCTTGCGGTCAAGGACCTGGCGGCTCTGCTGAGCTTTTTGGCCACGCCCGAGGACAGCTTGTCGCTGGCCACGGTACTGAAATCGCCTCTGTTTGGCTGGCCCGAACAGCGGCTTTTTGATCTGGCACATCGGCGACAAGAGCAATTCCTTTGGGCAGCGCTGCGAAATCGGGCCGAGGAGTTTCCCGAGACGCTAGCCATTCTGAATGACCTACGCAGCCAAATCGACTTTCTGCGCCCATATGACCTGATCGAGCGGATTCTGACCCGTCATCACGGGAGGCGCCTGCTGCTGGGTCGGCTGGGCCCCGAGGCCGAAGACGGCATCAACGCGCTGTTGTCACAGGCGCTGGCCTATGAACGCACCGACATTCCAAGCCTGACAGGTTTTTTAGTCTGGATGCAGACGGACGATCTGGAGATCAAACGGCAGATGAGCGGTGTCGGCAACATGATCCGCGTGATGACCGTGCACGGATCGAAAGGGTTGGAAGCCCCCATTGTGATCCTGCCGGATACCGGCAGACGGCAAGCCCCGCGCGATGCCGAGATCATGGTGACGGATGCTAAGCCACTATGGAAAGTACCGGCAGACGCGTCCCCGGCGCTGATCGCGCAGGCGCGAGCCGAAGCGCGCGAACGGGAAGAGAATGAACGGTTGCGCCTGTTATACGTGGCGCTGACCCGTGCAGAGAAGTGGCTAATCGTAAGTGCGGCAGGGGATGTCGGCAAGGACGGAACCAGTTGGTATCAACTGGTTCAGGCGGCTATGGCGCGGGCAGGGGCAACAGCTCTGCCCAACAGTGAGATCCTGCGCTTGTCGCACGGAGATTGGCATGGTCCGGAATTTATCGAACACACAGGCGCTGTTCATGCCCACAGCGAATTGCCGCCGACCTTCCTGAATTCCGCCCCCGCCATTGATGCGGCGCCGGAAACCCTCAGCCCGTCTGATCTGGGCGGGGCCAAGGCCTTGCCCGGGGATATGGGCCAGGATGAAGAGGCCGCCAAGCTGCGCGGCACCCGCCTGCACCTGCTGCTGGAGCATTTGCCGCGAGTCCTTCCTGAGAACTGGCCGCAGCTTTGCGCACGGGTTCTTCCCGATATGCGTGAGGCCGAGCGGCAAGGATTGCTGGCCGAGGCGCAAAATGTGTTGACGGCGGATCACCTGAAGGCCGTGTTCGCCCCTGATGCCTTGGCCGAAGTCCCGGTAACGGCCGATCTGGGCGGGCGGCGTATTCATGGTGTCATTGATCGGGTGATCGTCACCGAAACAGACGTCCAGGTAATTGATTTTAAATCGAATATGACAGTGCCAGACAATGCGGCATCCTGCCCCGAAGGACTGCTGCGGCAGATGGGTGCCTATGCTGATTCATTGTCGCAGATCTATCCGGACCACGAAGTCAGAACCGCAATTCTGTGGACCCGAACAGCCCAGCTGATGTGGCTGCCACACGATCTGGTGAAAGCTGCGCTAACCCGTGCGCTGACGCCTTGACCTTGGCATACCCGACACCTAGTTTCAGTGACCAAGCATTCCCCATTCAGGAGACAGAATATGTCGACCGTAGCTGTTACCGACGATACTTTTGACGCCGAAGTCAAGAATTCCGAAATCCCCGTAGTTGTCGATTTCTGGGCCGAATGGTGTGGCCCCTGTAAACAGATCGGACCCGCTCTGGAAGAGTTGGCGGCTGAATATGGCGACAAGGTCAAGATCGCCAAAGTCGATGTAGACAGCAACCCGAACTCTGCCGCCGCCATGGGCGTACGTGGCATCCCGGCGCTGTTCATCTTCAAGGATGGTCAGGTCGTTTCGAACCGCGCAGGCGCCGCACCGAAAGCCGCGCTGCAAAGCTGGATCGAAGAAGCGCTCTGATCCGGTTCGGGAAACAACGTTTGAAGGCGCCTCATTCGGGGCGCCTTTTTTCGTATCTGGGGCAAAGCGCTTCCGCCTGAATTGTCTGACTGGAAAAAGCTGCGCAGAAAACAAAAAGCCGCCCAGACCCGGGCGGCTTATCTTGAATTCACGAATTCTCGTGGATCAGAGGGTGGTGATATCCGCGCGGCACAGGCCGATATCGTCCAGCTGTTCATCACTGAGAGCCGACAGGGCATTGCGGGTTTTGCGGGATTCATTCCAATCGGCGGCTTTTTCAAAAGCGCCAAAAAACGCGTCCACTACATGCAGGATGGTAGCTGCTCCGAGCGGCGCATGGATATTTGCGGTAGTTGCCATTTGCGCATTCCTTATAAACAGAAACAGCCGACCCGTTGTCGGTTGTGAGCCTCATGTAGGATTTTCAACTGAGTCCCACAATTGCTGGTTTTACAGCCCCGATTTGCGTTTTTTGCATATCTTATAAGCAAGTTGTGAACTGTTGCGCTGCGGATGAGACCGGCCCATATAGAACAACAGGCGAAAACGGAGGCCCCCATGGCAGACAGCGACTTTCCCGGTTGGCACGGCACAACCATTATTGGCGTCAAAAAAGGCGGGCAGGTGGTCATTGCCGGAGACGGGCAAGTCAGCTTGGGCCAGACCGTGATCAAAGGGACCGCGCGCAAGGTACGCCGCCTGTCACCCGGCGGGTTCGAGGTTGTCGCAGGCTTCGCCGGATCAACCGCCGATGCCTTTACCCTGCTGGAACGTCTGGAAACCAAGCTTGAGGCCACACCCGGCCAACTGGCCCGCGCCTCGGTCGAGCTGGCCAAGGACTGGCGCACCGACAAATACCTGCAAAAGCTTGAGGCGATGCTGATCGTCACTGATGGCAAGGATCTGCTGGTGATCACCGGGGCAGGGGATGTGCTGGAGCCGGAACACAACGTGGCTGCCATCGGATCGGGTGGCAATTTTGCCCTGGCAGCGGCGCGCGCGATGATGGATGGCGACAAACCGGCGGAACAAGTCGCCCGCGAAGCCATGGCCATCGCCGCCGATATCTGCGTCTATACCAATGGCAATCTCACGGTTGAGACGATCTAAGACGCAGAACTGTCTCAGGCCAACAGCTCTCGGATCTCTTTGCCCTTCCACCGCATATGCATCCCGACCAGCCCCAACAGGGCGGTCAAGATCACGATGTAGTAGGGCAGTCGGATGTCGATACTCATCAACCCGCCGCCGATCAGGGACATGACGCCCCCAGCCAAACAGAAGACAGCCGTGGTCACCCCCATGACCCAGCCTTGATCGGTGTCGCTGACACTGGAGGAAAACAGGCCCAGCAGTGTCGGGTATGAGACGCCAAAGAAGAAATAGAAGAAAAAGACCGGGACATAGCTCAGCACACCGCTGGGGCTGAAGGCGAAACCAAGGCCGCTGATCACCATCACAACCAGTGAGACATAGATGATCTGGTGTTTACTGAACCGTTCCTGCGCAGGTTTGACCAGGAAGGTGCTGGAAAAGGCCAGCGCAACCCCAATGACGACCATGGCCATGCTGCCGCCGATGACCCCGTATCCAAATGCGCTGGTCAGGAAGTTGTCGACAAACACATAGAAGGTCACATTGGCGATCATGAACAGGCCATAGACCGGCATGATTTTCAGAACCATCGAATGTTCGCGCACCGCTATCAGGCTGTCGGTGATATCGCGGGGGCGAAAGACAAAGGGCTCACGCTCGGTCCGGGTATCCTTGAAATACGCGGCGACAAGGAAAATGGCGATCAATACCAGAACAAAGGCGCCGTAGAATGGCGTTTTCAGCGTCGCCGCGCTGCCCAGCAGGGCCGAGTCCGACAGGACCGCGCCAATAATGGGACCGCCAACCAGGCCAAAGCTGACACCTGTCACGATATAGCCCATGTTGCGGTCGCGGTCAGCGGCATCGGTGCTGCCGTCAATCATTGCCGCCTGCGCGATAGGCTGGTTGCCAGCCGTAAACCCGGTGATCGACCGGCCGACAATCAACAGCAGCAGGCTGTTGAAATACAGCGCGGCGATGGTCAGCGCATAACCTATCAATGCCCCTCCCAGACACACTAGCAGCGCGTTCTTGCGACCAATGGAATCTGAAACCTTAGAGACATAGACCACGCCCAGAAACCAGGACAGAAAGAAACAGCCAATCACCAAGCCGTAGTAGAAATGCCGGGTGCCCATGGCCGTGTTTTCAGGCAGGAACCCCGATTTCGTCTCCATGATCAGTGAGTTGATGATCGGAAAGACCAACCCTTGCCCGATCAGGTCGACAAACACGACAAACAGCAGGGTGATCTTGGCAATCTTGGTCATTTCCGCGCTCCGGGCCCTCAACGCTTTGAAATCACTGTACCAGAGGCCGGGCGCTTTACCTATGGAAAGCATTTGCAAACCGGGTGGGGCGTTGCTAACCAACGCTGCCGCTGTTGTTTTCGCCGTTGCGGTGATTACCTAGACCGCAGCCAACTTATGCCGACCGAAAGGACTGCCCCCGTGACCGACCTGACCCCGCGCGAGATTGTCTCGGAACTGGATCGCTTTATCATCGGGCAGAAGGATGCCAAGCGCGCGGTCGCCGTGGCGCTGCGTAATCGCTGGCGGCGCAAGCAACTGGCTGATGACATCCGGGATGAGGTTTATCCCAAGAATATCCTGATGATCGGCCCCACCGGCGTTGGCAAGACTGAGATCAGCCGGCGTTTGGCCAAGTTGGCCCGCGCACCTTTCATCAAGGTCGAGGCCACCAAATTCACCGAGGTTGGATATGTTGGCCGCGATGTGGAACAGATCGTGCGTGATCTGGCCGATGCCGCGATCCTGCAGACCCGTGAATTCATGCGTGAGGACGTCAAAGCCAAGGCCCATCAGGCCGCCGAAGACCGGGTGATTACTGCCATTGCCGGGGAAGACGCACGTGAGGGCACCCGCGAAATGTTCCGCAAAAAGCTCAAATCCGGAGAGCTGGACGACACAGTGATCGAGCTGGAACTGACGGATACCTCAAGCCAGATGCCGATGTTCGATATCCCTGGCCAACCGGGCAGTCAGATGGGGATGATGAATCTGGGCGATATTTTCGGCAAGGCCTTTGGCGGGCGCACCGTCAAGAAACGCCTGACCGTCGCCGAAAGCTATGACATGCTGATCGGGGAAGAGGCCGACAAACTGTTGGATGACGAAACCGTAAACCGCGCGGCGCTGGAATCGGTTGAACAGAACGGCATCGTGTTTCTGGACGAGATCGACAAGGTTTGCGCCCGTTCGGACGCACGCGGCGGTGATGTCAGCCGCGAGGGGGTGCAGCGTGACCTGTTGCCTCTGATCGAAGGCACAACCGTCTCCACCAAGCATGGGCCGGTCAAAACCGACCACATTCTTTTCATTGCCTCAGGCGCGTTTCATATTGCCAAACCGTCCGACCTGTTGCCGGAACTGCAGGGGCGCCTGCCGATCCGTGTCGAGCTGCGCGCACTGACCGAAGAGGATTTCGTCCGCATCCTGACCGAGACAGACAACGCGCTGACCCGCCAGTACACTGCCTTGATGGGCACCGAGGATGTCACGGTCAGCTTTACTGAGGACGGCATCGCAGCCCTGGCGAAAATCGCAGCGGATGTGAACCAAAGTGTCGAGAATATCGGCGCACGTCGACTTTACACCGTGATGGAGCGCGTATTCGAGGAATTGTCTTTCACAGCCCCCGATCAGGCCGGTTTGGAAATCACCGTGAATGCACAGTTCGTTGACGACAATCTTGGTGAGCTGACAAAGTCTACGGACCTCAGCCGTTACGTTCTGTAATATCTCCAGCCGGTTTTTGCCGGTCCGCGTCATTGACCCCGCTGGACCTGGGATCAGAATAGAGTAGCGTGTGCGCAAATTCCTTAGGGGGCGACAGGTGCTGCGCTATATTATTTTTGTCCTGACTGCGGCAACGCTTGCCGCATGTGTCGACCGGACCGTATCTCAAACCGTGCCCTCGGCACTGGACATTGGCACGCCCAAAACCATTTACGCAGCAACCACCCGCGCGCGCGAAGCGGACGGATCCTATGGGTACCGCCGCAGCGATCAGCTGCAATTTCTCGAGATGACGGTCTCGATTCCACCCAATCACACACCCGGGACATTGGATTTTTCCTATGCCGACCCGGACCCGGAAAATCAGTTCGTGATGGCTGATGAAGACGAGCTTGCCGGACCCCAGGGCCTTGCCTCGCGACTAAGAGGTGTGGACGAGGTTTCGATCTTTATCCACGGCTATAACACGACCCAGTCGGAAACAGTGTTCCGCGCCGCGCAGTTGGAACATGATCTGGAAATACCGGGTGAAACCATGGTCTATTCCTGGCCAAGCCAGGCAACGGGTTATGGCTATGCCTATGACATCGACAGCATGCTGTTCGCCCGTGATGGTCTGGAACAAACTGTTCGCCAGCTGAAATCAATGGGGGTCGATCGGGTTATCCTTGTGGCGCATTCCATGGGCACCGCCCTGACGATGGAGATGATGCGGCAGGCCGAGCTGCGCGAACCGGGCTGGTCGCATCGGAATATCGAAGGGGTTGTTCTGATCGCACCGGATCTGGATGTCGATCTGTTCCGGTCGCAGATGGACAGCATCAAAACGCTGCCTGACCCGTTCATTGTGATGATCTCACGCAAAGACAGGCTGCTGAGTATATCCGCACGCCTGCGCGGTACCGCCAAAAGCGAACGTCTGGGAAATATCAGCTCGGCCGATGCGCTGTCCGAATATAAGATCAGTATTCTGGATACGACCGCCTTCAACAGCGATGCCGGGTCGTCTCATTTCGTGGCTGCAACCTCTCCGGCGCTTTTGGCGATTATCAATTCCGCCCGCCGGGTCAGCAGTACCTTTGGCAGGCAACGCGGGATTGACGTGATCGCCCCCGCCGAGGTCCGCAACCCGACCGGGGCGACCGAGATTGAGCTGACCGAGACCGGGCAGGCCAAGGTCAGCTCTCCGTAATGTCCTTTCACCTGGGGCATTATCTGAAAGCAAATGCCTCATGGCTTGGCGCCGGAGTTCTGCTGACTTTTCTGTCCTGTTTTGGGCAAACGTTCTTCATCTCGATCTTTTCCGGCGAAATTCGTGCGGCGTTCGGGCTGAGCCATGGGGCCTGGGGTGGGATCTATTCGCTGGGTACAACCGCATCCGCCATCATCATGATCTGGGCGGGCGGGCTTACGGATATCTTCCGGGTGCGTGTGCTCGGCCCCGCTGTCCTGGCTGGGCTAGCCGTGGCGGCGCTAGCGATGGCGTTGAACCGCTGGCTGATCCTGCTACCGCTGGTGATCTTCCTGTTGCGCCTGTTCGGGCAGGGGATGAGCACCCATCTTGCCTTGGTCGCGATGGCGCGTTGGTTTACCACAACGCGCGGCAAGGCCTTGTCGATCGCCTCGGTCGGATTTGCGGTTGGTGAAGCGCTTTTGCCCGTAATCTTTGTCGCTGCGATGGTGTTTTTGGATTGGCGCCTGCTCTGGATCATCTCGGCATGTATTTGTGTGGCCGGCATTCCGATTCTGCTGCGCTTGCTTCGGCAAGAGCGCACACCGCAAAGTCTGGCCAGCGAGTACTCGGCGGCAGGTATGCAGGGGCGGCACTGGACACGCACCGACGCTTTGCTGAACCCGTTGTTCTGGTTCATGGCCCCCGCTTTGCTGGGTCCTTCTGCCTTTATTACCGCCTTCTTCTTTCATCAGGTCCACCTCGCCGAGGTCAAAGGCTGGCAACATATCGAGTTGGTGGCGCTGTTTCCCGTCTACACAGGTGTTTCCCTGATCTCGATGTTTGTCGCGGGATGGGCGCTGGATAAATGGGGAACCGCCCGGATGATGCCCTTTTATCAGGTGCCGATAGCTATCGGGTTCATGTTGGCGTCTGCAAGCACCTCGATTGGGGGTGCGGTTGCTGCATTGATCTTTCTGGGGCTTACCGTCGGCGCAAACAGCACCTTGCCCAGTGCGTTCTGGGCGGAATTCTATGGAACCCGTCATAT
Organism: Ruegeria sp. YTSA105; assembly: GCF_059610225.1. NCBI lineage: Bacteria > Pseudomonadati > Pseudomonadota > Alphaproteobacteria > Rhodobacterales > Roseobacteraceae > Ruegeria > Ruegeria sp. YTSA105. The sequence goes on from NZ_JBXWNE010000012.1 coordinate 28,709, forward strand.
TGGCGCGATCAAGGCCATGGCCACTGCGGTCATGGTCCTTGGGTCGGCGATTGGCCCCGGACTGACCGGCGTGTTGATTGATCAGGGGGTTCCTCTGGACACGCAGTTCCTGTGGATCGGCGTCTTCTTCCTGCTGGTTTGTCTGCTGACCTGGATTGGCATCAGCCGCGCCGCACGCACGCTTTAGCGACTGCGGCGCAGATAGACGTAATAGGCCCCGTCGCCACCATGGCTGATATGCGCGGGCGTCACCTGCATCACAGCCTGTGCCAAGGGCGGCAGTGACAGCCATTGCGGTACCTGATTGCGCAAGACGCCGCGCGGAGTGGGGATGGGGCCGGGCTCGTCCCGGTCCTTGCCTTTGCCGGTCACCACCAGAACCAGACGCTTGCCCGAAGCCTGCGCCGTCAGCACAAAGCGCACCAGCGCCGGATAGGCCGTGTCCATCCGCAAGCCATGCAGGTCCAACTTGCCCTCGGGCCGGAGCTTGCCACGTTTCATCCGGGCAAAAGCCTTGCTGTCCATTTGCACTGGGTTGGCGCGTAACCCTTCGGTAACGGATGGTTTCAACACATGCCGTACACCCCTGCCAGCCGCGTTCTGCCCGACTTCAAACGCCTCGATCCGGGGCTTAAAGGTCTTTGTCGGTTTCGGCTTGGGCAATGAGGTGGGGTGCACCGACTGCGGGAGTTCGGGATGCAGGCGATCTGCCTGTTTGGTCACCTTGCGCCACAGATCCATTTCGTCAGGGGTCAATTTGCGGCGCGACATCAGAACTCGTCCGGTAAAAGAGCATATGCGCGCTGAATCGGCAGCAGAACCACCATGCGACCCGGATCTTTCAGGCGCCCCGCTGCGGCCCCTGCGGCATCGCCGGTTCCAAAGAAAATATCAGCCCGTTGTGCGCCCTTGATGGCCGACCCGGTATCCTGAGCGATCATCAGCCTGCGCAAAGGGTCCTTGCCGTCCTTTTCGACCCAGACTGGAGCACCCAGCGGTGTGTATGCCGGATCGGCGGCAATGCTGCGCATGGTGGTAACCGAACGGTTCATCGCACCCAGAGGGCCAAATTCCGGTGCAACACGATTCACCTCGCGGAAGAACACATAAGACGGGTTGTGAAACAGCAATTCGGTACCCGCCTCGGGATTCTTGCGGACCCAGGATTTGATCATCTGCGCACTGACCTGATGCGCACCCAGGGCACCGCGCCGGATCAGTTCGGACCCGATCGAACGATAAGGATGCCCGTTGGCACCCCCATAACCGACCCGCAGCGCCTTCCCATCGGGCAACCGGATACGACCTGAACCCTGAATCTGCAGAAAGAACAGCTCGACTGGGTCGTCCACCCAGGCGATTTCAAGACCGCGGCCCTGCATGACATCACCGGTCAGCAGATCGCGACGGGATAACCATTTTTCGGCTCCGCGCGCCTCAGGAGGCATTTTATAGATCGGGTATTTATACCGCTCCGATCTGGTTTTGGACCCGTCCAGTTCGGGTTCAAAATAGCCTGTGAACAGGCCATCCTTCCCGTCTTCGACCAGAACGGGACGGAAGAACAGCTCAAAAAATGACCGGGCCGCATCGGGCTTATAGGTGCGTGCCACGCCGCACAATGCCTGCCAGTCCGGATCATCCAGATCACCGCACGTGTTCAGAAAAACCGAAAGGGCCGCCCCGTGATCATCGGCGGCCCAACCATTCAGGTCATCATAGGACAGTATGGATCGTGTCACCTCGGCACTGGCAGAGGTGGTCATGACAGCCACCAGGAAAAGCGACCGAAACGCTGCAATCATGCGTCCGTGGCAACAAGCAGCCAGTTCGGATCGTCCGAGCCCATAACGCGGGCAAAGGTCCAGCTGTCCTTTTGACGTTTAACCGTGTTTGGGTTGCCCTCGATGATATCGCCACCACGATCCCGCACGGCCGAAGTCAGCTCACCAACAAATTTCATGGTGATTTCGGCCTGGTTGGTATCCTTGTCAAAGCTCACATCTGCCAGTGTGGTTTCGCGCACACCGATAAATTCGGCCTCGATGGTCAGCCCCTGATCCTCGCGCGCGGCAACGACCGAAACAAAGGTTTCAAATACCTCTTCCGACAGGAAGGGCTGGATTTCGTCCAGATTGCCCTTTTCGAACCCCATGACGATCATCTCATAAGCGCCGCGAGAGCCCTGAACAAATTCACCCACCGAAAAGCCCGGCTCGATCCGTTTCATAGCGGATAGGGTCTGCGCCTGTTCGCTGTCCTCGGGCACGTGATCGGTAATGTCGTGATCTGGCCCACCCTCAATCACCTCAAAATCACGGCGCGACTTATTGGCTTCGGACTGTTGTTGAAGCGGGGGTTTCTCAAAACCCTCACGTGTACCCAGTACGCTTTTCAGGCGCAGGATCAGGAAAACGGCAATTCCGGCCAGGACCAGCAACTGGATCATTGGTTCGTTCATTTCATCCTCTTGGTCAGACCGCGACTTTGTATACACGGCCTCTTGCCACTATGTAGGTGACAGTTCGGGACAAGTCTACCGCCCGACCTGCAGTAAAGGATAATGCAAATGTACCTGTTCCTGGCTTTTTTACTTGTTCCGATCATCGAAATCGGCCTGTTCATTCAGGTTGGTGGGCTAATCGGACTGTGGCCAACCCTTGCGATCGTGGTTCTAACGGCCGTTCTGGGTACCGCTTTGGTGCGGACACAAGGTCGCATGGCGTTGGAAAACCTGCAACGATCCTTTGCAGAGCTTGACGACCCGACCGAACCTTTGGCCCATGGCGCGATGATCTTGCTGTCTGGTGTCTTGCTGCTGACACCGGGGTTTTTCACCGATGCCGTTGGATTTGCGCTGTTAATCCCTGGCGTCCGGGTCTCTGTATTCCGTTATCTCCGCTCGAAGGTCACAATCACGCAGTTTCAGATGGGCGGCGGGACGCAGTTCAGGACCGAGCCCCAAGCATCGACCCAGGGCGATGTGATCGACGGTGAATACACCGAGGTTCGCCCCCGTCAGAACCCGTCAAAGCCATCGAAATGGGTCGAAGGGCCGCACCAGCATTGAGGTGCCTCGCCCAACTTGCTAAGCAGTGGCGAATTTCAGTTTCGGAGTAGACCCATGGCCGAAGACGGCGCCCAAGAAAACACCGCGGCCCAGACCGCACCCCAGATCCAGATGCGCGTTCTGGGACAATTCATTCGCGATATGTCCTTTGAAAACGTGATGGCGCAAAAAGGCGTGTCTGGCGATGTCCAGCCCGAGATCGCGGTTCAAGTCAATCTGGACGCCAAAAAGCGCCCGGCTGAGCATCAATACGAGGTGTCGATCAAGCTGAACCTCAAATCCAAAGCCAAGGGCATGGAAGACATCCTGTTCCTGTGCGAGCTGGATTATTGCGGCCTTTTCCATGTGGAAGGTGTCGCCGAAGACCAGCTGCATCCGTTCCTGATGATCGAATGCCCGCGCATGCTGTTCCCGTTCCTGCGACGCATCGTCAGCGACATCACGCGCGATGGAGGATACCCGCCGGTTAACCTGGACAATATTGATTTTGTCAGCCTGTACCGGAATGAATTGATGCGTCGCCAAGCCGAGACGCAAAAGACTCAGGCCTAATCAGCCCTCCCCGCGCCGGAGTGATCTCAGGCGCGGGACCAAAGGGCGTTTTCGCCCAGTTTATCAATAAATTTCTCATGCGCCGCGCGTTCGTCTTGGGTGATCCGGGACGGCAAGGCATCTTTACGCGGCGATGGCCGCCACTCTTCTGCTCCGCCAACCGAAGAAGACGCAGAGGTCGACAGCCCGAAATCTGGCTGACGTCCGCCGATCAGCTCAAGATAGACCTCAGCGAGAATTTCAGAGTCGAGCAACGCCCCGTGCAAGACCCGGTTCGAGTTGTCTATGTTGAACCGCCGGCACAACGCATCCAGCGAGGCGGGCGAGCCCGGAAACCGTTTGCGCGCAATCGCCAGCGTATCCAGCGCCTGATCCATCGGGATCGGCGGCAGACCCATCCAGCCCAGCTCGGCATTCAGAAATTTCATGTCGAATGACGCATTGTGGATCACCAGTTTCGAGTCAGCGACAAAATCCCGAAACCCCTGACCAACCTTGGCAAAAACCGGCTTGTCCTTCAGCGTGACCTGACCTTTTTCCACCGGCCGGGGCGGTTCCAGCAGGTCCGGACCAATGCCATGCACGCCAAACGCCTCTTCGGGCATGAACCGTTGGGGGTTGATATAGACGTGATAGGTCTCGCCCGTGGCGACGTGATTCCAAAGCTCAACCGCACCGATTTCCACAATCCGGTCGCCGCTTTCAGGATCAAAGCCTGTGGTTTCTGTATCGAGTACGATCTCACGCATCTGTCAGCCCTGCCCGTATCTGTCTGACCACATCCTGCACTTGCGCGCGGGCGTGGTCCAGACTGTCCGTGACGATCACAAAATCAGACCGCGCGCATTTTTCGTCATTCGGCATCTGCTTGGCTTTGATCTGCTCGAACTGCGCCTCGGTCATGGTGCCGCGGTCCATCACGCGGCGTTTCTGCTCATCCGCCGGGATCGAAACGCAAGCAACCGCATCCATCGCCGCATCTCCATCGGTTTCAAATAGCAGGGGAATATCGAAAACCAGAATATCTGCGGTGGCTTGTTCCCGGAACACCGCTCGATCCGCCGCCACCAGCGGGTGAACAATGGCCTCAATCGCTTTCAGCGCCGCTGGGTCTGCCGAAATGAACCGTTTCAATACTTCCCGGCTAACCGCGCCGTCGATAATGGCCTCAGGAAACGCCCTACGCATCGGCTTGATCGCTGTCCCGCCACGCGCGTATAGCCGATGCACGGCGGCATCTGCGTCCCACAACGCACAGCCTTCGTCGACGAACATGCTGGCAGTTGTGCTTTTTCCCATGCCGATAGAACCGGTCAGGCCAAGTGCAAAGCTCATCCCAGCACCGCAGCACGCAAATCAGAAGTGACTTCAGGGCGCACCCCAAACCAGCTTTCAAATCCAGGTACGGCCTGATGCAACAACATGCCAAGGCCATCTACGGGTGTGCATCCCGCCTGTTCTGCTGTTTGCAGCAAACGTGTCTTAAGTGGCGCATAGACCAGATCGGTGACTATGGCACCGGGCTGTAACCCGTCCAGAGGCACCCGCAGCTCGGGCTGGCCGTGCATCCCAAGCGAACTTGTGTTGACCACAAGTTCCGCATCTTCAACCACGTTGCCCGCTTTCAACCAATCCACCACCGTTATGGTCGTGCCAAACTCTTCCTTCAGGCGATCTGCACGTGAGCGCGTCCGATTGGTCAACAAAATCTCGGGCACACCGGCATCGACCAACGCTTGAAGAACCGCACGCGCGGCGCCTCCGGCACCAAAGACAACCGCGGGGCCATCCGCTGGAATCCAATCTGGGGCGCCGCTGCGCAGGTTCTGCATGAACCCGTACCCATCGGTGTTATCCGCATGGATCGAACCGTCGGGCTGAAACACAAGCGTATTAGCAGCCCCGATCTGCCTGGCCCGGTCCGAAGCCGTATCCGCCAGATCCAAGGCCACCTCTTTATGGGGCACTGTGATGTTGGCCCCGACAAATCCGGCTTTGGGCAAGGTTCGTAGAACAGCCTCAAGATCATCCGGTGCGACATCCATGGGGATATAGTGACCGGCCAGGCCATAAGTTTTCAGCCAATGGCCATGCAGTATTGGGGATTTCGAATGGGAAATCGGATGCCCGATCACACCCGCCAGCGGGATCTGCTTACCACTCATTGATCAATCACCCCTTTGACCGCAAGAAAATTCAACAGCTCCAATAGGGGCATACCCAAAACGTTAAAATAGTCACCGTCAATGGTTGCGAACAGCCGCACGCCTTCTTCCTCAAGCTTATAGGCCCCGACAGCGTGGCGGATGCTGTCCCAGTTGCGCGCAACATAGTCGCGTAGATAGGCGTCCGAACTCATCCTCATCCGCAGGCGCACCTGACCAACATGTCGCCAGATCGGCTCGCCATTCTGATAGATGACGGCTGCGGATAACAGCATATGCCGCTTGCCCCGCATCGCTTTGAGCTGCGCCAGCGCATCCTCGGGCGATTGCGGTTTGGACAAAAGCTGACCTTCGAAATCCAGCACCTGATCACATCCCAGAACCATCGGCCCCGGCACCTTGTCGCTGACCTTGCGGGCTTTCATCTCTGCCAGAGTATCGGCAATATCACGTGGAGATGCCTCTTCGGCCAGCAAAGCCCGTTTGGCGGTCTCTTCGTCCACGCGTGCAGTTTGAACGGTAAACCGCACGCCCGCATTCTCTAGCAACTGCGCGCGAATGGATGACCCCGAGGCCAATATGATGGGGACAGAAATGTGGAAAACCCCCTGAGCAAATGGTTGATCGTTCAAGGATGGTTTGTATGGTTTTCCTGTTGACACGCAAGCCCGGTGTTTTCGCGGAAAACTTCTATGAGTCGCCCGAACCCTGTCCAGTCTGGACAAGGATAACTTTGAACATCGGGACAAGCGGGATATCCCAGCTTATTCATCAAGTTATCCCCTGAATTCTACGTCCTATATAATCATAACATATTGTTTTATTGTTGTTTTTTATGAAATCAACAGTATTACCCAGTTCTCAGGTGAAACTATCCACCTGGGGAAAACAGATGGGTAAATAAGTAATCCACGGAATTTGATCTCCCTACAAAACCATCATCCTTTCTCTTTTCCTATTTTTTTTATAGGGAGAGATCCAAACCACGCCCGGAGCTGGAATGACTGATCTTCTTTTCACCATCTATCCTTGGGTGAAGTCCCTGCACATCATGGCCGTGATCTCTTGGATGGCTGGTTTGTTCTATCTGCCAAGATTGTACGTCTATCACGTAGAAAAAGCCCAAGGCGTTGACGGGGCGCAGGAGATCTTCTTTGAAATGGAAGAAAAGCTGCTGCGGGTGATCATGCGCCCGGCGATGTACGTGGCCTGGGCCTGCGGCCTGATCATGGTATTCACTCCAGGCATAGTCGGCTGGGATTTTGCCTGGCCCTGGGTCAAAGGCGCAGCAGTGATTGCGATGACTTGGTTCCACTACTGGCTGATGGTACGTCGAAAGGACTTCTTAGAGGGCCGAAATACGCTCACTGGGCGGCAGTATCGCATGATGAACGAGGTGCCTACCATATTGATGGTTATCATCGTTCTGGCGGTCGTTCTGAAGTTCTGAGCAGCTATTTGACTCTTTGTAGGTAAGCGCTTATTTATCGCGTAACACGCCCGTCCGGGCGGCGTATCTTCCGTATCGAAATTCCAGTCCGAGCCGCATCCATGCGGCCAAGGTTCTTATCATCATGTCTAATGAATCCCTCAATCTGGCCGATCTGAAAGCCAAAAGCCCCAAAGACCTTTTGGCGATGGCCGAAGAGCTTGAGATCGAAAACGCCTCGACCATGCGAAAAGGCGAGATGATGTTCCAGATTCTGCGCGAACGCGCAGATGAAGGCTGGACCGTGGGCGGCGATGGCGTACTTGAGGTTCTGCAAGATGGGTTCGGGTTCCTGCGTTCGCCCGAGGCGAACTATTTGCCCGGTCCTGATGATATCTATGTCTCGCCAGAAATGATCCGCCAGCATTCGTTGCGCACCGGTGATACGGTCGAAGGTGATATCAAGGCGCCGGACGAGAACGAACGGTATTTCGCACTGATCAAGGTCACCAAGATCAATTTCGAAGATCCCGAGAAAGCCAGGCATAAAGTTGCTTTCGACAACCTGACACCGCTTTATCCGGATGAGCGCCTGAAGATGGAAGTCGAAGATCCAACCATCAAGGACAAGTCCGCCCGTGTCATCGATCTGGTTTCACCGATCGGTAAAGGTCAGCGGTCGTTGATTGTGGCACCGCCACGGACCGGTAAGACGGTGATCCTGCAGAATATTGCGAACTCAATCGAAAAGAACCACCCTGAGTGCTATCTGATCGTCCTACTGATCGACGAGCGGCCGGAAGAGGTGACCGACATGCAGCGTTCGGTGAAGGGCGAGGTCGTGTCGTCGACCTTTGACGAACCCGCCACCCGCCACGTTGCCGTATCTGAGATGGTTATCGAAAAAGCCAAGCGTTTGGTCGAGCATAAACGAGATGTTGTTATTCTTCTCGACTCGATCACAAGACTTGGTAGGGCATTTAACACCGTGGTTCCATCCTCGGGTAAGGTTCTGACCGGCGGTGTGGATGCAAACGCTCTGCAACGGCCTAAGCGATTCTTTGGTGCGGCACGGAATATCGAAGAAGGCGGCTCGCTGACCATCATCGCCACTGCGCTGATTGATACCGGCAGCCGGATGGACGAAGTCATCTTCGAAGAATTCAAAGGCACCGGTAACTCGGAAATTGTTCTGGATCGTAAGATCGCAGATAAGCGCGTGTTCCCGGCTATCGACATCCTCAAATCCGGTACGCGGAAAGAGGATTTGCTGGTCGATAAGGGTGATCTGGCCAAGACCTTTGTTCTGCGCCGTATCCTGAACCCGATGGGCACTACCGATGCGATCGAGTTCCTGTTGTCCAAGTTGAAACAGACCAAGACAAATGGCGAGTTCTTCGATTCGATGAACACCTGACACAGGTCCTGGACGCAAGCGAGGCGGTCGAATGGATACGATATTCGCCTTGGCCAGCGCGCAAGGCAAGGCAGGGGTGGCGGTCATCCGTCTCTCGGGCCCCTTGGCGCATCCTGCCGCGGCTGCTCTTTCCGGTGCTGCTTTGCCCTCCCGCGGGATGCGGGTGCGCAGCCTGTATGGCAAAGACGGATCGCGCCTGGATGATGGGGTAGTTCTGACCTTCCAGGCCCCGGCCAGCTTTACTGGCGAAGACGTGGCAGAGCTACAGATTCACGGCAGTACAGCGGCGGTCAACGCCGTCATGCGCTGCCTTGCGGACATGGACGGTTTGCGCCTGGCCGATCCCGGGGAATTCACCCGCCGTGCCTTGGAAAACGGCAAAATGGATTTGACACAGGTCGAGGGCCTTGCCGATCTGATCGACGCTGAGACAGAAGCTCAACGCAAGCAAGCACAGATCATTCTGGCCGGAGAGCTTGGGAATTTGGCTGAACGCTGGCGGCGCGATTTGATTCGCGCCGCATCGCTGCTTGAGGCAGTGATTGATTTTGCCGATGAAGAGGTGCCAACCGATGTTACCCCTGAAGTGCGCCAGTTGATCACAGATGTCATTGCAGATCTACAACGTGAAGCTGAAGGGGTTCGTATTGCGGAACGCATTCGAACCGGGTTCGAGGTTGCGATTGTTGGCTTGCCAAATGCTGGAAAGTCGACATTGCTGAATGCTCTGGCCGGTCGCGAAGCAGCGATCACGTCGGAATATGCCGGCACCACGCGCGATGTGATTGAAGTTCGAATGGACCTTGAGGGACTTCCCGTTACTTTGTTGGATACAGCGGGCTTGCGGGAAACCGACGATCACGTCGAAATCCTGGGAATTGAGCGGGCCAAAAAGCGCGCCGAGGCCGCCGATCTGCGCGTATTTCTGACAGATGATCCAAAAGAGCTGGGCGTTCAGCTGTTGGAGGGAGATATTCAGGTTCTTCCGAAATCCGATCTGAGAAACAGTTCTGATGAAGGAATCTCAGGGAAAACCGGGCAGGGTGTGGATCGGTTGATTTCCAACATATCGCGTGTTTTAGGTGATCGTACTACTACCCATGGTATCGCTACGCGTGAAAGGCATCGTATAGCGCTGATCACAGCGCGCGATGCACTTAGTGCTGCAATCGCTGTTCTGGAATCAGGTCCCGACCTGTATGATATCGCAGCCGAGGAACTGAGAACCGCGATCCGCGCTTTGGAAGCTCTGGTTGGCAGAATTGGTGTAGAAGACTTGTTGGATGAAATATTCTCAAGCTTCTGCCTGGGAAAGTAAGGAGTGTTTCACGTGAAACATTCGGATTTTGACGTCGTCGTTATCGGAGCGGGCCACGCCGGAACAGAAGCGGCCCATGCGGCCGCCCGGATGGGTGCGACTACCGCCCTTGTGACTCTGTCGGCCACTGATATCGGCGTAATGTCCTGTAACCCCGCTATTGGGGGCCTCGGCAAAGGGCATCTTGTTCGCGAAATTGACGCGTTGGACGGGGTGATGGGGCGCGTCGCAGACCAGGCGGGAATTCAGTTTCGTTTGCTGAATCGCCGTAAAGGCCCCGCTGTGCAGGGGCCCAGAACGCAGGCAGACAGGGCTTTGTACCGAGCTGCGATGCAGCGAGAAACCACGGCACAGCCGGACCTCAGCGTCGTAGTCGGCGAGGTGACAGATTTCCTGGTGAATGGACCTGCTGTTACCGGAATTCGATTGGCGGATGAGTCTGAAATACGGGCCGGCGCTGTGATCCTGACGTCTGGGACATTTTTGCGAGGCGTTATTCACATTGGTGACGTATCGCGCCCTGGCGGACGTATGGGGGATCGTCCCTCGGTAAAGCTGGCCGAGCGTTTGGATAGCCTTAACCTGCCGCTAGGACGCTTGAAAACGGGGACACCGCCCCGGCTGGATGGTCGGACGATTGATTGGTCAGGTCTCGAAAGTCAGGACGGCGATGATGAACCTACGCTGTTCTCATTCCTCTCGATGGGGGTGGTGGCGCCGCAGATTTCTTGCGGGATTACGCATACCAATGCCAGAACACATGAGATCATTGAAAAGAACCTTTCCAGATCGGCGATGTATGGGGGGCATATTGACGGTATAGGCCCCAGATATTGCCCTTCGATCGAAGATAAGATTGTGCGGTTTGCGGATAAGGAATCTCATCAGATTTTCCTCGAGCCAGAAGGTGTGAATGATCACACAATCTATCCGAATGGAATTTCTACCTCACTGCCACAGGATGTTCAGGTCGATTATGTCAGATCCATTAAGGGGCTGGAAAAGGCAGAGATCCTCCAACCTGGCTACGCCATCGAATATGACTACGTAGATCCTCGCGTTCTGACATCATCACTGTCGTTGCCTGAGGCGCCAGGACTATATCTTGCGGGTCAGATTAACGGCACCACAGGATATGAGGAAGCTGCAGCTCAGGGAATGGTGGCTGGCCTCAATGCTGCCCTTCAGGTCTTGGGTCGGGATCCAATCCATTTCACGCGTTCCGACAGTTATATTGGCGTCATGGTCGATGACCTGACCACTCGCGGAGTGGCAGAACCTTATCGGATGTTTACCTCACGGGCAGAGTTTAGATTGTCTTTGCGCGCCGATAATGCCGACCAACGACTGACACCTATTGGCCTACGCCTAGGTTGCGTAAGCGAGACACGCCGCAAGCACTTCTCTGAAAAGATGGAGAAGTTGGAGGCTGCAAAAAAGAAGCTCACAGATCATACCTATACTCCGAAAGAAGTGCGAGAAGCTGGTATCGAGGTCAATCAGGATGGCAATCGCCGCGATGGTATGGCGATTTTGGCCTTTCCTGATGTGAGCTTTGAGGACCTTGTTCCCTTGATTCCTGAGTTGCAGGACGTTGATTCAGGCATTCGGCAGCAAGTGGAACGCGATGCGCTATATGCGAATTATATCGAGCGGCAAAGACGTGATGTAGAAGCGATGAAACGCGATGAAGCCTATGAGATTCCGCGTGATTTTGACTTCTTCGCATTGGATGGGCTGTCGTCAGAGATGAAGCAGAAGTTGTCCAACGCCCGTCCCGAGAATGTAGCGCAGGCAAGCCGGATAGAGGGTGTGACACCGGCTGCGCTGACTCTGGTGTTGGCCAAGCTTCGCCGCGATCAGAGGGTGCGCAAAGCATGAAGGAAGAGCTGTTTGACGGTCTGAATGTTTCACGTGAAACATTTGATCGACTGGCAACATATGTTGCCCTTGTCGAGCGCTGGAACCCGAAAATCAACCTCGTATCGCGCAAAAGCTTGTCCGAAATCTGGACACGGCACATTCTGGATTCCGTTCAGGTTTTTCGATGTGCCGAGAACTTTTCGCATTGGGTTGATATTGGAAGTGGTGGTGGGTTTCCCGGTATGGTCTGTGCAATTATGGCGATCGAAGAAGCGCCAGGCGCAAAATTCACCTTTGTTGAAAGCGATCAGCGAAAATCTGCGTTTTTACGCAATGTATCCCGGGAATGTGGCGCAAACTGTAAAGTGGTGGCGAAACGCATTGAAGCGGTGGACCCCCTGAATGCAGATGTTTTGTCTGCCCGCGCCTTGGCAGATCTCGGGGTATTATTATCTTTTTGTGACAGACATTTAGGCGATTCTGGCGTCGCTTTGTTGCCGAAAGGTGTAAGCTGGAAAAAAGAAGTACAGGATGCGCAGGAAGAATGGAATTTCACCTGTGATCCGATTACAAGTTTAACAGAACCCCAAGCCGTCATCCTCAAGGTCAAAGGAGTATCACGTGGTTGATCTATCTCGTCCCTCAGGCCCCCGGATCATAGCGGTAGCCAACCAGAAGGGCGGGGTTGGGAAGACGACAACAGCCATAAACTTGGCAGCAGGCCTGGCCGAGGCCGGATGCAGGGTTTTAGTGGTTGATCTGGATCCACAGGGAAATGCTTCAACCGGTTTAGGCGTCGAGGATCGAGATTGGACAACTTATGATCTGATTCTGGATGATGCGCCTTTGGATGCGGTCGTTCAGGACTCGGAGATTGAAGGTATTCTCGTTGTCCCCGCTACGGTAGACCTCAGTTCCGCCGATATCGAACTGATTTCGAACGAAAAACGCAGCTATTTACTGCATGACGCGTTACGCCAGACTGCTATTGATAAGTACGATCTGGATTTCGTCCTGATTGACTGTCCGCCATCGCTGAATCTTCTGACGGTAAACGCGATGGTCGCAGCGCATTCCGTACTGGTGCCATTGCAAAGCGAGTTCTTCGCATTAGAGGGTTTGTCTCAGCTCATGCTGACCATTCGCGAGGTGCGACAGACTGCGAATCCAGACCTCAGAATCGAAGGTGTTGTGCTGACTATGTATGACAACCGCAACAACTTGTCCCGTCAGGTCGAAAAAGACGCACGTGACAATCTGGGTGAGATGGTATTTAAAACCAAAATACCCAGAAATGTGCGGGTCAGTGAGGCTCCGTCATACGCGTTGCCGGTTTTGCAATATGACTCGGGGTCTCTGGGCGCGATGGCCTATCGGCATTTGGCCCGGGAAGTCATGCATAAGAACAATAAAACCGCAGTCTGAGCGGTACTAGGAGGACCCTGTGACAGCCAGAAAATCAAAACCAAGAGGGTTGGGTCGCGGGCTTTCGGCGTTGATGGCAGATGTCACACAAGAGCCCCAGGGACGCGTGCCAACTGATTCACGGCGGCCGGACCTGACGATTCCAATCGAAAAGCTTCACGCAAACCCAAATCAGCCGCGCCGCACCTTTGCCCGGGAACATCTGGATGAGCTTGCCGCTTCGGTCAAAGAGAAGGGGATCATTCAGCCTCTGATCGTCCGAGAAATTGCCGAAGGCGATTATGAAATCGTCGCGGGTGAACGCCGCTGGCGCGCGGCGCAAATGGCGCAGTTGCATGATATCCCCGTTATCGTTCGCGATTTTGATGACACTGAGGTTCTGGAAGTCGCCATTATCGAAAACATTCAGCGCGCGGATTTGAATGCGGTGGAAGAGGCGGCCGGCTATAAGCAGCTGATGGACCGCTTTGGTCATACGCAAGAAAAGCTGGCTGAAGCATTGGGCAAAAGCCGCAGTCATATTGCCAATTTGCTGCGCCTGTTGTCCCTGCCAATGGATGTACAAACCCTTGTAATAGAAGGAAAATTATCGGCTGGCCATGCGCGAACGCTGATCACGGCCGAGAATGCCTCGGACCTTGCAAAGCAAATTGTCAAAGATGGGCTGTCGGTGCGGGCAACGGAAGCGCTGGTGAAGAAGCAACAGCAGGGGGATGCGGCCCGACCGGCACCAAGGTCTCGGGATCTGAATGCGGGTAAAGATTCGGATACCCGGGCGCTGGAAAAGGATCTTTCCGCGATTCTGGCGATGAAAGTGGCGATCAATCACAAAGCGGGCTCGGAAACGGGGCAGGTGGTCCTGACCTATGAGAACCTGGATCAACTGGATGATCTTTGTTCCAAGCTCAGCCGCTAGGGCGGGTCCAGATAAAGAACATCACGCCGCCTAGTACAATCGCCTGGATGATTAGGACATGAGACGGCGCAGACATCATGACCGATAGTCCAAATACGGCGGTGACCGACAGGGTGGCCGCCTTTTTTGCGGCCGGACGAATCGCGCCTGAACTCTGCCAATCGACGATCATTGGGCCAAACAGTCGGTGCGTTATCAGCCAGCTATGCAGCCGTGAAGACGAGCGGGCAAAGAAGAAGGCGGCGAGTAGCAGAAATGGAACCGTTGGTAGTAGGGGAAGCACCACCCCAACAGCGGCCAGCCCGACGCATAACAATCCAAGCCCTGCCCACAGATATTGCATGGTCTACCCCAAAAGTTCGCGGATCACCGCGTTCAAGACGGCCCGCCCGTCGGTTGTGGCCATCAGTCTACCATCCAGCATTTGAACCATGCCGATATCCTGAAGATGGCCCAATGGGTCTTGTGGTAAGGGGTGGCCTGATATTCCCATATATCTATCTATATCTAGCCCGCCGGTAACCCTAAGACCCATCATAAGGTATTCACTTGCCTGGTCTTCACGCGACAATGCGGCGCGTTCTTTCTCTCCGCTACCACAGGAAGCCGCGTCCAACCACCGCTGCGGATTCAGATAGGTTTCAGTCGCGTATTTCTGGCCATTCTGGGTGATCCGTCCATGGGCGCCGGGGCCAATGCCGACATAGTCACCATAGTGCCAATAGATCAGATTGTGCTGTGATTCCGCGCCGGGGCGGGCGTGGTTCGATACCTCATAGGCGGGCAGACCATGAGCCTCGCAGATTTCTTGCGTGGCCAGATACATATCGGCGGCGCTATCATCCAAGGGCAGGCCGCGCAGCTTGCCCACGGCATAGCGATCACCAAAGGCGGTTCCGTCTTCTATGGTCAGTTGGTACAGCGACAGGTGATCGACCGCCATCGACAGGGCTTCGGTCAACTCTGCGCGCCAGGCATCAAGGGTTTGATGTTGCCGCGCATAGATCAGGTCAAAGCTGACCCGTTCAAAACAATGACGGGCTATGTCATAAGCAGCCCGCGCTTCGGCCACGCTGTGAATGCGGCCCAACCGGCGCAGATCGTCATCATTCAGCGCCTGTACCCCCATCGAGATACGGTTGACGCCTGCTCCTCGGTAGGCAGCGAACCGGCCCGCCTCGACCGAACCGGGATTGGCCTCAAGCGTGATTTCCATGTCATTGGCGGGGTGCCAAAGGGCGCGGGCGGTATCAATCACAGCGGCGACGGTTTCGGGATCCATCAGAGACGGGGTGCCGCCGCCAAAAAAGATCGTGTTCAGAACACGGTTGGGGGTCTCGGCAGCGCTACGGCGCAGCTCGACCAGATATGCATCAAGCCATTGTTTTTGATCAATATTTTTTGAAACATGGCTGTTGAAATCGCAATAGGGGCATTTGGCCTCGCAAAAGGGCCAATGCACATACAGGCCAAAGCCCCCATTGCGCCAATCATCCGCCAAAACAGCCTTTCACGAACATCTCAACCGCGCGACCGCGATGGCTGATCTTGTTCTTTTCCCAGCGATCCATCTCGGCAAAGGTAATGCCATGACCCTCGGGCACAAACATTGGATCATAACCAAAGCCGTCCGCACCACGAATGGGCCAGACCAAGTGACCGGGGGCGATGCCTTCGAACACCTCGTCATGCCCGTCGGGCCAGGCCAGCACCAGAGTGCATCGGAATTGCGCGGTGCGGGGGTGCGGGGCGTTCTTGGCCTCCAGCTCTTCATGCGCGCGGGTCATGGCCATCAGGAAATCGCGGCCATTGCCGGTTTCAGCCCAATCGGCGGTGTAGACGCCCGGCGCCCCGTCAAGCGCGTCGATGGTGATCCCGGAATCGTCCGACAGGGCAGGAAGGCCGGTGGCTTTGGCGGCGGCATGGGCCTTGATCCGGGCATTGCCGACGAATGTATCCTCGGTCTCTTCCGGTTCAGGCAGGTCCATGTCGGCGGCGCCGATAACGGTGACACCAAAGGGTTCAAGCAGATGTGCCATCTCCTCAAGCTTGCCTTTGTTATGCGTGGCCACCAGCAACCTGTCGCCGTCGAACTTGCGGGTCATGCGGTGGCGGCTTTTTGCGCAGCAGCCAGTTCACTAACGCCCTGTTCAGCCAGATCCATTAGTTGATCCATCTGAACGCGGCTAAAGACCGAGCCTTCGGCGCTCATTTGAACTTCGATCAATTTGCCGGACCCGGTCATGATAAAGTTGCCGTCCACGCCGGCTTCGCTGTCTTCGGGGTAATCCAGATCCAGCACCGGTTGACCGGCGTAAATACCGCAGGACACAGCTGCAACCGGGTCAACCAGCGGGTCCGAGATCACGTCACCCGTTTTCATTAGCTTGTTGACCGCAAGACGCAGCGCAACCCAACCGCCTGTGATCGAGGCACATCGGGTGCCACCATCGGCCTGGATCACATCGCAGTCGACGGTGATCTGGCGTTCACCCAAGGCAACTCGATCGACACCTGCACGCAGGGCACGGCCGATCAAACGCTGGATTTCCACGGTACGACCACCCTGCTTACCGCTGGCAGCCTCGCGCCGCATCCGTGTATTGGTCGCACGGGGCAGCATGCCGTATTCAGCGGTAACCCAGCCCAGGCCCGAACCCTTGATGAACGGTGGCACGCGATCTTCGATCGTGGCAGTGCACAACACATGGGTATCGCCCATCTTAATCAGGCAGGAACCTTCGGCATGTTTGGTAAATCCCGTTTCGATTGAAACGGCGCGCATTTCGTTTAGATCACGTCCTGAGGGTCGCATGGGAATTCCTTTGTTTGCTGGTTTGGGGATACCGCCCCGCAGCGTCAGGATGCAACCCTGATTGACCTTTCGCCTACCTGCTATTTAATGGCTATCCAGCAGAGGATTGCCGATGAGTGACGCTAGCAAAATTCTGAACGAGATGAATGACCGGTCGCGCGAGGTGTTTCGGCTGATTGTCGAAAGCTATCTGGATAGCGGTGAGCCTGTCGGCAGCCGTACCCTGACGCGCACTTTGTCGGAAAAAGTCAGTGCGGCGACGGTTCGCAATGTGATGCAGGATCTTGAGTTTCTGGGCCTGCTCGACAGCCCTCATGTCAGTGCGGGGCGGATTCCGACGCAACACGGGTTACGGATGTTCGTGGACGGATTGCTGGAGGTCGGTGATCTGGGCGCGGATGACCGGCAGAAGCTGGACGACACACTGGGCGCTAACTCGGGGGATGTCGGCGGGATGCTGGACCGTGTCGGCGCGGCCTTGTCACACGTGACACAAGGGGCCTCACTGGTTTTGACGCCGAAACACGAAGCGGAAATCAAACATATCGAATTTGTGTCGCTTGGGCATGACAGAGCCCTGGTGGTTTTGGTCTTTTCCGACGGTCAGGTGGAAAACCGGCTGTTCAAGCCGCCACCCGGGCAAACGCCCAGCTCGATGCGGGAAGCGGCGAATTTTCTGAACGCGCTGATCGAGGGCCGCACAATCAGCGAGGTTCGCCGTCAGATGCTGACCCAGATAGATGCGCGCAAGCAGGAAATTGACGTGTTGGCCCGTGAAATGGTCGACAGCGGCATGGCCGCATGGGACGGGGATGATGGCGACTCAGCCCGTTTGATCGTCCGAGGGCGGGCGAATCTGCTGGGTGAACGCGGCGAAGCAGATGAGTTGGAGCGCATTCGCACCCTGTTTGACGACCTCGAACGCAAGCGCGACATCGCCGAATTTCTGGAATTGACCGAAGAAGGCGAAGGTGTGCGCATTTTTATCGGGTCTGAGAACAAACTTTTCTCACTTTCGGGTTCCTCTTTGGTGGTGTCTCCATATATGAACGCTGATCGTAAGATAATCGGTGCGGTTGGGGTCATCGGGCCCACACGTCTGAATTATGGACGGATCGTGCCGATCGTGGATTATACGGCGCAACTGGTCGGCAAACTGATATCCGACCGGAGCTAGAGGGTAAGAGATGGCAGAGCCCAAGAACGAAGATTTTCTGGACGATATCGCAACGGCCGAGGCCGAAGAGCTGGCTGATGAATTTGCTGAGATCAGCGAAGAAGCGCTGGAGCTGGATGAGCTGCGCGCCGAGCGCGACGACTACAAAGACAAATTCATGCGTGCATTGGCCGATGCGGAAAACGCGCGCAAGCGCGGCGACAAGGCGCGGCGCGATGCCGAACAGTATGGCGGCTCGAAGCTGGCCCGTGACATGCTGCCGGTCTATGACAATATGAAACGCGCGCTAGAGGCCGCAACCGACGAGCAGAAAGAGGTCGCAGGCGCTTTGCTGGAAGGTGTTGAACTGACCATGCGCGCGCTTAAGGACGTGTTTCAGAAACACGGGATTCAGGTGATCACGCCAGAAGTTGGCGATCGGTTTGACCCCAATGTGCATGAGGCGATGTTCGAGGCCCCCGTGCCCGGAACACGCGCCGGTGACATCATCCAGGTATCTGCAGAAGGCTTTATGTTGTACGACCGGCTCTTGCGCCCCGCGCAGGTGGGTGTGTCGTCCACGCCGGCAAGCTAAGCACCTAAGATATCAATCAATTATTGAGGCGGTCAGGATCTGGCCGCCTCTTTCAATTTATAGATCAGGTCCAATGCCTCGCGCGGGCTTAGCTCATCCGGCAAGATCTCACCCAACATATCCGCAACGGGTGAAGCTTTTGGGGGAGGCGGTGGCGGCGGGGCAGCCGAGAACAGCGGCAGATCGTCGATCAAAGCCTTTTGCTTGCCGCCTTCGCGTTCGGTTTTCTCCAGCTGGTCCAGCACAACGCGGGCACGTTCGACAACGGATGCCGGCAGGCCAGCCAGTTGCGCCACCTGGACACCATAGGACCGGTCTGCGGCGCCTTTGTGAACCTCGTGCAAAAAGATCACTTCGCCCTCCCATTCCTTGACCGCAACGGTGGCGTTGTCGACACCTTCCAGATTTCCGGCCAGCGCGGTCAGCTCGTGATAATGCGTTGCAAACAGCGCGCGACATTTATTGGCGGCGTGCAGATGTTCGAGCGTGGCCCAGGCGATGGAAAGCCCGTCATAGGTGGCCGTCCCGCGTCCGATTTCATCCAGAATGACCAGCGCATGATCGTCGGCTTGATTGAGGATGGCGGCGGTTTCGACCATTTCAACCATAAAGGTCGACCGACCCCTGGCCAGATCGTCAGATGCCCCGACACGGCTGAACAGCTGGCTGACTACACCGATATAGGCTTGTTCGGCTGGAACATAGCTGCCCATCTGTGCAAGCAGGGCGATCAGCGCATTCTGCCGCAGGAAGGTTGATTTACCCGCCATGTTG
This sequence comes from Ruegeria sp. YTSA105, assembly GCF_059610225.1. Classification (NCBI taxonomy): domain Bacteria; kingdom Pseudomonadati; phylum Pseudomonadota; class Alphaproteobacteria; order Rhodobacterales; family Roseobacteraceae; genus Ruegeria; species Ruegeria sp. YTSA105. The sequence continues at coordinate 48,204 of NZ_JBXWNE010000012.1, forward strand.
GGGCCGGTCAGCAACCAGATTGCAGCACCATCTTCGGCGCTGAGATCACAATCATTGGCGATAAACGCGTCACCGCTTTGTTGGCGCAGCGCATGTTCAACAACCGGATGCCGCCCGCCCTGAATATCAAAGGCACGAGAGGCATCGACCTGCGGGCGACACCAGTTCTCGCCCCGTGCCAGATCGGCCAGCGCAGTGGTTAGGTCCAGTTCTGCCAGCCCGCGCGCGGCTTGGTTCAGTTGCGCAGCACGGGTAAGAATCTCATCAGAAAGCCTTTGATAGAGCCGCTTTTCGATCTCCAAAGCATGATTTCCGGCGTTCAGGATACGGGTTTCGATCTCGGACAGTTCTACTGTTGTGAACCGCACCTGATTGGCCGTGGTTTGCCGGTGGATATAGGTTTCGGAGAACGGCGGGTTCAACATCTTTTCGGCATGTGTGGCCGTGGTTTCGATGAAATAGCCCAGCACGTTGTTATGCTTGATCTTCAGCGAGGTGATGCCGGTGTGCTGGGAATATTTCTGCTGAAACCCGGCGATGACCGAGCGGCCTTCGTCCCGCAGGGTGCGCGCCTCATCCAGTTCCGCGTCATAGCCGGGGGCAATGAAGCCGCCGTCGCGCGCCATCAGAGGCGGCTCGGCCACAAGCGCCTCATCCAGCAGGGTCAGCAGATCATCAAACCCTGTCAGGTTTTGCACCGCAGTGGCCAGCAATACCGGCAGATCTCCGGCATTGCACAGTTCGGCTATGGTTGCAGCCTGCGCCAGCCCGTTGCGGATGGCGGCCAGATCGCGAGGACCGCCGCGTTCCAGCGACAGGCGCGACAAGGCGCGGTCCAAATCGGGGGTTTTGCGCAAGGCATCGCGCAGATCTTGGGCGATCAGGCTGTCATCGGCTGCAAAACTTACCGCATCCAACCGCCCGTGGATCACATCCAGATTGCGCGAGGGGCTGGACAGGCGCTGTTCCAACAACCGCGCGCCGCCCGGCGTGACTGTACGGTCAACCACCGACAAAAGCGATCCGGCGCGCCCGCCAGACAGCGACCGGGTCAGCTCCAGATTGCGGCGCGTTGCGGCGTCGATCTGCACCACGCGGTCCTCGGATTCTTTCAGCGGCGTTTGCAGCAGGGGCAATTTGCCTTTTTGCGTGATCTCCAAATAGTCAATCAATGCGCCCATAGCGGACACTTCGGCCCGGCCAAAATTTCCAAACGCGTCCAGCGCGCCCACGTGAAACAAAGCGCAGATGCGCTTTTCAGCCGCAGTGCTGTCGAAACTGGCGCGGCCAATGGGCGTCAGCGAGATGCCCAGATCGCGGGCAGGTTCGTGCAGGACCTGTTCGGCCCCGTCCGCCACGATCAGCTCCGACGGGGCCAGCCGGGCCAGTTCAGGGCTTAGGCGCACAGAGGTCAAAGGCATCACGTGAAACGCCCCGGTTGAGATATCGGCCCAGGCAAGCGCCGCTTCATCCCTCACCTCGGCATAACAGGCCAGAAAGTTGTGGCGGCGCGCCTCTAGCAGCGCGTCCTCGGTCAGTGTTCCGGGTGTCACCAGCCGGACAACACCGCGCTTTACAACTGATTTAGAGCCTCTCTTCTTTGCCTCAACCGGGCTTTCCATCTGTTCGCAAACGGCCACGCGAAAGCCTTTTCGGATCAGCGTCAGCAGGTACCCTTCGGCGGCATGGACCGGCACACCGCACATCGGAATGTCGGCGTCGTTGTGCTTGCCGCGTTTGGTCAGGGCGATGTCCAGCGCCTCGGCGGCGTTGACGGCATCCTCGAAAAACATCTCGTAGAAATCGCCCATCCGGTAAAACAGAAGGGCGTCGGCATGGGCCTCTTTGATTTCGAGATATTGCGCCATCATCGGCGTGACTGTGGACAAGGCTGATCCCTTTTGACGGCGTTCGGTCGCGACCTTACAAATCCGCCATCTGGTGCGAAAGGCAAAAGTATTCTCGTTGAGGCGCGCGCGTGCCTGCGCTATGAGGCAGAAGCCCCGCAGTTGCAGAGAAACGACGTATCAAATGCCCAAAGCGAAGATCACCAACGAAGAGGCGCTGGCCTTTCACCTGGACCCAACTCCTGGCAAGTGGGAGGTACAAGCCACCGTTCCCATGACCACGCAGCGCGACCTGTCGCTGGCCTACAGCCCCGGCGTGGCTGTTCCATGTGAAGCAATCGCGGAAAATCCAGAAACGGCCTATGACTATACCAACAAGGGAAATCTGGTCGCCGTGATTTCGAATGGGACGGCGGTTTTGGGTCTTGGTAATCTGGGCGCGCTGGGCTCAAAACCGGTGATGGAGGGCAAGTCAGTCCTGTTCAAGCGTTTCGCTGACGTAAACTCGATCGATATCGAGTTGGACACCGAAGACCCGGATGAGTTCTGCCGCGCCGTGCGTCTGATGGGCCCGACCTTTGGCGGCATCAATCTGGAAGACATCAAGGCGCCCGAGTGTTTCATCATCGAACAGCGCCTGAAGGAAGAAATGGATATCCCCGTCTTCCACGATGATCAGCATGGCACGGCGGTGATCTGTGCGGCGGGCCTGCTGAATGCGCTCCGTATCTCGGGCAAGAAGATCGAAGATGTGAAGATTGTTCTGAACGGTGCCGGGGCTGCTGGGATAGCGTGTATCGAACTGCTCAAGTCGATGGGCGCGCGGCATGAGAACTGCATCGTGTGTGACACCAAAGGCGTGATCTATCAGGGCCGAACCGAGGGCATGAACCAGTGGAAATCGGCACATGCGATCACCACGGATCTGCGTACGCTGGAAGACGCCATGAAAAGCGCAGACGTCTTTCTGGGCGTGTCGGTCAAAGGGGCTGTGACGCAAGATATGGTCGCCAGCATGGCCGATAACCCGGTGATTTTTGCGATGGCAAACCCCGATCCGGAAATTACGCCGGAAGAGGCCCACGAAGTGCGCGTTGATGCCATCGTCGCCACAGGGCGCAGCGATTATCCGAACCAGGTCAACAACGTGTTGGGCTTTCCCTACCTGTTCCGCGGTGCGCTGGATATCCACGCCCGCGCCATCAATGACGAGATGAAAATTGCCTGTGCCCACGCCCTGGCCAACCTCGCGCGCGAAGATGTCCCTGATGAGGTCGCGATGGCCTATGGTAAGTCGCTGACCTTTGGGCGCGATTATATTATCCCGACACCTTTCGATCCGCGCCTGATTCACCGCATTCCGCCCGCCGTTGCGCGGGCCGGGATGGATACCGGCGCGGCGCGGCGCCCGATTATCGACATGGACGCGTATGAGCTGAGCCTGAAATCCCGCATGGATCCGACCGCCAGCATTCTGCGCGGCCTGAACGCGCGGGCCCGTCAGGCGCAAAGCCGAATGATCTTTGCCGAGGGCGACGATCCGCGTGTGCTGCGGGCTGCGGTGATGTATCAACGCTCGGGCTTTGGTAAGGCGCTGGTCGTAGGCCGCCCGGATGACGTCAAGCAAAAGCTGGAAGAGGCCGGGCTGGGCGATGCTGTGCGTGAGCTGGAGGTCGTGAATGCCGCCAACACTGCGCATCTCGATACCTATTCTGATTTTTTGTACGATCGCCTGCAGCGTAAAGGCTTTGATCGAAAGGATATTCATCGACTTGCCGCGCGCGACCGGCATGTGTTTTCATCGCTGATGCTGGCACATGGGCATGGCGACGGTTTGGTCTCGGGCGCGACGCGTAAATCGGCGCATGTGCTGGATCGGATCAACCATGTGTTCGATGCAGATGCGGCCCGTGGCGCGGCCGGTGTGACGGCGCTGTTGCACAAGGGGCGGATCGTGCTGATCGGCGACACTCTAGTCCATGAATGGCCGGACGAAAACGATCTGGCCAATATCGCCGAGCGCTCAGCAGCCGTTGCCCGCCATATGGGGCTGGAGCCGCGCGTTGCCTTTGTCAGCTTTTCGACGTTTGGCTACCCGGTGTCGGAGCGGGCCGAAAAGATGCACCGCGCTCCTGCCGTTCTGGATCAGCGTGGCGTAGATTTCGAATACGAAGGTGAAATGACGGTGGACGTGGCGCTGAATGTCGACCAGCAGGCAAACTATCCGTTCCAGCGCCTGACCGGACCGGCGAATATCCTGATTGTCCCAGCACGGCATTCGGCCTCGATCTCGACCAAGTTGATGCAGGAAATGGGTGGGGCCACGGTGATTGGCCCGATCTTGTCGGGCATCGACAAGCCGATTCAGATCTGTTCGACCATATCGACGGCCAATGACATTCTGAACATGGCCATTCTGGCCTCCTGCGATATTGGTTAAGCCATGACAATTTGGAATCTAGGCTCGATCAATGCAGACATGATTTATGATGTGCCACACCTGCCGGGCGCGGGTGAGACGCTTTCGGCCAACCGTTTGGATCGGTTTCTGGGCGGCAAGGGCGCGAATATGTCCGTCGCCGGCGCGCGGGCCGGCGCGCGGGTGGCGCATATTGGGGCCATTGGGCCCGACGGGCGCTGGGCGCGTGACAGGCTGACCGAATATGGCGTCGATACCCGTTGGATTGCCGAGGTTTCAGATCCTACCGGGCACGCCATTATCGCCGTAGACGCCGAGGGTGAAAACAACATCATCCTGTTTCAAGGCGCAAATCATGCAATTACGTCAGATCAACTGGGCCAGGCGCTGTCATCGGCGGATCAGGGTGATCTGATTGTGACGCAAAACGAAACCAACCTGCAGGTCGAAGCCGCAAAAATGGGCCGCGAAATGGGGCTGACTGTCTGTTACGCGGCGGCCCCTTTTCAAGCCGATGCAGTGCGGGCGGTTCTTCCGTATCTGGATTTCCTGATCCTAAATGAGGTCGAGGCCGAGCAGCTGCGGCAGGCAACCGGGCAGGGCCTGTCCGAGTTGGGGATAGAGCATGTCATTGTGACCCTCGGATCAAAGGGCGCGCGATATCATCATAAGGGGACGACCTCGGATTTTTTGGCTCACAAGGTTCAGGCGGTGGACACAACTGGTGCGGGCGATACGTTCACAGGTTACGTTCTGGCAGGAATGGATCGTGGCATGCCGATGGAGCAGGCAATATTGCAGGCAAACCGGGCTGCCGCGTTGATGGTGACACGGCACGGTACGGCGGATGTCATTCCTGATCTGAAAGAAGTGCGCGAAGCGCGCTTTGATTAAGACCCGGCAAAGGGCGCGTCACTGCCCCACAGCTGTTTGACGCGGGCGTCGCGACCGCATGCTTTGCGATAGGCCTTATAGGCGTTGCGCTGGCGCTTGGGACCGAACCGCGTAAAGACCAGTTTTTCGCCCTTATAGTAATCCTGATGATAGGCTTCGGCCGGGTAAAACCGGTCCTGTTGCAGGATCGGGGTGACAATCGTTTGACGCAGGACGTTCTGTGCTTTGGATTTTGCAGCCTCGGCTAACGCCTTTTCGCCTGTGTTAGAGACAAATACCGCGGTCCGGTAACTCTCGCCCCGGTCGCAGAACTGGCCGCCCGCATCCGTGGGATCGACCGAGCGGAAAAACAGGCTCAGCAAGGTTTCACGGGAAACACGGTCCGGATCAAAGGTGATCTGAACAGCCTCATAATGGCCGGTGCCGCCTTTGGTTACCTCGCCATAGGTCGGGTCCGCCGTTGCGCCCCCGGTATAGCCCGAGACCGCCTGAACCACGCCCGGCACGGATTCGAAATCGGATTCAACGCACCAGAAACACCCCCCGGCCACGGTCAGCGTCTCGGTTCCGGCAGCCGGTGCAGGCGCGGCGCGCAGCATTGCGACGATGAGGATCAGCGCAAACAGAAGCCAAGGTTTGACAGCGTCAATGTATGTGGTTCGGATCATGGTGGGTCTCCTTCCATGATCAGACTGCCTTGGGAAACCCCCGGGCGCAACGCGCTGACATCTGTTCTCACGCGCTGGTGAGACGAGTTTATCGCCTTAGCCCAGCAACTGCCCCAGTTTCATCGCCACACCCATATTGCCCGAGATCTTGAGCTTGCCCATAGCAATACCGGTCATCGGGTTCAGCTTGCCGGTCAGCAGCTTGCTTAGGTTCTCTTGTGAGATACGAATGGTGCAATCCGTGTCCTGATCCTGCGTCGTCGCCTGATTGTCGGCCAGAACAATCACACCGGCATCACCGCAATCGAATTTCAACGACCCATCGAAGTTTTTGCCATTCAGACCGCTCTGAATACCTTCTGCGATATCCTGCAACATGCCCCATCCTCTCAGTGTTGTGACTTGGGTAAAGACATATCCTGCGGTGGAGCAAGAGTGACCTGACGGGAGGTGGCAAAAATGGGCGCATAAAAAACCCGGCATCCTGAGGGGCTGCCGGGTCTTCAGTTCAATATCTCAGCTGTCTTACTTCGACAGGCGTTTGTCGCGTGCTGCCAGAAGTTTCAAGCGCAGGGCGTTCAGTTGGATGAATCCCGCAGCGTCTTTCTGATCGTAGGCACCAGCATCCTCTTCGAAGGTCACGTGCGCCTCGGAATACAGCGAGTGTTCCGACCAGCGGCCCACGGTCGATGCCAGACCTTTGTACAGCTTCACGCGCACGGTGCCGGAGACATGATCCTGAGATTTGTCGATCGCGGCCTGCAGCATCTCGCGCTCGGGCGAGTACCAGAAGCCGTTATAGATCAGCTCTGCATATTGAGGCATCAGCTGGTCCTTCAGATGCATCGCGCCCCGATCCATGGTGATGGATTCGATGCCACGGTGCGCTTCCAACAGGATTGTGCCGCCCGGTGTTTCATAGATACCGCGGGATTTCATGCCCACGAACCGGCCTTCAACCAGGTCCAGACGGCCAATGCCGTGCTTGCCGCCATATTCGTTCAGCTTGGTCAGGATGGTGGCCGGGCTCATCGCCTCGCCATTGATGCTGACCGCGTCACCTTTTTCGAACCCGATCTCGATGAATTCTGGTTTATTCGGCGCGTCCTCGGGGTGGACCGTGCGCTGATAGACGTAATCGGGCGCCATATCGGCGGGGTCTTCCAGAACCTTGCCCTCGGATGAGGTGTGCAGCAGGTTGGCATCAACCGAGAACGGCGCCTCGCCCCGCTTGTCCTTGGCGATCGGAATCTGGTTCGCCTCGGCAAATTCCAGCAGTTTGGTGCGGCTGGACAAGTCCCACTCGCGCCAGGGGGCGATGACCTTGATATCGGGATTCAGCGCGTAAGCCGCCAGTTCGAACCGTACCTGATCGTTGCCCTTGCCGGTCGCGCCATGCGATACGGCATCCGCTCCGGTCGCCTCGGCAATCTCGACCAGACGTTTCGAGATCAACGGGCGCGCAATCGAGGTGCCCAGCAGGTACAGGCCCTCATACTGCGCATTCGCGCGGAACATCGGAAAGACGAAATCGCGGACGAATTCCTCGCGGATGTCCTCAATATAGATGTTTTCGGGCTTGATCCCCAGCAGCTCGGCCTTCTTGCGGGCGGGCTCCAACTCCTCGCCCTGACCCAGATCGGCGGTGAAGGTTACGACCTCACAACCATACTCGGTCTGCAACCATTTCAGGATGATCGAGGTATCAAGGCCACCGGAATAGGCCAGAACAACTTTCTTGGGCGCGGACATCTGACTTCCCTTTATGCGTAGAACGACTGGCCCCTAGCGGGTTTTGAACGCGGGGGCAAGTTATCTGCGTTGACGCAGGTCGGGATTTGGGGTGAAACAGAAGGAAAGAAAACAAGGATTGGTTGAAGGGATAGATTTCAGATGTTGGGTTGGCAGATTTTTGCACATTCGGTGCGGATGGTTATTGGGAATCTCAAACAGGTTTTGCAGATTACGTTCGGGCCATCTTTGGTTGCGACAGCGGTGATTGTCGCCCTGTTTTTTGTATTGGACGTTCCGCTGGATCAACTCAATACAACCACCGGAGAGTTGCCTGCAGGCGTTTCGAGCGGATCGGCGATTGGCTTCCTGGTGGGCTTTATGGTCGTGATATTTGTGACGATGTTCTGGATTGTGGTGTCGTGGCACCGCTTTGTCCTGCTTGAGGAATATCCAAGAGGTATTTTCCCAACCTTCCGGTTCGATAGAATTCTGGCCTATTTCGGGCGGGTTCTTCTGTTGGGTATCCTGATGGCCATCGCGTTCCTGCCGGCGGGCGCGGTACTTTCAGCGCTGGGCGGTGGAGCATTGTCAGTTGTGTTTGTCATTGTCCTTGTCGTCTTCCTCATCATCGGCTTCTACCGTTTGTCCATAATCCTGCCTGCAGCAGCGATTGGGCAACCGTTGACACTTGGGCAAGCTTGGAACAACACCGCCGGTGCGGGTGGTGCGATCATCGTTCTTTTGCTTGTAAGCTTTGTGTTCCAGGTCGTGGTCCAGTTGGTCTTTACAGCGCTCGCTTTCATCCCGGTTCTGGGTGTTTTGCTCTCACTGTTCTTTGGGGTTCTGGTTTTGCCGCTGATCAATGTCAGTATCTTGACCACCATGTACGGCGTGTTCGTTGAAAAGCGCCAGCTGACCTGAACTCGTACACATATGTATTCCTTGCTCTTTCAGCGATGATGGGGCAGGGAAACCGGCATGAGTGATTTCATGACCCGCGCCCGCGCTGCCGAACAGGCGATGCGCTCTGTGTTTCCGGTGACGCCTCTGCAGCGCAATGCCCATCTGTCTGATCGTTTCGGGGCCGATATCTGGCTGAAACGTGAGGACCTCAGCCCGGTGCGGTCCTACAAGATCCGCGGTGCGTTCAACGCCATGCGCAAACAGCAGGGGCAGAACCTGTTTGTCTGCGCCAGCGCGGGAAATCATGCGCAGGGCGTGGCCTTTATGTGCAAGCACATGGATGTGAAGGGTGTGATCTTCATGCCCGTGACGACGCCGCAGCAGAAAATCCAGAAAACTCGTATCTTCGGCGGCGACAATATCGAGATTCATCTGACCGGCGACTATTTCGATGACACGTTGGCCGCCGCGCAGGCGTGGTGCACCGAACAGGGCGGCCATTTTCTGTCGCCCTTTGACGATGTTGATGTGATCGAGGGGCAAGCCTCGCTCGCGGTTGAGATCGAAACGCAGTTGGGTGGGTTGCCGGACCACATCCTTTTGCCAGTAGGCGGTGGCGGCATGTCTGCGGGCGTGGCTACGTGGTTTGGCGATCGGACCCATTGCCTGTTTGTGGAACCCAAAGGCGGTGCCTGTCTGCACGCGGCAATGGCAGCAGGACATCCGGTGGCATTGGATCAGGTGGACAATTTCGTTGACGGTGCTGCGGTTGGTCGGATCGGTGAAAAACCGTTCGAATTGCTGAAATCCCGTCATCTGTCGGATGCTCTGGTCCTGTCCGAAGACCGAATCTGCACAACCATGATCGAGATGCTGAATGTCGAGGGCATCGTTCTGGAACCCGCCGGGGCCCTCGCGATTGAGGCGCTGAGCGATATTCAGAGTTTTATCCGAGGGAAAACCGTTGTCTGCGTAACCTCTGGCGGCAACTTCGATTTCGAACGTCTGCCCGAGGTCAAGGAACGCGCGCAGCGCTATCTGGGGGTGAAGAAATACTTCATCCTGCGCCTGCCACAGCGCCCTGGCGCATTGAAAGAGTTCCTGAACATCCTTGGCCCCGAGGATGACATTGCGCGGTTTGAATACATGAAGAAATCGGCACGTAACTTCGGCTCGGTTCTGATTGGTATCGAAACCCGCAAGCCCGAAAACTTTGCCCGTCTGTTCGCGCATCTGGATGAAGCCGGGTTCACTTTTACGGATATCACCGAGGACGAGACCCTCGCCCAGTTTGTGATCTGAGCAAATGACCAGACTGCAACGTTGTCCGTCGCGGCGATGGATCAGCTGTGCCTGAAACAGACAATATACAGGGCCGGGTTGTCACCCATCGCTAGTGTACCTGCTTGCTGCCTGTACGGCGCCGCTCAGAGCTCGTTCATTCCTGCCTGAAACTCCGTTGCAGAGGTCTGAAATGTGCCGACTATTTCGGCGATATCGACGGTTGCGGCCTGTCCCTGTGCCGAATGGCGCTCACCATCCTGGCAGAGCCTGGCCAATGTCCTGAATCCCAGACTAAGCGCGCTGCCCTTCAAGGAGTGTAGATTCTGTTCGAAGTCAGACCGATCATCATCGACCTGCAAATGCTCCAGGCCTTGTTGCACCTCATCGAGAAAGATTTCCACTACCTCGTCAAACTCGTCGGCGCCGACCTCGTCCCGCAGCTGTCTGACCCTGGACCAGTCGATCATGGCCATCCTTTCCTTAAAGATAACGACCCGATTATCACTACAGGCCGTTGGTAAATCCGTGGTTAAGATGGATGCATTTACGACCTTCACAGGATGTTAAACAGCCGTGCGCTAGGGTCGTCCCATTCCGCATTATGTGGCAGAGCTGAGGGTCAGGTGGCAGAGGTCAGTCAGGCAGAAACAAAGGCAGAGCTGGATTTTGGTGCGATTCGCAAGGTGCTGGTCGTTGATGACAGTCGTCTGCAACGTCGCATCCTTGTGGCCTCGCTGAAGAAATGGGGCTTTGAGGTGCTCGAGGCCGATAGCGGAGAGGCCGCCATCGAAATCTGTGCTGCCATGTCCCCCGATCTGGTCCTGAGCGACTGGGTCATGCCGGGAATGAGCGGGCTGGAATTCTGTCAGGCATTTCGGGCGCTGGAGAATGACGAATACAGCTATTTCATCCTTCTGACTTCAAAAAGCGAAAAGCAGGAGGTTGCGCGCGGACTGGATGCCGGGGCGGATGATTTTCTGATCAAACCTCTTGAGGCCGATGAATTGCGGGCGCGCATATCTGCGGGCGCGCGGATATTGGATATGCAGCGTGAGCTGTCTGATAAGAACCGAATGATCGAGACCGCGCTCGAAGAACTGAAAGTGGTCCATGATGCGATCGACAAAGACCTGATTCAGGCGCGTAAGATACAGGAATCTCTGGTCCCCGAACTCACGCGTGATTTCGGTAGGTCGCGTATCAGCATGTTGCTGAAACCTTGTGGGCATATCGGTGGCGATCTGGTGGGAATGTTTTCACCGGGGGTCAACCGTGTGGGGTTTTACAGCATCGATGTGTCCGGCCACGGCATCACCTCGGCGATGATGACAGCACGGCTGGGCGGGTATCTGTCCAGCAAACATTTCGATCAGAACGTGGCGATGGAAAAGCGGTTCGATAAATTTTACGCATTGCTACCACCTGATCAGGTGGCAGAGATGCTCAATTCCCGCCTTATGGCCGATGCTGGCGTCGAAGAGTATTTTACCATGGTCTATGCCATTATCGACCTGCGAAACGGACATCTCAAGATGGTGCAAGCAGGGCATCCGCATCCGCTGTTGTTGCGACAGGATGGTGGGACCGAGTATCTGGGGCAAGGTGGTTTGCCCATCGGACTGTTGCCGGATGTCACGTTTCAGCGAACCGATACCTACATGAAGCCCGGTGACAAGCTGTTGCTATATTCAGACGGGTTCACGGAATGCCGGATGGCGGATGGATCCCTGCTGGAAGAAGAGGGGCTGTGCAGAATGGTGACGGATTGTGCCATCGATCTCAGCGGGCCCGAATTTCTGGACGATATGTTCTGGCGGCTGACACAGGCCATGGATCCGGACCAGGGTATGGATGATGACGTATCTGCGGTTTTCTTTGAATACAGCGGGCCTTAAAGCCCCATCAGGTGTCCCGAAGCGAAATGTCGGTCGCCGCTGTTGCCCAGCATCTGCGCGGCATCCGCACTGTCCAGCCAAAGGGCTTCGTGGAATGGCTCTGAAGGTGGACCTATGCGGCGCACAGGGCGGGCTCGATATATCAAACAGACCTTTTCGGCCCACAGGTCATATTCGGGCATGTATGTGAAACGGCGAAAGGCGCCGACCCGCCGCGGGCTGGCAATCAACCAGCCGGTTTCTTCAAAGACTTCGCGATGCAGGGCGGTGATGGGCGATTCGCCCGGGTCAATACCGCCACCCGGCAACTGCAGATCAGGGCCGGGCTCTGTCTGGCAGGTCAGCAACAGATGTCGTCCTCGAGGCAACAATGCGTATACACCCACACGTCGTGTGTATTTGCGCCCCGCTTGTGGGGTTTCACCGAACCGTCTGATCATGTATGGCCCCTTACAACCCGAAATCTTCGACCTATATGCTGGCGGTATGCCAATCTGTGGCGTTTAAGGAAACCCCATGTCTCTTGGAACAAAAATCGCGTGGGACGACACCGTCCTGCCCTTTCAACTTGATATACCGGATATGCGCGGACGTGTGGCGCGGCTGGACGGAGTGTTGGATGGCATTCTGAAACAGCACGACTATCCCGAAAAGGTCGAGGCTTTGGTGGCCGAGATGGCCTTGCTGACTGCTCTGATCGGCCAGACCGTCTCGCTGCGCTGGAAGCTGTCGCTTCAGGTTCAGTCCAAAGGCGCCGTTCGGATGATCGCAACCGATTACTACGCTCCGCAGGCCGAGGGCGAACTGGCCCGCATCCGCGCCTATGCCAGTTTTGACCCGGACCGCCTGACCGATTCCACACCGTTTGATCAGGTGGGTGAAGGCTATTTCGCCATCATGATTGACCAGGGCGAGGGCACGCAGCCTTACCAGGGGATCACACCGCTGGCTGGCGGCTCTCTCAGCGCATGCGCTGAGGCGTATTTCGCACAGTCCGAACAGTTGCCGACGCGGTTTTCACTGAGTTTCGGCAAATCAACTGAACCTGGCGTCGGTGAGCACTGGCGCGCAGGCGGCATCATGCTGCAGCACATGCCCAAAGCGTCACCATTTGTAGCCAATGCAGAGGGTGACGGTCAGATTCTGTCGGCGGATGATCTGGTTGACGGTGAGGAAGGTGAAAATTGGGGGCGCGTCAATATCCTTCTGGATACTGTTGATGACCTTGAACTGATCGGTCCTTCGATTGCGCCAACCGACCTGTTGATCCGGCTGTTTCACGAAGAACAGCCACGTGTTTATGATGCGCAATCGGTTCAGTTCGGCTGCACCTGCTCGGAAGAGCGCGTGCGCCAAAGCCTGTCGATCTATTCGGCGCGCGACATTGAAAAGATGACAACTCCCGAGGGCCAGGTCACCGCCGATTGTCAGTTCTGTGGTGCCCATTACGTATTGGACCCCGTCACCGTTGGCTTCGATGCCGGTGAGGCCTGATCCAACAGAACTGCTGCGGGCGGCCCTGAGCCGCCCCGGCAACGGGTCCAGTGATTTCGATCTGAACCCTGATGCGGTTTTGCCAGCGGGGCGCAAGCTGCGTCCAGCCGGGGTTCTGGTTCCGATTCTTGTGACGGATGAGGCCCCGCGCCTGCTTTTGACTAAGCGCTCATCGGCGCTTAAACACCATCCTGGCCAGATCGCCTTTCCTGGCGGAAAACAGGATGAGACCGATCCGGATGTAACCGCAACCGCCCTGCGGGAAGCACAGGAAGAGATTGGCCTTTCCTCGGATAGGCCTGAAATTCTCGGGCATTTGCCTACCCATGAAACCGTGACATCTTTTGTCGTAACCCCGGTTGTCGCGATCCTACGAGATAGGTTCGACCCAGTTCCTGAGCCGGGTGAGGTTGATGAAGTTTTTTCAGTCCCACTTGCGCATGTTCTAAACCCTGCGAATTATATCGTTGAGTCGCGTCGCTGGCGGGGCCAGCGGCGGTATTATTTCACCGTGCCCTATGGCCCTTATTACATCTGGGGGGCTACGGCCCGGATGTTGCGGGGCTTGGCTGCGCGGGTGAGTGAATGATTAAGCTATCAGAAAGCTGGGTTACAAACCCGGCAACCCAGACAGTCTGCGCCGTTTTGATCGATGCCGGTTTTCAGGCGCTTTTCGTCGGCGGTTGCGTCCGCAACGCGCTTTTGGGGGCGCCGGTCTCGGATCTGGATATTGCCACGGACGCTCCGCCCCAGCAGGTGCTGGATTTGATGCGGGCGGCGGGGTTGAAGGCCATTCCAACTGGGATCGAGCATGGCACGATAACCGTTGTCAGCCAAAGCATCCCGCATGAGATCACGACCTTCCGGCGAGATGTCGAAACCGATGGCCGCCGGGCTGTTGTGGCGTTCTCGGACAATGTTGATGAAGATGCCAGCCGGCGCGATTTCACCATGAACGCGCTGTATGCCCGCCCGGATGGGACGCTTTTGGACCCGCTGAACGGACTGCCCGATCTAAAGGCCCGAAAGGTCCGGTTCATAGGCAACGCCCAGCACCGCATCCGCGAAGACTATCTGCGCTCTTTGCGCTATTTTCGGTTCCACGCCTGGTATGGGGATGCCGAAGCCGGGTTTGATCCCGAAGCCCTGTCGGCCATCGCAACCAATCTGGACGGATTGGCAGGCCTGTCGCGCGAACGGGTTGGGGCCGAGTTTATGAAATTGCTGACCGCGCCTGACCCTGCGCCTTCGGTCGCTGCCATGCGCAGCACGGGCGTTCTGGCACAGATATTGCCGGGTGTTGAGGATCGATCACTTGCCCCGCTGATCGCCTTGGAACAACAGGCTGGTGCAAAGCCCGAGCCGCTCCGGCGGCTTTCCTCCATCGCCACGCCCGAGATTGCCCAGACCCTGCGTCTGAGCAAGGCCCAGACGCAACGCCTGACACGGATGCGGGATGAGGCCGCGGGAACCGCGGGCACTGCCGAGCTTGGGTTCCGTTATGGCGAAGAGGACGGCCTGCACGAAGTTCTGCTGCGTTGTGCTTTGTTGGAACAGCCCTGGTCCGAGGATAAGCGGCAAGCGCTCCGGGACGGGGCAGCAGCGGATTTTCCCGTGCGGGCCGCTGACCTGATCCCTGACTTTACCGGCCCGGCGCTGGGCAAGAAACTGGCCGAGCTTGAGGCGCGCTGGATCGCCTCGGGTTTCACCCTGACGCGCTCCGAGTTGCTGGTCGAGTAAATTGAAGTCTCAAAAGGGGATGACAAGCCGGATCGTTTGTGTTTTCTTGCGCCTGTAACATGAATGGAGGGATGCGAATGTATTACGGGATCTGGTTCGGCTAAAGCCATAACACTTGACCCGTTGGGGTGGTGTTCTGGCGCCATCTTTTTTCGCATGACTTGTTATCTGCTCAATCGGAGCACTCTCTATGTTTCGCTATTTCGAAAATCTCGTCGACCCTTTTGTCGACTACGAAGAAACCGACACGCCGCCGAAACGACTGTGGCCCTTTATGTTGAACTATTCCCGCCCTTTTATGCGGGTGTTCTTATGGGCCGGATTGATTTCGGTCGTGGTGGCCGCGGTTGAGGTCGGTCTGATCTATTATATGGGTCGCGTTGTTGACTTGCTGTCCGCCCCGCCGGACGAAGTTTGGCAGACCCATAGTACGGAACTGATCCTGGTGGCGCTTTTTGTGCTGCTGCTGCGACCCATGCTGCATGTCGTTGACGTGCTGTTGCTGAACAACACGATCCTGCCGAATTTTGGCACTTTGATCCGTTGGCGCGCGCATAAGCACGTGTTGCGGCAATCGGTGGGCTGGTTCGAGAATGATTTTGCAGGCCGCATTGCCAACCGGATCATGCAGACGCCGCCCGCTGCGGGTGAGGCCGTGTTTCAGGTGTTTGATGCGATTTCCTTCTCGCTGGCATACCTGATCGGCGCAGCCATTTTGTTGATGACGGCTGATGCCCGGCTGCTGTTGCCGTTGCTGATCTGGCTCGTGCTGTATGGGTTTCTGGTGCATTGGACGGTGCAGCGGGTGGGACCGGCTTCGAAGGCGGCCTCAGACGCGCGCTCGGCCGTAACGGGCCGGGTTGTGGACAGCTATACCAATATCCATTCCGTAAAGATGTTTGCCCATGGGGCACAGGAACTGGATTATGCGCGCGAAGCGATCGAGGAAACCCGCCGTACCTTTCAGGCTGAGATGCGGATTTTCACCATCATGGATGCGGTTCTGGTTGCATTGAACGGGTTGCTGATCGTTGGTGTGGTGGGCTGGGCGATTGCTCTGTGGATGCAGGGCAGTGCTACGGTCGGTGTGGTCGCGGCGGCCACAGCCCTGACCCTGCGCCTGAACGCGATGACCGGATGGATCATGTGGGCGCTGACCAGTTTTTTCCGCCAGCTTGGTGTCGTTGCCGAAGGTATGGAGACGATCGCTCAGCCGATCGACCTGTTGGATGCGCCGCAGGCCAAACTCCTGCATCTGTCCAACGGCAAGATCGAGGTTCGTGATCTGTCGCATCATTACGGTCGCAAGACCGGCGGGCTGGACCATATCAACCTGACCATCGAGCCGGGCGAAAAGATCGGACTGATCGGACGGTCGGGAGCTGGTAAGTCGACCCTAGTTAAGCTCCTACTTCGGTTCTACGATGTGGAGCAGGGGGCCATTTTGATCGACGATCAGGACATTGCCCGGGTCACTCAGGACAGCTTGCGCATCCATATCGGTATGGTGCAACAGGACAGCGCGTTGCTGCACCGCTCGGTGCGCGACAATATCCTCTATGGCCGCCCCGAGGCTTCCGAAGAGCAGATGATTGCCGCGGCCAAACAGGCCGAGGCGCATGAGTTCATCCTTGACCTGCAGGACCCGAAGGGGCGTACCGGCTATGATGCGCATGTGGGCGAGCGGGGCGTGAAGTTGTCAGGTGGTCAGCGGCAGCGGGTGACGCTGGCGCGGGTGATCCTGAAGGACGCGCCGATCCTGTTGCTGGATGAGGCGACCTCGGCGCTGGATTCCGAGGTCGAAGCATCGATTCAGGAAACGCTCTATGGCATGATGCAGGGCAAATCCGTGATCGCGATTGCCCACCGCCTCAGCACCATTGCCCAAATGGATCGCATCCTGGTGATGGATGGCGGCCGGATCGTCGAGCAGGGCACCCATTCCGAATTGCTGTCACACGGCGGGCTTTACGCCCAGTTCTGGGCACGGCAATCTGGAGGCTTCCTGAACACGGAGGCAGCTGAGTGAAACTTGCCGATCTCATAGATCCGTTCAAACCCACCGAAACGCCCCCGCCGCAAAGGCTGGGGGCGTTCATTCGCTGGTGCCTGTCCGGAGCTTGGCCGATGATCCTTGTCGCCTCCGTGTTTTCGGCCTCTGCCGGGGCGATGGAGGCCGGAACCGCCTGGATGCTGGGTCTGGTGATCGACATGGCAAACGAAAGCGGGCCGGATGGGGTTCTGACGGCGGGCAATCTTTGGATAATTGGAGGGGTCGCCGCATTTTTCATGCTGCTGCGACCGGCGCTGTTTGGTCTTTCGGCCTTTTCCAACAACTATATTGTCATGCCCAATATCCCGCCCCTGGTTCTGGCCAAGCTGAACCGGTGGACTTTGGGTCAGTCTGTGACCTATTTCGACGACGATTTTGCCGGGCGGATCGCTCAGAAACAGATGCAAACTTCGAACGCGATGGCCTCGGTCGTGTCCGAGACGATAAGCGCAATGGTTTTTGCGCTGGCGTCTCTGGCAGGGACTTTGCTTTTGTTAGGATCTATTCATCTGCTGGTCATGCTGCCCTTCGCCGCCTGGTTGGCGGTGTATTTCCTGCTGATCCGCTGGTATTTGCCACGCATCCGGGCACGCTCAGCGGCGCGGGCCGGGGCGCGGGCGATGGTGTCGGGGCAGGTGGTCGACACGATCACCAATATCAAAACCGTCAAGCTGTTCGCCCATTCCGAGTTCGAGGATCAGGCGGCCCGAAACTCGATGGTCGATCTGCGCCACAAGATGCTGGCCTTTGGCAAGCTCTCCGCCAGTTTTAGGTTCATACTGATGGTTCTGGCCGGGGTGTTGCCCGTGCTGCTGCTGGGGGTGACCTTGCTGCTGTGGCGGTCCGGGATGGCCAGCGCTGGTGATATCGTTGCGGCGGGCGCGATGTCCGTGCGAATTTCGCAGATGACAGGCTGGGTCAGTTTCACGCTGATGGGGCTTTATGCCAATGTCGGCGAGATCGAGAATGGCATGAAGACGCTAGCCAAGCGTGACCGGGTCGAGGATGCGGCAGGGGCAGCTAGGCTGAGCGTGCCAGAAGGTCAGATCGAGTTTAACCATGTCAGCTTTGCTTATGGCGGTGACATCGGCGGCGTGACCGACGTGCACATGACCGTACATCCTGGCGAAAAGCTGGGTATCGTCGGGGCATCGGGTGCGGGGAAATCTACGCTCGTTTCGCTTCTACTCAGGCTCTATGAAGGGGAAAACGGCGCAATTCGGATTGATGGGCAGGATGTGTCACAGGTGACGCAGGACAGTCTGCGCAGTCAAATCGGAATGGTCACGCAGGAAACTGCGATGTTCAACCGCTCGGCGCGCGAGAATATCCTATATGGCCGCCCTGATGCCTTGGAAGACGATATGATCGCCGCGGCGCAAAAGGCCGAGGCGCATGAATTTATCCTTGGCCTGCGGGATGCCCATGGTCGCAAGGGCTATGATGCGCATCTGGGCGAGCGCGGCGTCAAACTGAGCGGCGGTCAGCGGCAGCGGATTGCGCTTGCACGCGCCATCCTGAAAAACGCGCCGATTCTGGTGCTGGATGAGGCGACCTCGGCCTTGGATTCCGAGGTCGAAGCCTCGATCCAGACCGCGTTGCATCGGGTGATGCAGGGCAAAACGGTATTGGCGATTGCACATCGGCTGTCGACGCTAAGCGAGATGGACCGGATTGTCGTTCTGGATCAAGGGCAGATCGTTGAAATGGGAAGCCATGACGACTTGCTGGAGCAGGGCGGGCTTTATGCCCGGTTCTGGGATCGCCAATCGGGCGGGTTTATTCAGGCCGCCGCCGCCGAATAAGGGTTTTGTTGTGGGTAAAGCCCAGCTATCAGGCCCTCATGACGCAGCATTACAGCATTTTACGCCTTGGTCATCAGGGCGACGGCATCGCCGCTGGACCGATCTACGCCCCCCGCACCTTGCCGGGGGAGGTGGTCAGCGGGATATTGGTTGGTCAAGTGCTGAGCGACATTCGGGTCGAGACCCCCTCGGACCAGCGGGTCAAAGCACCGTGCCGGCACTACAAAGCCTGCGGCGGATGTCAGCTACAGCATGCCGCGGATAATTTCGTTGCTGATTGGAAGGTTGAGGTCGTGCGCAACGCGCTGGCCGCGCAGGGGCTCGATGCCCCGATGCGGCCGATCCATACCTCGCCGGAACGATCACGGCGACGGGCTACGATTGCGGTTCGACGGACCAAAAAAGGCACTATGGCCGGGTTTCATGGCCGTGCCTCAGACACGATTACCGAAATCTCTGATTGTCATCTGCTTGATCCGGCCCTGATTGCAGCCGTCCCCGTGGCCGAGGCGCTTGCCGTTTTGGGTGGTAGCCGCAAAGGGGCGCTGGCGGTCACGCTGACCCTTTCTGATGGCGGTTTGGATGTCGCCGTCAAAGGCGGCAAACCGCTGGACGGTCCATTGGAACTGGCCCTGGCACAGGCGACCGAGGCACATGGGCTTGCGCGGCTCAGCTGGGATGGCGAGGTGATCGCCTCGCGTCACGCCCCGATTCAACGGTTTGGCGTGGCGGCTGTCGTGCCGCCGCCAGGGGCATTCCTGCAGGCCACGAAGGACGGAGAACAGGCTCTATTACAGGCAGTTCTGCAGGCAACCAAGGGCGCCAAGCGGGTTGTGGACCTGTTTGCGGGTTGCGGGACATTCTCATTGCCACTGGCCGAGGACGCCGAAGTACACGCGGTTGAGGATGAGGCCCTGATGACCACCGCTCTGGATCAAGGCTGGCGTCGCGCGCAAGGTCTGAAACGGGTCACGACCGAGGCGCGCGACCTGTACCGCCGCCCATTGATGCCTGATGAGCTGAAGAACTTTGACGCGGTTGTCCTGGACCCGCCCCGCGCCGGGGCCGAGGCGCAGGTGGCCGAGCTGGCGCAAGCGCTGCCCCCGGTCATCGCCTATGTCTCATGCAACCCCGTGACCTTTGCGCGGGATGCAAAAAACCTGATTAACGCAGGCTATACCCTTGAATGGGTACAGGTGGTGGACCAATTTCGATGGTCGTCACACACGGAACTTGCCGCGCGGTTTGCACTGAACCCCGCATCATGACCAAACAGGAGAGTTTCAGAATGGGGCTTGCCCAGCGCCTGCATGATATCACTGAAAACCCGACCTTCGGTCGGTTCATCACAGGTGTCATCATCTTCAACGCCATCCTGCTCGGCATGGAAACCTCACCGACGCTGATGGAGGCCGCGGGTCCCTTGATCGTGGTGTTGGACAGCCTTTGCCTAACGATTTTCGTGGCCGAGATTGCGATGAAACTGGTCGCCACAGGGCGCCGGTTCTTTACCAATGGTTGGAACCTGTTTGACTTCATCGTTGTTGGCATCGCTCTGATCCCAAGCGCCGGCGGTCTGTCGGTGCTGCGGGCGCTGCGGATCCTACGGGTGTTGCGGGTAATTTCAGTCGCGCCACGGCTGCGTCGGGTGGTCGAGGGTTTCATCTCAGCTTTGCCGGGTATGGCCAGCGTTTTCCTGCTGATGGCGATTCTGTTTTACATCGGCGCGGTAATCTCGACCAAGCTGTTCTCGGGCACATTCCCGGACTGGTTTGGCGATTTGGGCCTGTCGGCCTATACGTTGTTCCAGATCATGACGCTGGAAAGCTGGTCCATGGGCATCGTGCGCCCGGTGATGGAGGTTTATCCCTATGCGTGGGTATTCTTTGTGCCTTTCATCATGGTTACGACATTTGCCGTGGTGAACCTGTTGGTTGGTCTGATTGTGAATTCAATGCAGGATGCCCATCACGCCGAGGATGAGGTGAAAACCGATGCCTATCGTGATGAGGTGCTGGAAAGGCTGGAATCCATCGAACGCCGCTTGCTTGAGCAGTCGAACAGCAAAAAGTGATTTCAGTTTTCTGGATTTCTGGCATAATCACAAAAAAAGCAGAAGCAGGCATTAAACATGGATCGTCGAGCATTTGGAATGGGTGCTGTGGCTACGCTGGGTCTTTCGGCCTGCGCCTCGGCCAACCCCAGATTTTTGGCCTATGATGGCCCCGAGGTGACCTCTATGGTCATCAACAAAAGCGCGCGGAAGCTTTATCTTCTGCACAATGAACATGTCCTCAAGGAATATAAGGTCGATCTTGGCTTTGCCCCCAATGGCACCAAAACAAAACGCGGCGACGGCCGCACGCCAGAGGGCACCTATCTGATCGACCGGCGCAATCCCAAAAGCCGCTATCACCTGTCGCTGGGGATTTCCTATCCGGATTCGAAGGATATCGCAGAGGCCAAGGCTGCGGGCGTTGATCCGGGCGGTGACATTTTCATCCACGGCGAGCCGAAAACCCGGTCCGAGAAAAAGCGTGCCAAGAAGCAATCGGATTGGACGGCAGGGTGCATCGCTGTCAAGAATGAAGAGATCGAAGAGATCTATGCGATGGTGAATCGCGGCACAGTGATTACGCTGCGCCCGTAGCCGGCTTCCAGACGTCAAACCCGAATTGCATATAGTCGCGCTGGTAGGTTTCGGCCGCCAGCGCCTCAAGTTTGGTGTCATAGATATCGCTCAGTGAAAACGGGATATCTGGTCTGGTATTGCCGGGCGCGGGCGGGCTGTCATGACCCAGCCGCCGCGCCAGATCCGGCAGGGCAGTTGCAATTTCTTCCTCGCGCAGGATTAGATCCGGCAGGGCAAAACCGACTACGCCCTCCAACACCTGCGCCTGACTGCACCAAACGCCGTCAACGCGCACAGGGGTTTGTCCCGCCAGGTTTTGCCGCAGGAAGGTCAGAAAAGCCGAGAATGCCTCATAATGCTGCTCGATGGGGTAGTTTTCAGCGCGTAACTGTCCGGGGATCGGAAGCTTGAACCGGTTGCGCAGCATATTGCGGATTTTCAGATAGGCGCCGGGCTCGGTGCTGAGGATATAGGAACAAAAGGCCGAATGTGCGCGTACCAGCGGGTGCCGCACCACGGTGAATTTGCGATGCCCCGGATGATCCTGTAACCACTGGCGGGTCTTTTTGCGGTTTTGATCAGTGATCAGGTCATCCGCACTGATTGAATCAAGCGCAGCCATCCATTGCTTCACAACCCCTTCAATGCCGCTCCGCACGGGCAGATACATTAACGGGGTTTTCGGCGTGGCGACATAGGTCGCAACGGCCGCGCCACGCCGGGGTTCAAAATTCGGAGTTCTGTGCAGGCTGAAACTGTCGATGCGCGACAAGGCCTGTTCGGTCTCATCAGGGTTTGTCACCTTGGACAAGGCCGGCTCAGGGTTTTGGGGTTTGAGCGTGTCGTCGATCGTGGTCAACCGGCCCGATACCCCAAGCCAGGCCGCCAGGCCGTTCAGGCTGTCGATCCGGTTCAGATCGTCGTAAGCGATGAAAAAGGCGGTTTGCCCGCTGGCCTGAAGATGATGCAGCAAAGTCAGTTGAAAGGCCTGTTGCTGGTCCAGATAGGTTTCGAATTCACGAGGGTTGAAGGCGATCTGCTCGGCGCGCCGCCGTTTGACGTTTTTCAGCTGCCATTGCTTGGTCTCGCGCGCAATCTTCAATGAGATATAGCTGTCCAGAGGGTTGCGCGTCAGAATGATCTTGGCGCAACTCGGGTCATCTAAAACAGGCTCTAACACACGCGGATCATGGCCCTGGAAAAAGCGAAACCCGTTCATTTCACCCTCAGCTGATCGGATGGCGTTCAGCAGGCTTTTAGGGTCATTGTCGCGTTCTTCGAGAGTGACGCCCAGCAGGCTGTCCCCCTTTAGCCTTCCAATGAAATGAGGATTGAAGGCCTCACCATGGCTGGAGACACCTTCCAATGCGTTCAGATTTGCCTCAAGCAGGTTCGATCCGGTCCGCATGGCGGCAAGTATTACGAAATAGTCGAATTTGGATGACATGAAACGCTATTGCACCAGATATGGTTTTCGATAAGGCCTGAGTTGCCGGCCAAAAATGTCATCGGCTGGAAAATCTCCCATAAGATAAGGGTGCATACCCTGGTTCTTTAGGTTTTGCAGGAACTTCCCGAACCCGGACAGGTCGACCATCGTTGGGGCTTGGGTCAGGTGGCTGGGGTTCTGGCATCCGGTTTCTTCCAGAATGGATTGCAGAGGCTCCATCGGAGATTCCACAAACTCGGCCAGCGACCAGGTCCGCACTTTGGCCTTGGTCCAGACCGAAGTTAAAACCTCAAGCTGTTTGGTCTCGATTTGTTGCAGGCGGGCGGCTTCGTTACGGATATCCGCGAAATTTCCATTCGAACGGAACAGGGGTATGGCCCAGGCGCCTGTGACAACGGAAATCTGCGCATTTCTGTCGCGCGCCAGAAACCAGTTGATATCCTGCGTATCCGTGGGGCCAAATTGAAAGCACTGCCTCTCGCCCCGAGTATTCCAGATCAGGTTCGACAAAAACGCCGTAGGATTATAGTCCCGAAGGCTGGCACAATCGCTTAGTGCGCCGTTGACCAGAGGCGCCCCGCCGGCGAATTCCGCACGTTCGGGACCGAAGAGGTGACCGTGGACCTTTGTTCCGGTGGCTTCCGACAGCCAGGGCTCGAAATCTGCGAACAGTTCGGTAAACCCCTGGAATACCGAATAGGGGAACGACGTCAGTCCGTTTTCGCTGCCGTGGCGGGGAAAGCGGCTTTGCATATACAGGCCATCCCGGCCTCGGGTCCTGCGCTCGACCGCTTTCGAGAACAACCGGTCGATCTTGCCCGGGTTGGGTTCTGTAGGCTTCATCGCCTGTGCCTGGTTAGTCAGAAACGCCTGATAAAGCCGATTGGCCTGGGGCCAGATCTTGCGTGCTACAAAACAGTCCGACCGTCGCAATAGCTGTAGATGATCGTCATAAAAGATATGCGGGCGACCTTGATAATCAAATTTGGACAGCGTCAGGGAGCGACTTTCGATATGTGTTGAATAAAGCCGGGTTAGGGTCTGAAAATAGCTTTCGTCGGGAATCCAGACGCGCCGGAAATAGCGGTCATATGTTTTGCGTTTGGGATCTTGCAGAATGGCCGACAGCGTTTGACGGGTCAGGCACCACCATTGACTGCCCATATGCGGCACCAGACCTTCGGGTATCGACCGTCGGATTCCGATGGTCCGCTGTAGCTTTACGTAAGCGTCGAACAATTTGCGCTGTTTACGCCACGAGAACGGAAATCTCAGCGTAAATCGTTCCTGATCCAGTCCGCCAATCGTCCAGCTTACATCAGCTGTTGTCGCGCTTTCGATAAAGTCGACACGGGGCCGTTCCGCTAGATATGTGACCAGCTCATCGACGGGCCGTAGCGGCAGGCAGGCGCCCGAGGCCAGAAAGATATGGTGTACATCGGGAAAGGCCTCCAGCATCAGTTCAGCCGCTGATTGCGAGGCTGCAACAATGCCCCAACCGCCCCAGTTGCAGGTGTGGCGCTCCGAGAACCGGATCAGAGGTTCGTCCGCACAGGAGGCTACAAAGTCATCAAAAACAGTGTCCGCAACCTTGCGGTCGACATGGATCACCACCGGGCAGCCGGATGCCGCCCAATGGCGCGCGACCTGTTGCGCCCTTGGAAGCGCGGCGTGCACCAGCATGATGACGCCAAGGCTGCTCATGCCCAGTTCCCTTTCGACATGAGGCCAAGAATCTCAAGCTGTCGCCAGTTGATATATGCCTCGGACCAGTCGCACCAAAACACCGGACGGTCGTTCAGCCCTTCGGCATAGGCGCGATATTCGCCGGACCCGCGATAGTGCTGACGCCGCTCCATCTCTTCATGTGCCTTGTCGCCCAAGGTGTTGATCAGCTTGGCATGCAGCAAGGCCCCGCTGGTTTTTTCGCCACCCCAATCGTCATAGACCTGGTTCAGCCCGCGTGGCAGCAGCGAATGGGTCGAGCTGACATAGACATACCGACGATCCCACTTGACCAGCGGTATCTTGTTCAACGCAGGCGCCTTTTCCGGAGCCTGGCGGAAAAAGACACGGGCGCGCGGTCCACCCTGTATCCAGAGATTCCCGTATTCAGGGTTTTTGCTGATCACATAATTCCCGGCATCGAACCAACGGGCAATTTCGAAGGGGTCTTGCCCTTCACGATAGGGTTCGGCATCTACCGGGCCCTGCGGGTACATGTCGATCAGCATGGTGCCGAAACTGCGGACGGCACAGCCATCAAGCCAGTCGGTCAGGGCACGAATGGGCCGCGTGTCGCAGAACGGATAGATGAAGAACTCATCCGGATCGACCGTCAGAACCCAGTGCCCATCGGCGTATTTGCGCAGCAGATAGTTCGACCAATCAGTGCCATATGTGGCCCGCTTATAGCTGCCGTTGGACTGCCAGACCGATACGTCCGGCTGACTACTCAGAAACTCGCGTGTGCCGTCGTCGCTGTTGTTGTCCACAAACAAAAAGCGATCAACGCCAAGTTTTCGGTAATATTCCAGAAAATAGGGCAGGCGGATTTTTTCGTTTCGCACCACGCTCATCAACAGGATGTCACCGGGTTGAATGGCGTTGGTTTTGTCGGAAACCGCTTCTAATTCGCGCCGTTTGCGAACGCAACGCAACAGGCGGCGCTTGCGCCGCAATCTCATTCGGTATGAATCCAACAGGCTCACGCGACTGCCCAACCTTTGTTTATACGCGAGCATACCCGGGGCCTGAACAAGCCAGAGTGGAGCCGGGCGAATGCCATTTTATGCCACTTTACCATCTAATGAAGCAACGCATTTGAAAGTAGTTAGTCCGAAACGTTGTTTTTCCAGTCAGTTTTGCCCATCAAGCCAAGCTCACACAGTTGGCGCCATCCGATATATTCCACCGATTTTGGATCCCACATGATCGGGCGGTTAATTATGCCGTCATAATAGCTATCGAACTCCGCCGGGTCGTGAAAATGCTGCGCTCGGGTTTTCTCGATTCTTGATTTGATGACCACCTCGGGCAGGAACTTTGTGTGCAGTAACGCGCCTGAAGGGTCGTTGCTCCCCGGTCCGTCATATGTGGCGTTCAAACCTCGGGGCAGGGCGGAATGGCAGGAGTTCACGTAAGCATAGTGCCGCGACCAGCGTACCAGCGGAATTTTGTTTAAAGTTGGTGACCGCTCGGGCCGGTCAGCAAAAAACACGCGTTCCCGTGCGCCGCCTTGAACCCAGAGGTTACCCAGCGGCGTTTGCCGTTTGGCGCGCAACGGGCCTGGATCAAACCAGCCCAAAACTTCGGTCGGGTCGGTCCCGGGGTCATAGAGCTGTGCACCGAGCTGATCTTTGGGGTAGAGGTCCAACATCAGCGCCCCAAAAGCGTCGCGCCCCTGCACCTCTAGCTGTTGGGTCAAATCCTGCAGCGGATGGCTGTCCCATTCGGGATAGATAAGCAACTCATCCGCATCCACCATCAAAGTCCAATGGCCGTGACCAAATCGCATCTGTAGCCAGGTCAGCCAATCCAGCCCGTATCGTGAGGCGCGATAGCTGGCATCGGTTTGCCACAAGGATACATCCGGTTGATCTTTAAGATATGCGACCGAGCCATCATCGCTGCCGTTGTCCACGATCAGAAAATGATCAACGCCCAGCGACCGGTAGTGATGGAAGTACCAGGGCAGGCGCGTGATTTCATTTCGCAGGGTGGTAAAGACCAGTATCGCACCTGGGCGTATCTGGTCGGTTCGGTCGACCAGTTGGGTTAACTGATGGCGGCTGCGAAAGGATCGCCACAACAGCCGCCTGCGTTTCAGGCGCAAGCGATAGCGTTGCACCCATCCGATTGGCGGCAGGGTATCGCTCACGCGGCCCTCATCTGTCGTAATGCCCGTTCTGATGCCAGCGCCAGGCATCGGCAATCATCGTCTCTAACACGGACCTTTTGGGGGACCAGCCCAGTTCTTGCCCGGCCCGGTCCGAGCCCGAAACCAGCTTGGTGCAATCTCCGGTGCGGCGCGGGCCGATGGTATAGGGCACCGCGCGATTGGTGACGGATTTCGACTGGTCGATCACTTCCATCACCGAAAAGCCAGAGCCCGTGCCCAGGTTGAAAACGCGGCTGTCCTTTCCCTGTTCCAGCCATCGCAGCCCCAGAACATGCGCGTCAACCAGATCGCAGACATGCACGTAATCGCGGATACAGGTGCCATCGGGCGTGTCATAGTCGGTTCCGAACACAGTCAGCCCGTCGCGCTTGCCGTCAATCGCATCCAACATCAGCGGAACCAGATGGGTCTCGGGGCGGTGGAATTCGCCTACCTCTCCGTCCGGATCGGCGCCAGCCACGTTGAAATAGCGAAAAATCACATGGTTCATCCCGTGAGCGGCCTGGAAATCACGCAGGATATCCTCGATCGCGCGTTTGGAGGCGCCGTAAGCGTTCAGCGGCTGCTGTGGCGTGTTCTCGTCCAGCACCACATTGTCATGTTCGCCATAGGTGGCGCAGGTCGATGAGAACACGAAATCCAGACATCCAGCCGCCACCGCGGCCTCGATCAGGGTCAGCGAACCAGTGACATTGTTCGACCAGTATCTTCCGGGTTCGGACATCGCCTCACCCACCTGGCTGAGCGCGGCGAAATGCATCACGGCAGCGGGCTGATACTTGGCAAAAACCTCATCCAACCGCGCCCGGTCCAGCAGATCACCCTGTGCGAACGGGCCAAATTTGACCGCGTCCTGCCAACCGGTGATCAGGTTGTCATAGGTGACAGGTGTGTACCCGGCCAGCGCCAGCGCCTTGCAGGCATGGGATCCGATATATCCGGCACCGCCGGTTACAAGGATATGTGTCATATCAGATCCCGTTATTCCGGTTTTTCAGGGTGCGACAGCCTGCGGCACTCAGTCCAGCCCCATCGCGGCCATCATCTCTTCAAGTTTGGGAACGTCCTGCGGATTGTTTAGTTCCCAGAACTGGCGGCCTTTGGATTCGACTTCAACACACAGAACCTTACGCCCGTTTTCCATGAAACGCAGCTGTTCCAGCCCTTCCAGTTGCTCTAATGGACCGACAGGCCAGGACGGATAAGCCGCCAGCGCGTCAGGGCGGTAGGCATAGACGCCGACATGGTGAAACACCGGCGTTTCCTCCCCGCCCGCATAAGCCTGTGAAGTAAAGGGCACGACCTCTTTCGAGAAATACATCGCGCCGTGATCAGCGGCGAAAACGGCGGTTGTTCCACCGACGCGCCCGTGTTTGCGGTCATTCAGCAGGCTGTTGAGCGCATCGCCGTCGCAGCGCAGAACCGGAGTGGCCACCCCAGCCTTGGGTGCGGCACGCAGACCGGTGATCAGATCTTCGACGAACCAATGCGGGGTCAGCGGTGCATCGCCCTGCAGGTTCACCACGATGTCATAGCTTGCGCCCAGCACATCATGCGCTTCGGCGCAGCGTTCGGTGCCATTGCCACAGGTTTCCGAGGTCATCACAACCTCGGCCCCGAACCCTTCGGCCATCTCGCGAATGCGGTCGTCATCGGTGGCAACCACAACGCGGTCCACGCCCGAGACCGAACTGGCCGCGCGCCATGACCGCTCGATCAGAGTCATTGTATTGCCACTGGCTCCGGTGAGCGGCACCAGAGGTTTGCCCGGATAGCGGGTCGAGGCATAGCGGGCGGGAATGGCGATCAGAACGGACATCAGGCCTCCTTCAGGTCTACACCCGGAGCGTAGGCGATAAAGAACGGGTTTGCATAGCCGTCCTTGCCATAGGTCAGCGGCGCATGATTGTCGAACCGGACAACTTTGCCGCCCGCACCTGTCAGCACGGCGTGACCTGCTGCCGTATCCCATTCCATCGTGCGGCCAACGCGGGGATAGATATCTGCCTCGCCCGTCGCAATCAGGCAGAACTTCAGCGACGAGCCCGCGCTTTTGCTGTCCTGCACTTGATATTTGTTGATGTAATCGTCGGTCGCCTGGTCACGATGTGACTTCGAGGCCACGACCAAAAGCGCGGAATTGTCTGGATCAGAGACCGAAATCGGAGTCACGGCACCGGGTTGATCCTTGTCCAGCGCGCCGGTTTCCTCGACCGATTGCCCGTCGGCCAAAGTATAGAACATCCGGCCGCGGGCTGGCGCATAAACCACGCCACGCGTTGGGGTGCCGTTTTCGACCAACGCGATATTAACGGTGAAATCGCCGCGCCGGTTGATGAACTCTTTGGTGCCATCCAGCGGATCAACGATCAGGAACGTATCGCCTTTTTCAGAATGCGAGGCGGCCTGTTCCTCGGTCACCAGCAGGATATTGGGGAACGCTGCGCGCAGACCGGCCGAGATCAGCGCATCGGCGGCCTCATCTGCTTCGGTCACGGGGCTGGCATCGGATTTGACCTTCACGTCAAACTCATCCGAGTTATAGATGTCCATGATCGTATCGCCCGCTTCCAGGGCCAGACGTCGGATGACGGGGATGAGGGCATCATAGGTCACAAAAAAGCTCCGTTCCTGTGATTTGTTGATCGAATAACCTGACGGCCTTATGCTGTGCTGGTTACGGAACGGCAAGAATTTCGTGCCAGATTGCAGGCAATAATACAGGAAAGACGCTTCGGGTGTTTTATTACAAGCGAAACCGGTCGCTTATAGGCGGTGCGTTTACGACGGCGGAACTGGTGTTTCACGCCGTGGTCCGGAATGTCCGATCTCAACACAGCAATGCTGTGCTTTCGGTGCTTATCAATATTTTCCAGGTTCTGGTGCTGGTGAGTGTGTTTTACGTGATCATGTCCCTTCTTGGCGCGCGCGTTGCCAAAATCCGGGGTGAGTTCATTCTGTATCTGCTGTCTGGGGTTTTCCTGTTTCTGACGCACATTAAAGCCGTCGGTTCGGTTTCCGGATTGGACACAGGTAATAACCCGATGATGCTGCATTCGCCGATGAACATGATGGTCGTGCTTATGGCTGCCGCTTTCGGGTCGCTGTATACTCAGGTTTTGACAATCGTCATCATCCTGTTTGTCTACAGCGTATCGGTTGCTCCGCTGGAAATTCAGGAGCCCGGTGGCGCCTTTGCCATGCTGATGCTGGCCTGGTTCACGGGCTGTGCGGTCGGCGTGGTGTTCATGGCGATCAAGCCCTGGTTTCCGACCACTGCCACGATCATGAGCACAATTTACCGGCGCCTGAATATGGTGTTCTCGGGGAAAATGTTCGTCGGCAATGCGCTGGGCGGGTTCATGTTGACCATGTTCGCCTGGAATCCGTTGTTTCACATTATCGACCAGTGTCGGGGTTTCGTTTTTCGGAATTACTATCCGCGCAATACTAACTGGGAATATCCTGTCTGGGTCGGGTTGGCTCTGTTGTTGATCGGCTTGCTTGGAATTTTCTTTACCCGCCAGCATGTGTCGCAAAGCTGGAGCGCACGCCGTTAACCCGCCACGCGCAAGGTCAGGTTGATCCGCCCGCCCTTTGGCAACAGTTTTGAAGACCCGAAACGAATGCGATCTACCCCGTGATAGGTTAGGCGCGCGGGTCCACCCATCACGACAACATCGCCCGAGCCAAGCCAGATCGATTCCGTTTTGCCCCCTCGGGTCGTGTTGCCAATGCGGAACAACGCGTCGTCACCTAATGAGATCGAAAGGACCGGCCAGGAAAAATCGGCCTCGTCCTTATCCTGATGCAGGCCCATTCGCGCCCCTTCGCCATAGTAGTTGACCAAGCAACAGTCGGGGTCGCGTTCGGGGCTGGCAAGATCGCGCCAGATATCCAGAATGCAGTCTGGAATGGTGGGCCATTCCATGCCCTTTGGATGGTGCGGCTGGTACCTGTACCCGTTCTTGTCAGTGACCCAACCCAGCGCCCCGGCCGAGGTCATGCGAACAGACATTTCCTTGCCGGAAGGGGTGGTCGGGCGGAACAAAGGTGCTGATTTCAGAATCGGACGCAACAGCGTGATCAGCTGTGCCTGGGCAGCTCCGTCAAGGTAA
Source organism: Ruegeria sp. YTSA105 (assembly GCF_059610225.1). NCBI lineage: Bacteria > Pseudomonadati > Pseudomonadota > Alphaproteobacteria > Rhodobacterales > Roseobacteraceae > Ruegeria > Ruegeria sp. YTSA105. The sequence continues at coordinate 79,041 of NZ_JBXWNE010000012.1, forward strand.
GCTTTCCTGATTTCAAAACCGCGTAAAAGCAGCCGCGCCATTCCAGATTCCTCAATCCTTGCCAAAACCTTGCTAAAAAGGCTGCAGATTCCTGAAAACCTGCATTTGTGAATGCTTGCAGGCCCCTGTTCCCGTCCTTATATACGCCGGGACGCGCGATGGTGTAGGACCATTGCGCAAATCAGATCGGGGCCAGATGCCATAACGGGTCGGGCCTCGGGACATCGCCTTGAAGAGAAAGGGATTGAACATATGGGAAAAGTAATCGGGATTGACCTCGGCACCACCAACTCGTGCGTTGCCATCATGGACGGTTCGCAGCCGAAGGTCATCGAAAACGCCGAAGGGGCGCGGACCACGCCCTCGATCGTCGCCTTCACCGAAGATGAGCGACTGGTCGGTCAGCCTGCGAAACGCCAGGCGGTCACCAACCCCGACAACACGGTTTTTGGCGTCAAACGCCTGATCGGTCGTCGTGTGGATGATGCCGAAGTCGAAAAAGACAAGAAAATGGTACCATACGCCATCGTTGATGGCGGCAATGGCGACGCGTGGGTCGAAGCCCGCGGTGAAAAGTACTCCCCAAGCCAGATTTCGGCCTTCACTCTGGGCAAGATGAAGGAAACCGCTGAAAGCTACTTGGGTGAGGAAGTCACACAAGCCGTCATCACCGTTCCGGCCTATTTCAACGACGCACAGCGTCAGGCGACCAAAGATGCCGGTAAAATCGCCGGCCTGGAAGTGCTGCGGATCATCAACGAACCGACAGCTGCCGCTCTGGCCTATGGTCTGGACAAGGAAGAAACCCAAACCATCGCGGTTTATGACCTTGGTGGCGGTACCTTCGACGTAACCATTCTGGAAATCGACGACGGGTTGTTCGAGGTTAAATCGACCAATGGCGACACCTTCCTGGGTGGTGAAGACTTTGACATGCGCATCGTCAACTACCTGGCGGATGAGTTCAAAAAGGAACACGGTGTCGATCTGTCCCAGGACAAGATGGCGCTGCAGCGTCTGAAAGAAGCTGCGGAAAAAGCCAAGATCGAACTGTCCTCGACCTCACAAACCGAGATCAACCAGCCGTTCATCTCGATGGGCGCCAACGGCCAGCCGCTGCACATGGTCATGAAACTGACCCGTGCCAAGCTGGAATCGCTGGTTGGTGATCTGATCAAGAAGTCGATGAAGCCCTGCCAGGCTGCTCTGAAAGACGCAGGCCTGTCGGCTGGCGACGTGGATGAGGTTGTTCTGGTCGGTGGTATGACCCGGATGCCGAAAGTAATCGAAGAGGTCACTAAGTTCTTCGGTAAAGAGCCGCACAAAGGTGTGAACCCGGACGAAGTGGTTGCCATGGGTGCCGCTATTCAGGCCGGTGTTCTGCAGGGTGACGTCAAAGACGTTGTTCTGCTGGACGTGACACCGCTGTCGTTGGGGATCGAGACGCTGGGTGGTGTGTTCACCCGACTGATCGACCGCAACACCACGATCCCGACGAAAAAGTCTCAGGTCTTCTCGACCGCCGAAGACAACCAGAACGCCGTGACCATTCGCTGTTTCCAAGGGGAACGTGAAATGGCTGCGGACAACAAGATCCTGGGTCAGTTCAACCTCGAAGATATCCCGCCAGCACCGCGCGGCATGCCGCAGATCGAGGTGACTTTTGACATTGACGCCAACGGCATCGTCTCGGTTTCGGCCAAGGACAAAGGCACTGGCAAAGAGCAGAAGATCACCATCCAGGCATCGGGCGGCCTGTCCGACGAGGACATCGAAAAGATGGTCAAGGACGCCGAAGAGAACGCGGAGGCCGACAAGGAACGCCGCGAGCTGGTCGACGCAAAGAACCAGGCGGAAAGCCTGATCCACTCGACAGAAAAGTCGATGGAAGAACATGCCGACAAGGTTGATCCAACAACCATCGAAGCCATCGAGCTGGCGATTGCCGCGCTGAAAGACGAGCTGGAAACCGAGAATGCCGACAAGATCAAGTCGGGCATCCAGAACGTTACCGAAGCGGCCATGAAGCTGGGCGAAGCCATCTACAAAGCGCAAGCTGAAGACGGCGAAGATGAACCTGCCGCTGCGGATGCTGCACCGGGCGAGGATGACATCGTCGATGCCGAGTTTGAAGATCTGGACAACGACAAGCGTAGCTAACGGGTAACCGGGCCAATTCGGGCCGGTCCGGTCACCGGGCCGGCCCGATTACGTTGAGGCAGAAGGAAATACTGATGTCAAAACGCGACTATTACGATGTGCTCGGCGTATCCAAGGGTGCATCAGCGGACGAGATCAAGAAAGGCTTTCGCAAGAAGGCCAAAGAATTGCATCCCGACCGCAACAAGGACAATCCGGAGTCAGAGGCACAGTTCAAAGAAGCGAACGAGGCCTATGACGTCCTGAAAGATGCTGAACGCAAGGCGGCTTATGACAGGTTCGGTCATGCTGCATTCGAAAATGGCATGGGCGGCGGTGGCCGACCTGGCGCTGGCTTTGGTCAGGGCGACTTTTCCAGTGCATTTTCGGATGTGTTCGACGACCTGTTCGGCGATTTCATGGGCGGCCAACGGGGCGGGGGCGGTGGACGTCGTGCCGCACGCGGTTCGGATCTGCGCTATAACCTGCGCGTCTCGCTGGAAGAGGCGTATTCAGGTCAGCAGAAAACCATCAATGTCCCGGCAGCGGTTGTCTGTTCGTCCTGCGACGGATCTGGGGCTGAAGGCGGTGTTGAGCCCACAACCTGTCCGACCTGTTCGGGTATGGGCAAGGTGCGTGCGCAACAAGGCTTTTTCACAGTAGAACGCAGCTGTCCAACCTGTTCGGGCCTGGGTCAAATCGTCAAGAACCCCTGCAAATCCTGTCAGGGTGCGGGCCGTGTTGAAAAAGAACGCGCCTTGTCCGTTAATATTCCAGCCGGTGTCGAAACCGGCACGCGCATTCGTCTGGCCGGTGAAGGCGAGGCTGGAATGCGAGGTGGTCCTCCGGGTGATCTATACATCTTTGTAGAGGTCTCAGATCACAGGCTGTTCGAGCGTGACAGCGTGAACCTTTATTGCCGTGTGCCGGTCAGCATGGCCAAAGCCGCTCTTGGTGGTTCGATCGAAGTTCCGACCATCGACGGTGGCCGCGGGCGTGTGCAGATTCCAGCGGGCAGCCAATCGGGTCGCCAGATGCGCCTGCGCGGCAAGGGCATGCCAGCCCTGCGCGGCGGCGGTGTTGGCGACATGTTCATCGAGCTGGCCGTGGAAACTCCGGTAAACCTCACCAGCCGCCAGAAAGAGCTGCTGCGCGAGTTCGACGACCTGGGTGAAGACAATCACCCGGAATCCAACAGCTTTTTCTCCTCCGTCAAATCCTTCTGGGACGGGATGAAGGGCTGAAGTCTTTTCCCAAAAAAGGGGGCGCTGCCCCCGCGACTCCCCCGAGGTATTTAGGGCCAGATGAAGCAGGTGATCCGCTCTTCATCGGGCTAAAAATACCTCGGAGCGCGAGGCAGAGCCTCGCAAATCTCCGCTTGATTATTGTCGCCGCTCCTGAGATGGTCCGCGCAACCGTTGGGGTGCCTTGTTCGCAAGGCTGAGAGGTGCAGCTGCATCAACCCATCGAACCTGATCCGGGCAATTCCGGCGGAGGGAACGGTCTTATGAATACAGACGTTTTCCATCCTCCGTTGTTGCCCCTAGAAGATGGAGCAACGACATGGCAGCTATTGCCTTGACCATTGCAGGGTCCGACAGCGGAGGCGGGGCCGGAATTCAGGCGGACCTCAAGGCGATGTCTGCGCTGGGCGTTTATGGGGCCAGCGTTGTTACGGCGGTGACTGCGCAAAACACCCTGGCCGTGACAGCCGTTCATGGCATTCCTCTGAGTGTGATCCGCGCGCAAATCGACGCCGTGCTGAACGATCTGGATGTCGGGGCGATCAAGATCGGCATGCTGGCAACCCCCGAGATTATCGAGACCGTTGCAGATGCCCTGTCGGGCTATGCCGGGCCCATAGTTTTGGACCCTGTCATGATAGCGAAATCCGGGGATGCTTTGCTGGCCGGTGACGCGATCCAGACCCTGACGGACCTTCTGATACCACGCGCGACCGTCCTGACACCCAATTTGCCCGAAGCTGGGCGGCTGCTTGAGCAGAACGAAGCGCAGTCTCCGGATGAAATGGTGGCTCAGGGGCTGGCCCTTTGCGCAAAGGGTGCCGCGTCGGTTTTGATGAAAGGCGGGCACGGTAAGGGCGAGATATGTCATGATCTGTTGGTTGACGGCTCGGGTTTGGTGGATGAATTCACGGCGCAGCGCCGGAATACAAAGAACACCCATGGGACCGGATGCACCTTGTCCTCGTCCATATCCGCCGGGCTGGCCAAAGGTCTGAGCTTGCGGGATTCCGTGGCAGAGGCACATGCTTATTTGCAAGGCGCTATCGCCCAGGCTGATGGGCTGTGCGTGGGCCGGGGCCATGGTCCGGTGCATCATTTCCATCGGGTCTGGCCAGCGTGAGGATCTGGTCTGTCATAGGGGCAGGCGTGGCCGGTTTGGCTGTTGCGTCCGAATTGGCCCATCGCGGCGCACGGGTGCAGGTCTTTGACCCCGCCGGCCTGCCGGGTCCGCATGGCTGTTCTTGGTGGGCCGGGGGAATGCTGGCCCCGTGGTGCGAGTTCGAAAATGCCGAAGAGCCGGTCTTGCGCCTGGGGCAGGGTGCTTTTGACTGGTGGGCGACCCGGACCAAGGTTCATCAGCGCGGTACTTTGGTCGTTTGCGGTGCGCGCGACTTGCCGGATTTGCGTCGGTTTGGTCGTCGAACGCAGGGGTATCATGAGGTAAATCAGCAGGAACTAGCCACATTAGAGCCTGATCTACATGGTTTAGGCAACGGTCTGTATTTCAAGGACGAAGCCCATATAGACCCACGCAAGGCGCTGCAGGATGTGTTCGACGATCTTATCGCGCGGGGCGTTGCCTTTCATCGCGAACCCGCCCCTGCTGGGTTGGAGAACGCGATTGACTGCCGTGGTCTTCAGGCGCGGGACGCCTTGTCTGATCTTCGGGGCGTAAAGGGTGAGATGCTGGTGATCCGCTGCCCTGATGTGACGCTGACCCGGCCCGTGCGCCTGTTGCATCCCCGGATGCCGCTTTACATCGTGCCGCGTGGCGATGGCATCTACATGCTGGGCGCGACGATGATTGAATCCGAGGATAAAACCCGCATCACCGCGCGCTCGATGTTGGAACTGCTCAGCGCGGCCTATGCGTTGAACCCCGCTTTTGGCGAGGCCGAGGTGCTAGAGATCGGCGTCGATCTGCGCCCGGCCTTTCCCGACAATCTGCCTCGGATCCGGCGTCGGGGCGGGACGATTTACGCCAACGGGCTGTACCGCCACGGGTACCTGCTGGCACCGGCGATGGCCCAAGGCGTTGCCGATCTGGCACTTGAACACAAACATTCGGAGATGGTCGATGAAGATCGTGCTTAATGGCGAGCCGCGCGAGGTGCGGGCCGAGACCTTATCGGAATTGCTGATGGAATGCGGCTACTCGGGCCGTGTCGCCACTGCGGTGAACGAAGATTTCGTGCCCTCGGGGCTGCGTGTTGCCCATGCTTTGGTTGAAGGGGATCGGATCGAAATCGTCGCGCCGATGCAGGGGGGCTGAGGATGAAATCCTTTTACGGAACCACATTGGCCAACCCGCTGATGCTGGGCACGGCGCAATATCCCAGCCCAGCTATTCTGGAGCAGGCCTTTCGCGAAAGCGGGGCGGGTGTTGCCACGGTCTCGCTTCGCCGTGAATCCGGGGCGGGGCAAGCATTCTGGCAGATGATCCGCGATCTGGGCGTGTTGGTGCTGCCCAACACCGCCGGATGCCACACGGTCAAAGAGGCGGTGACCACCGCCCATATGGCGCGTGAGGTCTTTGATACCAAGTGGATCAAGCTGGAACTGATCGGCCATACCGACAGCCTGCAGCCGGATGTGTTCCAGCTGGTCGAAGCCGCGCGCATTCTGACCAGCGACGGGTTTCAGGTCTTTCCCTATACGACCGACGATCTGATTGTTGGCGAACGGCTGCTTGCCGCCGGGTGTGAGGTGCTGATGCCATGGGGCGCGCCGATCGGGTCAGGGCGGGGGCTGAACAATGAATATGCCCTGCGGGCGATGCGGGCAGAGTTCCCGGATGTGCCCTTGGTGATTGACGCGGGCATCGGCCTGCCCAGCCACGCCGCCCACGCGATGGAGCTGGGTTATGACGCTGTACTGCTGAACACTGCTGTGGCCCGCGCCGGGGACCCCGTTTTGATGGCCCGCGCAATGGCCCGCGCGATCGAGGCCGGGCAACTGGCCCATCAGGCCGACCCGATTGAGGCGCGCGATATGGCGGAACCTTCGACCCCGGTTATCGGAAAGGCGTTTCTGTCATGACACTCGACCGGTTTTATCCGATCTTCGATCATTCGGACTGGCTGCGCCGGATGCTGCCGCTGGGCATCAAGTTGGTACAGCTGAGGGTCAAGGACCAGCCCATGGATGTGGTGCGTGACCAGATTGCCAAGTCGCGTGACCTGTGCCGCGCAAATGGGACAGTTCTGGTGGTCAATGACTATTGGCAGGCGGCCATCGACGCCGGCTGTGACTGGGTGCATTTGGGGCAAGAGGATCTGGACGAGGCCGATCTGACTGCCATCCGCAAGGCGGGTTTGAAACTGGGCGTGTCCACCCATGATGATGATGAGTTAGAGCGCGTGCTGGCCATGGACCCCGACTATGTGGCGCTTGGCCCGGTCTATCCCACCATCCTGAAAAAGATGAAATGGCAGCAGCAGGGTCTGCCCCGCGTCACAGAATGGAAAGCGCGCGTTGGTGATACTCCACTGGTTGGCATCGGCGGGATGAGCGTCGAGCGTGCACCAGGTGTCCTGCAGGCTGGGGCGGATATCGTCTCGGTCGTGACCGATATTACCCTGAATACCAACCCCGAGGCGCGTTTGAGTCAATGGATCGAGGTCACCAGATGAGCCGATATGCTCGTCAGACGCTGTTGCCAGAGGTTGGGGCCGAAGGGCAGGCGCGCCTGTCCTCGGCCCGTGTTCTGGTGGTGGGTGCGGGCGGTTTGGCCGCCCCGGTCCTGCCGTTGCTGGCCGGGGCTGGGATCGGGCAGATCACGATCCTGGATAGGGATCAGGTTGAGCTGTCCAACCTGCATCGGCAGACCTTGTTTTCTGAGACGGATTGCGGACACCCCAAGGCCGAGCGTGCGGCGGCACGGTGCAAGGCGATCAATGGGGACATAGACGTCAGCGGCAAAAAACAGGCTCTAACAAGCGAAAATGCTGGCAACTTGGTTGCTCAGGCGGATGTGATCTTGGATTGCGCAGACAGCTATGCGGCCAGCTATATCCTCTCGGACACTTGCTTGGCGCAGGGCAAGCCGCTGATCAGCGCCTCGGTGCTTGGGCTGTCGGGCTATGTCGGAGGTTTCTGCGGCGGCGCGCCGTCATTGCGCGCGCTGTTTCCCGACGCGCCGGACAGCGGGGCAAGCTGCGCCACCGCTGGTGTTCTGGGCCCGGTCGTCGGGACGATTGGCGCGATGCAGGCACAGATGGCGCTGAACCTGATCCTTGGGCTGACGCCCTCGGTGCTGGGTCAGATGGTTCAGTACGATGGTCGGACACTCCGCAGCACGGCCTTCCGCTTTGATAATGCGCCCGAACCGAACAGCTGTTTCCGGTTTCTCTCGGCCGGGCAGCTGACGACAGATGACCATATCATCGAGCTGCGCAGCGCCGAGGAATCCCCGCGCCCGGTACATCCTGACGCGCAACGGATATCGCCGGATGATCTGAGCGATATCGACCCTAATAAGGGCAAAAGACTGGCATTGTGCTGTGCTACCGGATTGCGCGCCTGGCGCGCTGCCGAACGAATTCAACCGAATTGGCCGGGCGAGATTGTTCTTGTCGCAGCCTCAACTTCGTGAACAGAAGGAACCGCGAAACATGAAGAAACTGATCGCTGCAATCGCCCTGCTGGCTGCCGCGCCGGCCTGGGCCGAGGATAAGATGACCGTCTTGTTGGATTGGTTTGTAAACCCTGACCATGGTCCAATTATCGTCGCACAGGAAAACGGCTATTTCGCCGACCAGGGGCTTGAGGTTGAAATCATTCCGCCCGCGGACCCCTCCGCGCCGCCGCGTCTGGTGGCCGCTGGTCAGGCCGATCTGGCAGTGTCCTACCAGCCTCAGCTGCATCTGCAAATCCATGAGGGCTTGCCGCTGAAACGGGTCGGCACGCTGGTTGCCACCCCGCTGAACTGCCTGCTGGTGCTGGATGATGGCCCGATCAAGTCGCTGGCCGATCTGCGGGGCAAGAAAATCGGTTTCTCGGTCGCCGGTGTCGAAGAGGCGATCCTGACAACCCTGCTGGGGCAGCATGATATCGGTCTGGATGAGATTGAGATGGTCAACGTCAACTTCTCGCTGTCGCCGTCGCTGATGACCGGTCAGGTGGATGCAGTTATCGGGGCGTTCCGGAATTTTGAGCTGAACCAGATGGATATCGAAGGTGTCGCGGGTCGCTGTTTCTATATCGAAGAGGAAGGCATCCCACCCTATGACGAGCTGATTTATGTCGCCAATCCCGATACGATGGATGCCGACAAAATCGCCCGTTTCTTGGCCGCGACCGAGAAAGCGACCCAGTATATCGTCAACAACCCGGAAAAAAGCTGGGAAATCTTCGCGGCCACCTCGACCGAGCTGAAGGATGAGCTGAATGCCCGTGCCTGGGTCGACACGCTTCCCCGGTTCGCGCTGCGTCCGGCGGCGTTTGATGCGGGTCGCTATGCGCGGTTCGAGGAGTTCCTGAAGAACAGCGGCATGATCGACAGCCTGAACCCGGTCAGCGACATTGCCATCGATGTGACCGCGCAATGAGCAATTACGGCAAAGCTTTCGCATTGATGCGGGATGCCGCGCAGGGGCCGTGGCGGGATTACACTCGCCACACCTTTGTGGAAGGGATGAAAGACGGAACGCTGCCGCGCACGGCGTTCCTGCATTACCTGCGACAGGACTATGTGTTCCTGATCCATTTTTCCCGTGCTTGGGCACTGGCGGTTGTTAAGTCCGAGTCTCATTCGGAAATGCTGACCGCCGTGGCCACGGTAAATGCTCTGGTTGCCGAGGAAATGCAGCTGCATATCGGTATCTGTGAGGCGGCTGGGATTTCCCATGAGGAGCTGTTCGCAACCCCTGAACGCGCCGAAAACCTGGCCTATACGCGCTTTGTGCTTGAGGCCGGGTATAGTGGCGATTTGCTGGACCTGCTGGCGGCTCTGGCCCCATGTGTGATGGGCTATGGCGAAATCGGGACGCGGTTGGCCTCCGAGGCAACTTCCGAGGTCTATCGTGACTGGATCAATACCTATGCCAGTGACGACTACCAAGGCGCGTGCGAAGCGGTCGGAGAACTGTTCGATCAGGCTCTAACACGGCGTATTGGTGAGGACTTTGCAGCCTCGCCGCGCTGGGATCGCCTGTGCCAGACCTTCCGCACGGCAACCGAGCTAGAAGTCAACTTCTGGCAAATGGGCCTGACCCCATGACCCCGGCGCCCGATCTGAGCATCAAAGGTACGGCCACGATTGACGGAGCGACCCTGTTCGCGCCGCTCACCCTGACCCTTGGGGCCGGGCAGTGGACTTGCCTGCTGGGCGGATCGGGCGTCGGTAAAACCACAATTCTACGTCTGATTGCCGGGCTTGATACAGGTGCCGTGTTCACCGGGCAGATCACCGCCGGCGATGGTGCTCCGATGCAGGACCGCGTGGCCTATATGGCGCAGGATGATCTGCTGCTGCCCTGGGCAACGGTCGCACAGAATGTCTCGTTAGGTGCGCGGCTTCGGGGCAAGTCGGTCGATCTGGAGCGGCGCAACCGTCTGATTCAGCGCATGCGATTGCAGGATCATATGACCAAGAAACCCGCCGAACTGTCGGGCGGCCAACGCCAACGCGTCGCTTTAGCCCGCACGCTCATGGAGGATCGCCCGATTGTTCTGCTGGATGAGCCGTTCTCGGCGCTGGATGCCCGCACTCGGGCCGATATGCAGGACTTGGCGGTCGAGGCGTTGCAGGGCCGGACCGTTTTGCTGGTGACACATGACCCGGGTGAGGCCGCCCGGCTGGGCCAGTCCATCATGGTGATGACACAGCAGGGCCTGACCCCCTGTGAGCCGCCGCATGCACCTGCCCCGCGCCATGTGGACGACCTTGAGACGCTTGAGACGCAAGGTGCGCTGTTGCGCTTGCTGCGCGAGGCGGTCGCATGAAATATCTCTCAGCCCTTGCAGCCACCGTGTTCGCGATTGCCATCTGGCAGGGGATTGTCTGGACGACCGGCTTGCCTAAGTTCATCCTGCCAAGCCCCGCCGTGGTGGCCGAGACTTGGTGGCAGAACCGTTGGCTGATCGCCGAACACACTTGGATCACTGCGGTCGAAGTGGTGATTGGATTGGCCTTTGGGACGGTTCTGGGTGTGGTCACTGCGCTGCAACTGGCCAATTCGCGGGCGGCGCGCGTGCTGGTACAGCCGATGCTGGTGTTCACGCAGGCTCTGCCGGTTTTTGCGCTGGCCCCGTTGCTGACGCTTTGGCTGGGCTATGGCCTCTGGTCCAAGGTCGCGATGGCGGTGCTGATCATCTATTTCCCGATCACCTCGTCTTTCTTCGATGGGCTGATGCGGACGCCGCAGGGCTATCTGGACCTTGCGCGCACGATGCAGGCCAGTCCGCGTGCAGTGCTGTGGTATATCCGCATTCCGGCGGCGATGCCCTCGCTGGCGTCGGGGATGAGGCTGGCCGCCGTCTATGCGCCGATCGGGGCGGTGATTGGTGAATGGGTCGGCTCGTCGCAAGGGTTGGGATATTTGATGCTGTTGGCCAATGGCCGTGCAAAGACCGATCTGATGTTCGCCGCGATGCTGACCTTGGGAGTGTTTTCCATCGTGTTGCATATGGTTGTCCGCCGCGCCACTGCCCGCATGGCAGGTGAGGTGCGTTAACCATCTGGAAACCGATTCTGCGTCAGGCTGAGAGCATGACACAGGACGCCTTTTCCGAAGCCCCAATGCTATTCGATACAGACGAAGCCCCCGCGCAGCCGCTGCCGACGGGTCGGTTACCCTCCTACATCAAAGATCATCGCAAGCGGCTGCGCGAACGGTTCCTGTCTGGCGGGTCCGCCGCCATGCCGGATTATGAGCTGTTGGAACTGGTCCTGTTCCGTTCAATCCCCCGGCAGGATGTGAAACCGCTGGCGCGTGCGCTGATGGAAACGTTCGGCGATTTCAATCGGGTGCTGACCGCGCCCGAGGAACGGCTGCGCCAAATCAAAGGCGTCGGGGATAGCGTGATCACCGATCTGAAAATCCTTGAGGCCTGCGCCCATCGCATGGCCCGCGCACGGGTGATGAGGCGACATGTGATTTCCGGATGGGACGCATTGCTGGACTATTGCCACACCACCATGGCCCATCGTGAGACCGAACAATTCCGTGTGTTCTATCTGGATCGCAAAAACGTGCTGATCGCTGATGAGGAACAGGCCAAGGGCACGGTGGATCATGTCCCTGTCTATCCGCGTGAGGTTGCCAAACGGGCGCTGGAGCTGAATGCCTCGGCGTTGATACTTGTGCATAACCATCCGTCAGGTGACCCGACCCCGTCGCAATCGGATATCGACATGACCAACCGAATTCAGGATGCCTGCCTGGCACTGGGCCTGACGCTGCATGACCATCTGATCATTGGAAAGTCGAACGAGCTGAGCTTTAGGTCCGAGGGTTATCTGTAGCTGCTATTGAACCCAGACCTCGACCCGGCGGTTGACCTTTCGGCCCCATTCCGTGTCGTCGCAGGCCATTGGCATGGCCTCGCCAAAGGCGTCGACCGTGATTTCGATGCTGTCCCCGATAGCGGTTTCAATCTCGGCCAATACGGCATTGCGAACGGTTTTTGCCCGCAACAATGCGATCCGCGCATTGGTTGACGCTGCCCCTTCGCCATCGCTGAAGCCGACAAACCTAAGCTTTCGGGCATCGAGGGTCCCGGATTCCAAAAGAAGGGCAAGATGTCGGATATTGGACCGTGACTGCGCATCCGGGCGCGAGGAACCGGGCTCGAACCGGAAGGACAGTGACAGGCGGGACATGGGTCTGAAAATCTCGACCAGCCGCTGAAGTTCCTCCAAACCAACTTCTGATCCGCCCGACGCGATAGCATTGGCAAGTCGATCCCCTTGCACCCCAAGACCCATAGTCTCGGGGGTTTGATCGACAAAGCCAGCTTCGCGTATTGCCATCTGCGCCTCGGTTCCTTGAGTGTAGGCCAGGAATTGACGTGCAAAACGCGGCAATCGCCGGTCCGGCAGGTATAGAAACATAGGTGAGGTCAGCGGATAATCTTCGGTCTTGATTGACTGCCGAGTAGCCGCCAGCGCATGACCGCACCCGCCGGTCAAAGGCAGGGCACGCGCGGTGCTGGCTTCGGCTTGGCTTGCGACACCTATTGAAAAGGGATCCGCAGCAACGGTACGCACCAGATCAGTACTGCGGTCATGCCGAATGGCCGCCTCGGAAAGGGCTGTGCCGGAGGGTGCCAGAAGCCTGTCTTCGACATTCTGGGCCAGACCCGAACCGGCTTCCGGAAGGTGCAGTGAAATTGGCGCATCGGGTCCGCCCAACTCGGCCCAACTCGTAATCTCGCCCGAAAACACCCGGGTTAATTCCGCAAGCGAGATTTGCTGTAACGGGTTCGAGTTGGCAACGATTGGTACCAAAGCGTCAAGCGCGATGACGCGGGCCCGGCGGGTGCGGGTCAGATCGCCAAGGCCTACCGCTTGTGCGGCTTGCTCCTCTTCGGGTCGGATTTCGCGCAACGCCAGAACAATATCAGCTTGGTTTTCTGCCTGCGCCCTAAATCCGCGCTCAGTGTTCCCTGCGTCAAAGAAGAACCGACCCAGCGGTGCTGCCCGCCCGGGTTGGTGCAGTTCGTAAGAAAATGTGTTGGCGGTCAGCCTGTTTGGGGTCGCCGACAACCCTTGTTGCTGTGCGAAGCCAACAATCAGCGCTGGTAGAACCTTTTCCGCCATGACCGAAGATCCGGCAAATCGGATTTCAGCCACAAAATCGGTCAGGCTTGGGCAGGCGGGTCCGGTACAGGTCACACCGGACCCATCAACTGTCAGCGTGCCGAATTGCGTCGTCACGCGATAGAACTCGCCGTCAAATCCCTGCAAGTCACCGGTGACTTCGACCTTGCCGTCATGCGATCTAAGCGAGATGTCTTGCGCCTGTGCGCCCGACGCGATTGTAACGGAAGCCAGTGCAGCCGCTGCCACACGAAAGAATGTCATAAGATGCCCGAGCCTGCCTGCGGATTTAGTTTGCGGCGATTGTCAGGTCTTGGAAGAGATTATTCAACACCAGAAACTCTCCGGTGCGGGAGCATTCAGGAAAACTCAGCGTCCTGTCTTTTGATCTCAACCGATCATCCCGCAATTCAAGCGACTGGATGTTCAGGTCGCGCCCGCAATTTTCTGAAGTCACCTCGGTTTCGACAGTGATTTCTATCGATCCGTTTTGGTTGGAAAGACCGGCAGGGAACGAATAGATTTCGATGTTTTTCATGTCCCCGGTTCCGGTATTGCCCAGACGCACTACCTGTCCGGCGCCTTCGGTCGGGGTCTCAGCCGAGACATGGCCATTGCCGCCATAGCTGGCTCCGAATTCTAGCGCATGAATTTGCAGGTCAGTTTCACCCTGCCATTGCAGGGCAATGCGTTCGTAATTGGCAATGTCGGCGATATGGGTAGTTGCTACTGTTCCATGCTGGTCTTCAAACGAGATCAGAAAGATCGCATATTCTGACAGGGCCGGGATTGTCATGTCCATGCGCCCTACTGCGTCGGTGCGCTGTGTGACTGTCATACCGCTATGGTGAATTTCCACGGATTCATTACTGTGGCAGGGGGCGTTGACGACCAGCCGGGCGGCAGCACCGGGAACGGCAGTAGCCCGCGCACTGAGGGTGCAGTCAACGGGATTGACAGGTTCTGATCGACTGGATTCGATAAAACGGCTGTCGGACCCGGTCTCTTCGCTTGTTCCGTGAACCGGCGCAGATGAGGTCAGAACGACTTCGCTTAACCCGGGGATGATTGAAGCCTGATCCGTAACTGATGCCACATCAACAGAAGCCCGCTCCCCTCGCGGTTGCGCAGGGGTTCCGTTCTGCATGAGGTAGCCAATGGCCAATGCACAAGCAACGGTGCCGCCAGTGGTTACGTAGTTCTTAATTACAAACAAGACACCCTCCCCAGTTGAAGGAGCGATTCGCACCCTGCAGTTGAATCACGGCTAATATGTGGCCGTGAGGCGGACTCATTGTGTCTCGATTGTGGTGACGTTAGGTCAACCGGCCATGGCAATGCTTAAACTTCTTGCCTGAACCGCAGGGGCACTTGTCGTTGCGCGACGGGTTTCCCCAAGTTGCCGGGTCGTCTTCGACAAATCCAGGCCGCGCATCACCCGAGGCTTCGGCCTCGGCCACCGCTTCGGCGTGACCAGTGGCCTGATCTACCGCCTGCTGCGCCCGTGCCTGCTGCGCTTGCATCTGGGTCAGCATTTCGCGCTGTTCCTCTTCGGTCAGCGGTCGCACGCGGGACAGTTGCCGGGTCACGGTTTCGCGCAACGAATCCAGCATGGATTCGAACAGCTGGAAGCTTTCGTTCTTGTATTCGTTCAGCGGGTCGCGCTGGGCATAGCCGCGGAAGCCCACGACCGAGCGCAGATGTTCCAGCGTCAGCAGATGTTCGCGCCATTTGCTGTCGATCGTGTTCAGCAAGACCTGCTTTTCGATGTTGCGCATGTTCTCGGGGCCGAACGCGGCCACTTTTTGCGCCATCATCTCGTCGGCGGCGTTGATCAGGCGCTCGCGCACCTGCTCGTCATCCACGCCTTCTTCGGCGGCCCAGTCCTGAACCGGGGCGTCAATGGTCAGCTTGTCCTTAACCGCCTCGTGCAGACCCTCGGTATCCCACTGATCAGCATAGGATTTCGGCGGCATATATTCGTCGATCAGATCGTCGATCACCTGTTCACGCATGTCTGATACGATTTCGGACAGATCGTCAGCGGACATGATTTCGCGCCGTTGGCTGAATACCACCTTACGCTGGTCGTTCATCACATCGTCGAATTTCAGGACGTTCTTGCGCATGTCAAAGTTGCGACCTTCGACCTTGGATTGCGCCCGCTCCAGCGATTTATTCACCCAGGGGTGGACGATGGCCTCACCTTCTTTCATGCCCAGCGTGGTCAGAACCTTGTCCAACCGTTCCGAGCCGAAGATGCGCATTAGGTCGTCTTCGAGGCTGAGGTAAAACACGGTGCGGCCCGGATCACCCTGACGGCCGGACCGGCCCCGCAGCTGGTTGTCGATACGGCGGCTCTCGTGCCGTTCGGACGCCATGACATACAGCCCACCGGCAGCCAGGACCTTTTCTTTTTCTTCAGCATGGCGGGCTTCTTCCGCGGCACGCAGCTCGGCCGGGTCGGCATCGGGGTTTTCTTCCAGCGCCTGCAGAACCTTCATTTCCACATTGCCGCCCAGCTGAATATCAGTACCGCGACCGGCCATGTTGGTGGCGATGGTTACTGCGCCATATCGGCCCGCATCGGCAACGATCTGCGCCTCTTGCTCGTGTTGGCGGGCATTCAGAACATTGTGCTGGATACCCTCTTTGGTGAGCATCTGGCTGAGCAATTCGGACTTTTCGATGGACGTGGTGCCCAGAAGGACCGGTTGTCCGTTTTTCTGGGCTTCCTTTGTCTCGTCGATCATGGCGCCGTATTTTTCGGCTGCGGTACGAAAGACCTGATCGTCCTCATCCAGACGCGCGATCGGTTTGTTGGTTGGTACTTCGACAACGCCCAGACCGTAGATTTCGGTAAATTCCTCAGCCTCGGTCAGCGCGGTGCCGGTCATGCCGCCCAGCTTGTCATACAGGCGGAAATAGTTTTGGAACGTCACGCTGGCCAATGTTACGTTTTCGGGCTGGATCTGCACGTTTTCCTTGGCTTCGATGGCCTGATGAAGACCTTCCGACAGGCGACGACCTGGCATCATGCGACCGGTGAACTCATCAATCAGAACGACATTGCCGTCCCGCACGATGTAATCTTTGTCACGTGTAAACAGCTTATGCGCGCGCAAGCCCTGGTTCACGTGGTGAACGACCGTGGTGCTTTCAGGATCATACAGCGAATGGCCTTCTGGGATCAGGCCGTTGGCAATCAACTGTTGCTCCAGAAACTCGTTACCCTCATCCGTGAAGGTCACGTTCCGGGACTTTTCGTCCAGCGTGAAGTGATCTTCTCCCAATGACGGGATTAGCGCATCAATCGCGGTATACAGGTCCGACCGGTCCTCGGAGGGCCCGGAAATGACCAGCGGCGTCCGCGCCTCGTCAATCAGGATCGAGTCGACCTCATCCACGATCGCGAAATTGTGGTGTTTCTGGTAAATTTGATCCAGTTCCGCCTTCATATTATCGCGCAGGTAATCAAAACCCAGCTCATTGTTGGTGGCATAGGTCACGTCACAGGCATAAGCAGCCTTTTTCTCGGCATCGGGCTGCCCTGACCAGATGACACCGGTGGTCATGCCCACGGCGGCAAACACCTTGCCCATCCATTCCGAGTCGCGCTTGGCCAGGTATTCGTTCACCGTGACCACGTGCACGCCCTTACCGGTCAGCGCGTTCAGATAGGCGGGGAGGGTCGCAACCAATGTCTTGCCTTCACCCGTTTTCATCTCGGAAATATTGCCTTGATGCAGGAAGGCGCCGCCCATCAACTGCACATCAAAGGCACGCAGGCCCAGCGCGCGTTTTGCACCTTCGCGTACGTTGGCAAACGCCTCGGGCAGCAGATCATCCAGGCTATCGCCTTCCAGCGCACGTTTGCGCAGCTCGGCGGTCTTTGCGATCAGGCCGTCATCCGACAGATTCTCGAACTCGGGTTCCAGCGCGTTGATCTGTTCGATCAGGGGGCGGGTCGCCTTGATCTTGCGGTCGTTCGGTGTTCCGAACACCTTTTTGGCGAGCGTTCCGAGTCCCAGCATGTTCACTCCAGCGGATCTGTTCTTGTCTTGGTTTTGACAGGCTTGCCCACCTTGCGCGCAACCCATAGATACGGGGGGTGAAAGGCGGCCCTGTCCAAGGCTTCAAAGCGATGTAAGCGGCAGGTTCCAGAGTGTCAACGCTGCGCCCTGCCGTGGCAAAGAAATAGGATGATTCCATGCCCAAAGGCCTCACTTTTCTGCCATCGCTGGCCCTTGCAACGGTGATGGCGCTGCCATTGGCCGCCGAAACCAAGCCCGATGCCAGCACGGTGGTCGCCCGCGTAAACGGTGAAGAAATCACTCTGGCGCATGTGATCGCAACAGTTGCGACACTGCCCCCCAACTACCAGCAGGTCGAAGATGATGTTCTGTATGATTTCATCATCGAGCAGCTGATTCAGCAGCAGTTGCTGGGCCAGGAGCAAGAAGGGCTGAGCAATCTGAACGCCTTGGCCATCGAGAACGAGACGCGGTCTTTGCTGGCGGTTCAGACCGTAAATGCCCTGATCGACGAAGTTGTAACGGCAGAAACCATTCAGACCGCCTATGATGCGCGCTTTGCCGAGTTTGAAGGCGAAGATGAGTTTAATGCCAGCCATATTCTGGTCGAGACCGAGGATGAGGCAAAAGACCTTAAGGCTCAGTTGGATGATGGCGCCGACTTTGCCGAGCTGGCCAAAGAAAAATCAACCGGTCCTTCCGGCCCGAATGGCGGGGTGCTGGGTTGGTTCGGCAAGGGGCAGATGGTTCCCGAGTTTGAAACCGCCGTTGTCGCGCTTGAGAGGGATCAGGTGTCGGACCCGGTGCAGACACAGTTCGGCTGGCACGTGATCATTCTGAATGACAAGCGCAAATCCGAAGCGCCCGCACTTGATGCGGTGCGCGACGAGCTGGCACAGGATCTGCAAAGTGAAGCTATTCAGGCCCGTATCGGCGAGTTGACCCAGGCTGCACAGATCGAACGTCCTGCGCTCGAAGATGTGACCCCGGGCATCGTGCGTCAGTTGGACCTGATTCAGGAGTAACCCCGTGGCCTCGATCACCAAAGTCTCTCCGCTGGCCCCGGCGGCGTTTCCCGAATTGCCCGCGATTGACGGTGTGCGCTTTGCGACCGTCGAAGCCGGCGTACGCTATCAAGGCCGCACTGATGTGATGCTGGCGGTCCTTGATCCAGGCACTTCAGTGGCTGGGGTCTTTACCCGCTCGGCCACACGCGCGGCACCCGTGCTGGATTGTCAGGACAAGATCGGCGGGCCAAGTGACGGGCCGGCGGCGATCCTTGTGAATTCGGGCAATGCCAATGCATTTACCGGGCATTATGGCCAAAGCTCGGTCGCCGAGGTGACGCAAGCAGTGTCCGAGACCACAGGCGTGCCGGTCGAACGGGTTTTTACCTCGTCAACTGGTGTGATCGGTGAACCCTTGCCGCATGGCCGCATCGTGGCGCAGCTTGAGGCCCTGAAATCCGGCCTCAGTCGCCACGCAATCGAAGATGCAGCGCGGGCTATCATGACCACGGATACCTTTCCGAAAGGAGCTTCGGCGCAGGTCGAGATTGATGGAAGAACAGTCTCTATTGCGGGGATTTCCAAGGGTTCTGGCATGATCGCGCCTGATATGGCGACGATGCTGGTTTATATCTTCACCGACGCCCAGGTCGAGCAATCCGCGTTGCAGCAGATGCTGGGTACGCAGACTGACCGCACTTTCAACTGCATCACTGTCGACAGCGACACTTCGACCTCGGACAGCCTGCTGCTGTGTGCTACTGGGGCTTCGGGGGTGGATGCGACAGACAATGCCGCCTTTGCCGAGGCTTTGGAAACCGTGATGCTGGACCTTGCCCAACAAGTGGTACGCGATGGCGAGGGCGCCACGAAATTCGTAGAAATTCGTGTGACCGGGGCCGTCACCGATGCCGACGCCAAGGTGCATGGATTGGCGATTGCCAATTCACCACTGATAAAAACCGCCATTGCGGGCGAAGATCCGAATTGGGGCCGCGTCGTCATGGCCATCGGAAAATCGGGTGCAGCTGCCGACCGTGACCTGCTGAGCATTTCTTTCGGAGACATCCTTGTGGCCGAAAAAGGCTGGGTCAGCCCCGATTACCGCGAGGAAGATGCCGCCGAATACATGAAAGCTCAGGACCTTGTAATCGGCGTCGATCTGGGGCTGGGCGCCGGTAAATCCACAGTTTGGACCTGCGACCTGACCCATGGCTATATCGAGATCAACGCGGATTACCGGTCGTGAAAACAGTTCTGGTTTCTGCGGTCGCCCTGATAGACATTGAGGGCCGGGTGCTGCTGGCGCAGCGCCCCGAAGGCAAATCCATGGCTGGACTTTGGGAGTTTCCCGGCGGCAAGATCGAACTCGGCGAAACGCCCGAGGTCGCCCTGATCCGCGAACTGTACGAAGAACTGGGCATCAACACATGGTCCTCCTGCCTTGCGCCGCTGACCTTCGCCAGCCACAGCTATGATGATTTTCACCTGCTGATGCCGCTGTTTGCCTGCCGGAAATGGGAGGGCATTCCACAATCGAAGGAAGGACAGGCGCTGAAATGGGTGCGTGCGAATGATCTGCGCAGTTACCCGATGCCTGCGGCAGATGTGCCGTTGATCCCGATTTTGCGGGATTGGCTTTAGGGTCCCGGTTCGATCTTGTCTGGACGCTGGAATTCAGCGCGCGATTTAAACCTATTGCAGCGCTTAGGCGCAGGCAAGAAACGGAAAAACGCACGAGTGCAATCGCTTGAAAAGTAGGGAGATGTTTGGAGTTTGGTGCCCAGGAGATGCATTTAGACATTACACCACCATACCCCACGACATTCCACTTTCTTATAAAAACCAACACCCTAAGACTTTAGCTATTCCGTTATGTGTCAGGATATAGCAGGATACCGCAGACAATAAGGTGGATAGAAGGGTGGACGGATGGCGCGGCCTATCCGTAAACTTTCGGCCGCAGCGGTGAAGGCAGCAGGCCCCGGTAAGCACAACGATGGTGCCGGATTGTGGTTACACAAGCGCCAAGATGACGGCGGGCAATGGTTCCTCAGGATCACGGTACACGGTCGCAGGCGTGAAATGGGCCTTGGGTCCATTGCAGATGTATCGCTCAAAGAACCAAGAGAACACGCGGAACAGTGGCGCGCCTTTGCCCGGAAGGGTCTTGATCCAATCAAAGAACGCGAAAAACAACGGCGTGAGGCTGAACGCAATTTACATTGTTTGGCGGATGTCGCATTGGACGCGTTCGAAAGTCGGAAGGCCGAACTCAAAGGCGACGGTAAAGCTGGGCGCTGGTTTTCTCCTCTAGAACTACATGTCTTACCCAAACTGGGTAGATCCCCGGCTCAGATATCGATCAGATCGACATAAGAGACGCTCTGAGGCCCATTTGGCACTCCAAAGGGGGAAACTGCCCGGAAAGCCATTAATCGCCTCAGCATCGCTCTAAGGCACGCTGCGGCGCTAGGGTTGGACGTAGATTTGCAAGCCACCGAAAAAGCCAAAGCGCTTCTTGGTAAATCTAGGCATACGCCACAACACATTGCTGCCATGCCGTGGATTGACGTTCCAGAATTCTACAGAACCCTAGAAGTGCCCACGACAACCAATCTGGCCCTGCGGATGCTGATCCTGACGGCAGCCCGCTCAGGTCCACTCCGCTTTATGAGATACGATCAAATTGAAGATGACATTTGGACAATCCCTGCGCATCAGATGAAGGGCCGGTTAGGCCAAACGGCGAATTTTCGCGTGCCTTTGTCCGGCGAAGCCCAGCGCGTGGTTGACCTCACCAAACCCTTCTACCGTGATGGTTTTCTCTTCCCCGGCCTTCGCAAAGGAGTGATTTCGGATATGACGATGGGGCAACATATGCGCAAGGCAGGTTTGCCATATAGGCCTCATGGGTTCAGATCCAGCTTTCGGGATTGGGTGGCGGACCGAACCAATGCGCCAAGGGAAGTCGCAGAAACCAGCCTTGGCCATGTTGCAGGAAGTCAGGTCGAAAGGGCGTATCGCAGGACGGATTATCTGGAGCAACGTCGACTAATCATGAACGAATGGGCTCGTTATGTAACCGGCGAGGAAGAAAGCATCCATGATGATTTCTGAACCGTCCGCCCGAAGCCCAAGCGGTAACTCGCTGCAGGATCTGATATTCAAAGCGAAATATTAGACAACATCGTTCGCGCAGTTCGGAAGACGGATGGCTGTCGGGGTCGGCATTAAGATCGGCGCTGAACATCTCCCCAAAAACCCTGTTGAAACCCTTTCGCATTAGAAACGTCAGCGATCGGCTTCTTCCTCTTCACTCCTTCACATCCTGCTTTAGCAGAAACTGATTCTTGAAATTCTTCAGCCCCGGCATAACATCGGCATTGGCGATATCGTCACTCGCATGGATTTCATGCTCTAGAAATTCCTTCAATGCGTCACCGTCGTCACTGACCAGTTCAATGATCAGGTCGTAACGTCCCGCGACCCACAGGATGAAAACAACCCTTGGGTTCTTTTCAAGGCGCTTCGCCACCTGGCGTGGGGTCACGCCAGCGGCCACATTCAACCCGATCATCGCGTCGGTTGTGTATTCTGTGGCCACCGGATCCGACATCGCAACGATCCGCAACATGTTGTTGTCTCGCAGACCGCTCACCCTGTTGCGGATGGTTCCTTCGGACACATTCAACTGCTGTGCAATTTCCGAAAAAGCCATCCGACCATCTTGCTGCAATAGCCGGATGATCTGCTGGTTCAAGTCATCCTTTGGGGACCTAATGCTCTGTGCGGAGGCGCGCACGTTTGATTGCTTTTTGACTGCCATATACCCGATGCTCGATTGCTGCATTCGTAGCTGAGACTAGGTGAGGGCATCGAAATTCGCAATTCTCTCCTAAGAATTCTGTGGCAGGAAGTGCAGAAAACGACATCTTTTGCCCTCGACACCGCAGCTTCCAAGGACCGTGACGCGGGCCTATTGCCAAATTTTCTGTAAAATCCCGCTGAAATTGCGGCTCTCGCAATCCACACGACCTGGTTATTCGAAATTCGCACTTCAATGCCGTTTTTTGACCAGATTATTTCTGATTCGTGCCCCAAAATCCCAAAATATTCGCGAAAATCGAAAGAATGTTAGGCGGCTAATGCGATATTCGCAGTCGAAACTTCAATTCCCGGCGCGGCGGGACAGAGTCCGCAAGTAGGAAGACCGCGAGAAACGGTAAAACCATGCGCCTGTCGTTGGACCGACGGGTACAGGTGGCAGTGTCGAAGGGAGGACAAATGACAATTGCCGAGGATAGAACTCAGGCCATTGGAGGGCCTCAGCACGGGCTGACCGCCGGGGCGTATCGCAGCGAAGAGTTCTGGCAGCGGGAATGCCAGACTGTCCTGGCCAAGAACTGGGTGTTCATCGGGTTTGCCCATCAGATGGCTAACCCCGGTGATGCTCATCCGGTTACCTGCGCAGACTTACCACTGCTGGCGGTGCGCGGTCGTGACGGCGACATCCAGGTGTTTCACAATGTTTGCTTGCACCGGTGTATGACATTGGTCGACAAGCCCAAGAATGTCGGCAAGCTGATCCGCTGCCCCTATCATGCCTGGGCTTATGACCTGGATGGCCGCCTGCGGGCTGCACCTCATTTTGCCGGAACCGGCAAGCAGGAGTTCGACGGCTTTGACATCAAAAATCATCGCCTCAAGCCTGTACGCACCCATGTCTGGCATGACTGGATCTTCGTCAATCTGGATGGGAACGCGCCTGATTTCGAAGACTATGCCGCGCCTTTGATCAGCCGGCTGGAGGGGATGGATTTCACCAGAGTGGAACCAATTGGCCTGCTCGACTTTGGTGAGATTAGCACCAACTGGAAGCTGATCATGGAGAACTTTATCGAGCCCTACCACGTTCAGTTTGTCCATGCCTCAACCACTGATCAACCATTGGAAAACCACTATACAATCACCGATGGCACCTGCATCGGCAGCGCGGTGGATCTGAACGAAGAGTTGGGCACATCCGGCAGTCTGGGGGTCAGCTCTCGCTATCTGACCCTGTACCCCAATTTCATTCTGGGCCGCTATTTTCCGGATCAGCTGGGCGTATATCTGAACGTGCCCATTGGTCCCGGAAAGATGCGCCAGTACCGAGCACTTTACACGACAGAAGGCCAGGAACTGAGCGCCGAGGAAGTACAAGCCCTCAGAAACCTTTGGTGGGATGTCCACAAGGAAGATCACGAGATGGTTGAACGCATGTTTGAGGGCCGCAAATCCCCGGTCGCCGAGGATGGGGGCCTGTTGTCGCCCGCTTGGGAGGACAGCGTCCGCGCCTTTCAGGATCTGATCGAGCGCGACGTGGCCGGTACTTAAGCAAGAAGGAACAATATCGATGAACAAGTCCATATCCAAAGGGTTTCGTCTGGCCCATACGATGATGCGGGTCACCGACATGGAGAAGTCACTGGATTTCTATTGCGGAATTCTGGGTATGGAAGTGCAGCGGCGCACGGACTACCCCGAAGGCAAATTCACCAATACCTTTATCGGCTATGGGCCCGAGGCCGAGTTTCCCACGCTGGAGCTGACCGCCAATTGGGATCAGGGCACGCCTTATGACAAAGGCGACGGCTGGGGTCACATCTGCATCGAAACGCCAGATGTTTATGCCGCGTGCGAACAGCTGGCTGCGGCCGGCGTAAACATCACCCGCCCACCGGGGCCAATGAAAAACGGCACAAGGGTCATCGCCTTTTGCGAGGACCCTGACGGTTACAAGGTCGAATTGAACGAATCCATACTGAAACACCTGGCACAGGAAGGCTGACCAAATGGGTGACACACCTCAACTTTTCAAATTCGATCTGGTTCAAAATCGCTACGACTCGATGGGCGACAGCGACACTTACATCAAACCGATGGTGACCAGCGAATTCAGCAAGTCCATGTGCGGCGGTATCAACGTCCTGAACAACATCAAGGTGCCGTGGGATCTGACCTGCGACGAGATCATTTATTGCCTTGAGGGCACGTTCCGACTGGTTTGCGGCGGCAAAAGCTATGTTTGCAATCGTGGTGATGTGCTGTTTGTCCCGAAGGACAACCACATCTCCTACGAGTCGGACGGCAAATGCGTGATCTTCTATGCCGCCTACCCTCACAACTGGAAACAGCTTGCCGGGATCACGCAGGTTCCGGGCATCGACCCTGACGATTTTGTCCCCGGCTGAACATCTTAACCGCTGAGCGACAGAACAACCGAAACCAGCACCAACACTGAGGGATCACCCTCGGTGAACCAAATCTGATTGCCATTCGATGGGAGAACGCCGAATGCCCAAGGACAATGCCAGCACCCGCATCTACTACGAGACTATCCAT
Organism: Ruegeria sp. YTSA105; assembly: GCF_059610225.1. Classification (NCBI taxonomy): domain Bacteria; kingdom Pseudomonadati; phylum Pseudomonadota; class Alphaproteobacteria; order Rhodobacterales; family Roseobacteraceae; genus Ruegeria; species Ruegeria sp. YTSA105. The sequence goes on from NZ_JBXWNE010000012.1 coordinate 103,618, forward strand.
GACGCTGTCGAGCGTAACCGCCCGCGTATCGCAGAGGTACGGCAACGTCTGGAGGAGGCTGGCGTCAAATACGTGATGGCCGCCTGGATTGACCTGCACGGTATTCCAAAAACCAAACCCGTACCGATGAGTGATTTTGAACCGCTATGCCTCGGGAAAGGACCGCAATTTGCGGTGCATTCGATTTCTTACGTGCCCGAACTCAGCCCTGCCGACAGCGATCAGGTCGTGGTGCCGGATCTCGATGCCGTCTATGTCTGCCCGTGGGATACTTCGATGGCGATCATCTTCTCGGACCTCTACTGGGAAGATGCGCCCTATAATGTCTGCCCGCGTCAGGCCCTGAAACGTGCCATGCACGAGGCTGCGCAGGAAGGGTACACAGGTTATGCTGGGGTCGAGCCCGAATTCATTGTGATGAAATACGACGACGCCGGTCAGCCGGTGAAGGCGTTTGACGACGACCCTGCAAGCGGCCTTCGGCCCCGCCGTCAGGCGTTTGGCTATGACGTTGAATACTCGATCGACTCGATGGCGTTTCTGAAAGACATGATCGACATCATCGAGGGTCTGGGTTGGAACCTGCATGACGTGGTGGCCGAGGGTGCGTATTCGCAGTTCGAGCTGGATTTCCACTACACCAACATGCTGGAAATGTCTGATCGGCTGGCATTCCTGCGCATCACCCTGAAAGAAGTCGCAAAAAAGCACGGGATGTTCATCACTTTCATGCCGAAACCGACAGTGGGCGATTGGCGGTCTGGCGCGCATATCAACATGTCGATGCAGCATGAAAGCCGTCCGGGCGAGAACATTTTCGAAACGCCGGATGGCGATTGGAGTGACGAAAGCCGCTGGGCAGTTGGCGGACTGATGCAGCATGCAGAAGCAATCACCGCGATCACCTGTCCGACGGTGAATTCCTATAACGGTCTGGTGCCACGTGTTGGCGGCTTTGAAGGCGGCACGGTCACATGGGCCCCGACAAATATCACCTATGGCTTCAACAACCGATCCGCCCAGTTCCGCCTTCCGCAAAGCCGCCACTGCATCGAAAATCGCGCCTGTGACATGACAATGAATGTCTATCTCGCGATGGCGATGCACTTGAGCTGCGGAATAAAAGGCATCAAAAACAAGATCGATCCGGGCAAACCAACAGATTTTGATTTGTACTCAAAGACTGAATCCGAGCTTGCCGAGCTCGGTATACGCAGGCTTCCGCGAACTTTGTTCAACGCTATTGAGGCTCTGCGTCATGACGAGATGGCCGAACATGTGATGGGGCGCGTGATGCGCAACTCCTATATCGAGTACAAAAACGACGAATGGGAGCGCTATCACCAATCGGTCACTGATTGGGAAGTGCAAGAGTATCTGAGGCTGTACTGAAAGATGGTCGTGGATGAGTTTAGGACATTCGACCTTGGAGACTTCCCGCTTCTATCGGGTCAGGTTTTGCACGACGCCAAACTTGCCTATCAAACTTACGGCACGTTGTCGGCCACCCGCGACAATGTCATCGTCCTACCGACCTTCTACACGGGGACAAATACTCGGAACGAAGGGTTCTTCGGCCCCGGTCGCGCTATTGACCCAAGCCGCCACTTCATCGTCAGTCCAAATTTGTTCGGCAATGGCCGTTCGTCTTCGCCCTCGAATACGCCCTCCCCTCAAGACGGCCCGCGATTTCCGTTGGTGCAGATGTGGGATAATATCGCGGCGCAGCATCGGTTGATCCAAGATCACCTCGGCATCGAAAAGATCGCGCTGGTCGCCGGCTGGTCAATGGCGGGCTGTCAATCCTATCAATGGGCGGCGCAATACCCGGATATGGTACAAGCGATCTTGCCTTTCTGCGCCTCGGCCAAAACCTCAACGCATAATTTTGTCTTCCTCGAAGGGGTCAAGGCCGCCCTTTGCGCGGACCAGAATTGGAACGGCGGCAATTATGACAGCCCGCCCGAGGCCGGGCTCAAAGCCTTCGGTCGGGTTTACGCAGGCTGGGCTTTCTCTCAGACCTTTTACCGTGAGAGGCTTTATGAGCAGCTTGGATTCCAATCCATTGAAGAGCTGATGCAAGATTGGGAACAGGACCATGTACAGAGCTGGGATGCCAACAATCTACTGGCCAAGCTTGCCACCTGGCAGGCTGGCGACATCTCTGCCGGGCCACTTTACAATGGGGATTACAAACTGGCGCTGGGTGCCATCAAGGCGCGTGCCATCCTGATGCCCTGCACTCAGGACCTCTATTTCCCTCCTGAAGACAATGAAATTGAGGCCCACCACATGCCTAACGCCATCTTCCGTCCTTACGACTCGCCATGGGGTCATTGCGCCGCCAATCCTGGTAACGACAAAGGCTTTGCGGCACAGTTGGACGTTAATATCCGCGAGCTCTTAGAAGAATAAGACCTTGTAAATAAATGAGAGATTGTACTCCTTCATTAGCGACTGGTACATTCCTTCAAGTGAAGGGCAGCAATTCGGCAACAGAACTGCAACCGCAGTGGATTAGCTATAGTTACGCTCTGGGTAATTCGTTCGATGTTGCCAAGTCCGCATTACTGCGCATAACAGACGTCGATGCCAGTCGCGGCATTCGAAACATTGGACTCACTGCTACCGTCGGATGCGGCGCAGAATGACTCGCCTAGCCAAGATAAACCCTGTCCTGTACGGCCCAAACCAGCCGTTTGCCTCACCACTCGACGCTGCAGCGCAGCCTGCGCATTGCTGCCGTTCGTGCACCTTGCAGCATTGTCGAACAGCGGGTGACGGCAAACCACAACATAGCCGTCAAATTCTCGGGATACTCTGCCACAGTTAGGATCTTTCTTTCGGCCAATAATCCTGAAGCAAACCTATGGCTGTGCGCCCTGCTTCCAGCGCTCGGTCTGCCTCTTCTTCGGATTCCGTCAGACGAGCCAGGGTAATCGTGCCCATCAAGAGCGCCATCGCAGCTAAGCCCTGACCCGAACGGGTTTCCGACGTGTCCTGCAAAAGGGCCGCCATGCGATCTAACGCCTGTGCGCCCACTTGATGGGGCGCGCCCGTTGTGCGGGCAAGCTCTGTTCCCATCGCCGCCAACGGGCATCCGTTCCGACTATCTTGAGCGTGAGCTTGGGAAAGATACTTAGCTATGTAGCCTTGGCGCTCCTTCTTTCGCCCTTCGCTGGTTTCTTCGCGCTCCATGTCGGAAACCACATCGTCGACTGCGTGCCAGAAGGCTGTCGCGATCAAATCCTCTTTCGACTCGAAGTGCCGGTAGAAACCGCCATGTGTCATTCCGGCTGCCTTCATGACGTCAGCGACGCTGGTCGCTTCGACCCCGCGTTCGCGGAACAACTGCGCTGCAGCATCCAGTATCCTGTTGTGACTGCGCTGTTTTTCCGCTTCCGACATCCTCGGCATTTTCGCGCTCCCAGACGGGGTTGACATTTAAGATTACATGTATCATCTAAATTATAGATTGCAAGTATCATCTAAAGGAGTGTGCCCGTGCCTGCCAAACCCAAGATCCTTGTCACAAGCGCAAGCGGTAAGACCGGGCTGCAAGTCGCGCTTCAGCTCAAAGCAAAAGCTTACCCTGTCCGTGCGTTCATACGGCGGAGAGATCATCGCTCTGACCTACTTGAGCGCGCTGGTGCTGAATTGTTCGTGGGTGACCAGTATTCCTTGAGCGACATGCGCAAGGCCATGAATGGCGTGCAGCGGGCTTATCAATGCGCCCCGACGGCACCCAACGGGCTGCACTTCAACGCAGTCTTCACAGCCGCGGCTTACCAAGCAAAGGTCGAACATGTCGTTACGCTTAGCCAGTGGCTGTCCAGCGTGGATCACCCATCCCTGTTTACACGCGAAGTCTATCTGGGCGACATCCTGATCGGCATGCGCCCCGAGATGTCTGTGACCACGGTGAATGTCGGCTGGTTTGCCGAAAACTACCTGATGGTACTGGGCATGGCGGCCCATCTTGGGCAGTTCACGATGCCGCTCGGCGACGGCGACGTGAAGAAGAATGCCGCCCCCTCAAACGAAGACATTGCCCGCGTGGTTGTCGGTGCCTTGACGGATCCGGCACACCATGCGGGCAAGACCTACCGCCCCACGGGCCCAACGCTGTTGTCACCCAACGAGATCCCTGAAGCAATGGGCCGTGCGCTGGGGCGGCGTGTTCGCTACGCAGACATTTCCGAGCGTATGATGGTCAAGGCGCTGAAAGCCCTTCGCCCAGCAAACTATTCGGAAGCGGCAGTCACCCAGCTTGCAATCTATTCAGAAGAGTACCGGCGAGGCGCCTTCGCGGTGAACGCCCCAACCGAAGACGTGTTCCAAGTCAGCGGGCACGAACCTGAAGCCTTCGAAAGCATTGTACGGCGCAAGGTCGCTGATCAACCGGGCCTGGCGCGCAGCCTACCAGGCAGCATTGGCGCGATCGGCAGCTTTCTAAAGATCCTCACGACGCGCCCCTTCGATCTTGATCGCGCCCAGATGCAGCGAGACTATGTACAGCTTTCTTCCCCGTCGTATTGCCAAGACGACGCCGCGTGGGCGGAAAGTCACCAGCCCACCGCCAGAAGGACCGCACCGATGCGTGTCGCCTGACACTACGCAAGACGAAGGATTGTCCCCCAAGACGAAAGGACCTCTGAATGAACATTCAGGACGAACTTATCACTCGAAACCAAGAATTCGCGGCGGGCTTTGACAGTGCTAACCTGCCGATCCTGCCAAAGTTGCGAACGGTTGTGCTGACTTGCGGCGATGCCCGGGTCGATCCCGCGCACATCCTCGGACTGGAGCTTGGTGATGCGGTTGTAATCCGAAACAACGGCGGACGGGTTACACGCGTTGCAATCGAAGAAATCGCCACCCTCGCCTTTCTGGTGAGCGTCATGACGGAGGGCCGCGAACAGGCGTTCAACGTAATCCTGATGCAGCACACACAATGTGGAGCCCAGCGGCTGTCCAATCCAGACCTTCAGGACGCGCTGCTGAAAAAGCTTGGGATAGATGTGTCCGAGTACGCGATCACGGATCAGGAAAGCGACCTTTTCGCAGACATCAAGCGCCTAGCGGTAGCACCGGAGGTACCGGACGCGATCACCGTCTCAGCCTTGCTTTATGATGTCGCCACTGGAACAGCCCACGAGATTGCTCCGGCCGCATCATTGGGGGCGATCCGGGCCGAGGTGAGCGTATCGCAAACTGCGGTTCGAGGGTGAAGGTCTGCCTACCTCCAATTCACGTAAACAAACGCATATCGAAAGGACCGATCAGATGACGCCCACAGTGATATTCCTTCTTCAGTTCGCGATGAGTCTCTTTGTCTTTGCTCTGATCGCGGCGTGGTACGTTGCACCCTGGCTTGCACGGCTGTCGGCGGCGGCAGCGCTCTCAATCCTGCTGTTGCCGCATGCTTTCCGACACATCGGAATGAGCTTCTTGGTACCAAATCTCAACAACGGAGGGTTGCCCGAGGCGTTCGCAACCAGCGCCAGCTATGGCGATTTACTCTCGGCGTTTCTGGCAATCGCCGCGCTTATCGCTTTGCGATGGGGATCAGTGGCCGCCCTTCCGTTGGTGTGGGGTTTCAACATCCTAGGTACTGTAGATCTGGTGAACGCCTTGCGCCAAGCCGAGGCAATTAACTACTTTGGCCCCACTTGGTTCATTCCAACATTCTTTGTCCCGGTACTTTTGGTCACGCATGTGATGATCTTTGCACGGCTGTTGAAGGCAGAATGGCCCAAGGCGGCGTCGGCATGACAGAACAAATGTGCTTCTCAGGCAGGCAGTGCTGCTGCCTGCCCCACTGAGTCTCACGGCCCACACCGGACCTTCGCCCCTGCCATTAACGCAGCGGTGCGGCATCCACAGAGCGGACCTTCAGTCGTAGCGCAGCATTGTCGGGTCGTTACCTTGTAAGCCAGACCCTATTTGACTCTAACCGGTGCTCTTTATCGTCTACAACAGGTGAGCGGGCGGCCATCGGAACAGGCTTTTCTCATATTCGGTAATTGATTTTGAAAGCCACTGTATGAACAGTTTTGCCACTGGCCGAACCGGACCAGACAGCGTGACAAGGTAATAGCCGATCCGTGGTATTGGATCATCAAACAGCGCCACGAGTTGTCCTGACTTCAACTCGTCAGAGACAAAGGCCGGTACTGTCGCCCCGATACCGTCACCTCGGCGGATGCCATCCAACAGCATGTTGCCCGGCATGCGGATCACTTTCCGTTCCGCTTCGGGCGGGATGCCAGCCTTTTCCAGCCACAGATCAAACTCGACCGACGCCTGTTCCTGAAGAAGTGTGAAATCAAGCAATTCTACAGGGTTTTTGAGCACCCTGTTTCCGATCAGTTCGCGGGACGCGACGACCGTCAGACAACCAGGTAGCAGCATCTGCGAGACAAGCCCTGACCAGCGACCTGTTCCGTATCGGACGGCCATATCAATTCCGCCCGGCTTGAGATCGACAGCCTGGATCGTTGAATCGATCCTCAATTCGATATTGGGGAATTCATCAATGAACGTCGACAGCCGCGCCATGAGGAACGCGCTTGAAAACATCGGAGTCGCGCTGACCACCAACGGTCGAACCGACTCTGCACTCGTCACCCTCTCGGTCACAGAGGCCATTTCAGCGAAGGCTTCAAGCAAACCAGCCGACAGGAATTCGCCTTGCGATGTCAGAGAAATACCGTGCCGGGTACGAGTGATAAGCCGGGTGCCGAGTTGTTGTTCTAGCCCGCGGATTTGCTGGCTGACTGCGGAATGGGTCACGTTCAGTGCCTCTGCCGCCCGGGTCAGATTTTGAAACTCGGCGGCGGCGGCGAAAGCTCTGAGAGATGTCAACGAGGGAAGCGTGCGCCAATCCATAAGTTAGACCATCTAACAATATAGAAAAATTTACAACTATGTCATCTCCCCTTGCCGGCGCATGCTGGTGCTGGAACTCATTGGCGGACACAGGAGGCTAAGATCATGAAACTTGCTGTATTGGGACTGGGCAACATGGGGTCAGCGCTGGCGCATTGCCTGCTCAAGTCAGGTCACGATGTCAGCGTTTGGAACCGCACGCCGGAAAAGGCAGAGGTTTTCGCTGAGGTTGGCGCCACCATCTGCTCCTCACCGAATGATGCCATCGCGGCGTCTGATTTTGTCATCATTTGTATCAAGAGCCACACGGAAACAGTTGAACTAGTCAACGGGCTGAGTCTTTCGCTAGAGGGTAAGACTATCTGCGACATGAGCACAGGCGATACCTCGGATGCCGATAGACTGGTCGCCATCCTGGAGAAACAGGGGGCTGGCTACATGCTTGGCATGATCAATGCCTACCCTTCTGGCATTGGCGGTGACGAAACCACAATCCTGACGGTCGGCAGTGCCGGTACCTGGGACCGTTATGGCAGCGTCATCGGAAACTTGGGTGGAAAGTCCGCCCATGTTGGAGAGAAGCCAGCGGCGCTTGCCGCGCTCTTCGCCGGCCTCTTCACGGTTCGGCAGGGGTTTATGTTCGGAATGATATACGGTGCACTTGTTTGTCAGAAAGCGGGCATCCCGATGCAAGTTTATGCCGACCAACTTCCTGCCACGATCAAATTGGTCAAGGACTACCATGATCTCTTTGCCAGAACCGTTCCGACCGAGAACTACGACAATGCAGAAGCCTCTCTGAAGGTTTACGCGATGGCGCAAGAGGATGCGTTGAAGACCTATCTCTCACTTAATGCTCCCGCTGATTTCATCCGGTTGATGCATGACCGAACCAAGACGGCTTGGGACGATGGCCATGGCGACAGACAGCTGACCTCACTGGTCCAGCATATGACCGATGCCTGATGCAAAAAGGCTCTCCGCCCATTGCAGACTTTCTGCAGCTACCACGATCTACCGAACGGCACTCCGAGAGCGTGCATTCGGCCCTGTGCAGCATTTCAGCGGGTTTCGTTAAGCTAATTATGCATTTTTTTTAAAAACTCAGCTCTGTAGCAAAGCGACTTGAATCGTCTCATCCCAGCCAAGATACAACACATCCCGATCGCGTATTACCGGGCGCGCCATCACCTTGGGTTGGGCCGAAATCTGTGCCTCTACTTCCGAATTTTTTAGCCAGTCATTAAGCGCTCGGTAATCGTTCGATTTTCGGTCCACCAGCAAGTCCCCGAATTCTGCAATCAGCTCAGCCAGCTCCGCTTCGGTCAGAGGTTCCGCCCAGACATCGCGGAAAGTGACTTCCTTGCCTTCTGCCTCCAACGCCTTTCGGGCCTTCTGGCAAATCGCGCAGGTGTTCAATCCATAGATCATCATGTCGCGGTCTCTTTTGCAGCCATCTCGCAACCTCACGCATCAACCCCTCCAACGCAACCATTTGATCTGGCATAGCTGCCCACATGTATCCCACGCTACGAACATTTTTCGTCGTTCCTTGAGGTTTCTGGATCAACCCATTCCAGTAAATCGCCTGACAATCGAGATACTGCGTTGCGGCCCTTCGAACCGGGCGTGGCAGTCATAGCCACCAGACTTTGGCCAATTTGCACATTCCTGTCTTAGGGTTATTCCTCTTGGTGAGCTGAATCGCTACGATTGTAGATGAGGCAACAAGCAGGATAACGCGATGCGCAGTGCAATCTTCTTACCCGTAGCGGCAATGTTCCTGGTGGCCACAATATACGCTGCACCAGCAACGGCCGCCTCACTCGGACGATACGAGGTTTTTGGCGTCGAAGACGGTGACATGCTGAAAATGCGTGGTGGACCCGGAACAGGCTACAATGTGATTGTTGGTCTGCCAAATGGAACCGCCTTACGAGTTCACAGTTGCGAGCAAACCGGTGGCACTCGTTGGTGCCGCGTTTCTTTGGTGCGTGCGCGTGGGCTCAAAGGGTATGTCTCCTGGGCATATTTGCGAAAAATTTGATACAATGGAGACCAGCATTGCCATGTTAACAGCGACCATGAAATGTCGATGGAAATTGCCCTTTCTGTTCAATTGGCATCGTTCAACATGGGCTTAGGTTCTGGACCTATTAATTTGGTTGCCGTCATCCCGCCTGCGTGATTCATACCCGTGAGTTTCAGGGG